>NZ_JBFAAP010000001.1:0-133840 GCF_040639815.1 Streptomyces sp. NPDC023723
GTTACATTTCGAACCCGGAAGCTAAGCCTTACAGCGCCGATGGTACTGCAGGGGGGACCCTGTGGGAGAGTAGGACGCCGCCGAACAATTCTTATCAGGGAAACCCCCGCATCGTCAGATGCGGGGGTTTTCTGCGTTCAGGGCCGGCAGGCGTAAATGAGGTGAGGAAGGTCGGGCCGGGGTACTACCTTGACCGGCATGACTTCCTCGCCTCCTGGTGACTACCTGATCCGGCCGATCCGTGCCGACGAGTGGACGGCCGTGCGGGAGTTGGCCCTGCGCATGCTGCGGGACCCGGTCGCGCACATCGCGTTCCTGGACACGTATGAGGAGGCCGTGGCGCGGCCGGACGTCTTCTGGCAGGAGCGGGCCGCCGGGGGCGCGGAGGGCTCGGAGCGGGTGCGGCAGGTGATCGCCGAGGGGCCGGGCGGGGCATGGCTCGGGACGGTGACCGTGCTGATCGAGGAGCCCGGGACGACGGACTGGGCCGGCTGTCCCGTGGAGCGCCGGCAGGGGCATGTCGTCGGGGTGTATGTGCGGCCCGAGTGGCGGGGGAGCGGGCTGACCAAGGCGCTGTTCGCCGCCGGCCTGGAGTGGGCCTGGCAGCGCCAGGTGGAGCGGATGCGGCTCTACGTGCACCAGGACAACGGGCGGGCCCAGGGGCTGTACCGCAAACTCGGGTTCATGCCGAGCGGGCGGACGGTGACCCTGCCGACGGACGCCGCGGGGAAGTGCGAGCTGGAGTACGTGCTCGACGAACGGGGCTGAGTCAGACCGGCAGTTCGTCGTGCGGCCAGCGGGCGCGGGCCTGCTCGCGGGAGCGGAGCAGGGCCAGCGTGGGCAGGCCCCGGTCCGCACCGGTGGCCAGCAGCTCCGGCAGCTGGGGGAGCGGGGCCACCGCGGCGACGTCGTCGAGGACGAGTGTCAATGGTGGGTCGAGCCGACCGGAGGATGACCGTTCGGCCATGCGCCGGCCGTGCTCGACCACGCTGGAGACGAGGGCCGTCAGGAGCGGCATCGCGCCCGGGGATGTCCTGGGGTCCTCGATGGGTTCACCTACCACGTAAAGCGTTCCCCCTTCCTGGATGAAGGAATCCAGGGCGAGGGTGTCATTTCGGTGCGGGGTGCAGCTCTCCCGGATGTTGAGGGTGGAGAGGGCGGCCAGCGCACGGGTGATCAACTGGTGGGCCATGTCGCGGCGTTCGGGGTGGGCGGTGAGGGCCGCTTCGAGTTCGCCGGCCGCGCCGGGAGCCGTTCTGGGATTGGTGCGGAGGATGCGTACGGCGTCCTGGACCTGGGTGCCCTGGGACCAGCGGTGGACGTGGCGGACGGTGCGGGTGTCCACGGCGGCGGCGTGCAGGTAGCTGCGCAGGAGGGTGACCGCGGTGTCGGTGATCGCCTGGTCCAGGCGGGCGGTGGGGCGTACGGGGGCCAGCAGGGCGGTGGCTCTGGCGGTGGCTGTTTCCTTTTCCTCGCAGCCGGTGGTGGGGGACCAGTGGAGGCGGTCCGGGGTGTCGCAGCGGTGGCTGGGGTCGTAGAGGTGGACGGGGCCGAGTTTGGCCCGGGCGTCCTTTGTCTCCTGCCAGAGGGCGGGGTTCGAGGTGAGGACGAGGGCGGGGCCCTCGGCGTCGGTGAGCGTTTCGGTCGCGGTGGTGTGGTGGGTTTCGCGGGGTGCGTAGTGGACCGCGCCCTCGGGGCGGCTTGTCTCCCACCCACCCCCACCCAGCCGTTTGCCCTCGGCCGCGGAGGTGCGGGGCTCGGGCGCGGCTTGGGTCTCCGGCAGCGGCGCCCTTGGGGTGGGGACCTCGTACGGCGGCGGTGGGGTTTCCCGCCTGCGCTGCCGCACCGCCCGCCATCTCGCCAGGGTGCCAAGGACGAAGACGGTGAGGACCACCAGGATCATCAGCTGGCCGATGAACAGGCCCCAGAACAGGCCGTAGCCGGACAGGGCGGCGGCGGGGATGCCGGGCCAGGCGCCGGGGAGGTCGTGCGGGTGGGCGATCAGGTGCCGCATGGCCAGCGGGGTGTGGGTGAAGGTGAGGCCGCCGGGCCAGGCGCCGTGCGCGAACAGGGCGGACAGGCCGGTCGCCGTCCACACCAGCACGGTCATGCCGAGGAGGAAGCCGAGGAGGCCGAGCAGCAGCCCGTCGGGGATGCCGCCGCCGCTGTGGCCGTCCGTCCGCCGGTCGTCCGGTCTCATCGGTTCGTTCCCCTTCTACGCCACCGTCGATTCGGACGAGTCGCCGAGGTGCTGTTCCACGAAGGCCGCCGCCCGTTCCTCGGCCTCCAGTTCGGCGGCGCGCAGGGCGTCGTCGGCGAAGTCGGCGGAGGACTGGGTCATCGCGCGGTCGGTGAAGACCAGGGGGCGTTCGGTCTCGGTGATCAGGTGTTTGACGACCTGCACATTGCCGTTGACGTCCCAGACGGCGATGCCGGGAGTCAGGGTCGGGATGATCTCCACCGCCCAGCGGGGGAGGCCCAGGACACGGCCGGTGGCGCGCGCCTCGTCGGCCTTCTGCGCGTAGATCGTCCTGGTCGAGGCCATCTTCAGGATCGCGGCCGCTTCCTTCGCCGCCGCGCCGTCCACCACGTCGGAGAGGTGGTGGACGACCGCGACGAAGGACAGCCCGAGCCGGCGGCCGAACTTCAGCAGGCGCTGGAAGAGCTGGGCCACGAACGGGCTGTTGATGATGTGCCAGGCTTCCTCGACCAGGAAGATGCGCTTCTTGCGGTCGGGGCGGATCCAGGTGTGCTCCAGCCACACGCCGACGATCGCCATCAGGATCGGCATGGCGATGGAGTTGCGGTCGATGTGGGAGAGGTCGAAGACGATCAGCGGGGCGTCCAGGTCGATGCCGACCGTGGTCGGGCCGTCGAACATGCCGCGCAGGTCGCCGTCGACCAGGCGGTCCAGGACCAGGGCGACGTCCAGGCCCCAGGCGCGTACGTCGTCTATGGCGACGTTCATCGCCTCGGCCGACTCGGGCTCGGGGTGGCGGAGCTGTTCGACGATGTCGGTGAGGACGGGCTGGCGTTCGACGATCGTCTCGTTGACGTAGGCGTGCGCGACCTTCAGGGCGAAGCCGGCGCGTTCGTCCAGGCCGTGGCCGAGGGCCACCTCGATGATCGTGCGCAGCAGGGCCAGCTGGCCGGTGGTGGTGATGGCCGGGTCGAGCGGGTTGAGGCGGATGCCGAGGTCCAGGGCGGCCGTCGGGTCCAGCCGGATGGGCGTTATGCCCAGCTCCTCGGCGATGAGGTTCCACTCGCCGACGCCGTCCTCGCCCTGCGCGTCCAGCACGACGACCTGGCGGTCCTTGAAGCGGAGCTGGCGCATGACGTACGTCTTCTCCAGCGCGGACTTGCCGTTGCCCGACTCGCCCAGGACCAGCCAGTGCGGGGCCGGCAGCTGCTGGCCGTAGAGCTGGAAGGGGTCGTAGATGTAGCCCTTGCCGGAGTAGACCTCGCGGCCGATGATCACGCCGGAGTCGCCGAGGCCGGGGGCGGCGGTGGGGAGGTAGACGGCCTGGGCCTGGCCCGTGGAGGTGCGGACCGGCAGGCGGGTCGTCTCCACCTTCCCGAACAGGAAGGACGTGAAGGCCTCGGTGAGGATGGTCAGCGGATCCCGCATCAGGCTCAGCCCCTACCTTCGGATGCCGGTGGCGAACGGAAGCGTGTTCACGAAGGCGCGATGGTGCTCGCGGTCGCACCACTCCAGTTTCAGGTACGACTTGCCGGCCGACGCCCTTATCGTCCGCTTGTCGCGGGCCAGGGCCTCGGGGTTGCGGGAGGAGACGGTGATGTAGCCGACCAGGTTGACGCCGGCCGCGCCGCTGGCCAGGTCCTCGCCGCGCTGGTCCAGGCGGTCGTGGGCGGCCATGTCGCGCGGGTCGACGGTGCGGTTCATCTTGGCGGCGCGGGACTGCTCGGCCACGTCGTTGGTCTTCTCGGTCAGCATGCGCTCGATGGCGACCTCGGTGGGTTCGAGGTCCATGGTGACGGCGACCGTGCGGATGACGTCCGGGGTGTGCACGAGGAGCGGGGCGAGGAAGTTGACGCCGACCGGGGTCATCGGCCACTCCTTCACCCAGGCGGTGGCGTGGCACCAGGGGGCGCGGGTGACCGACTCGCGGGTCTTGGCCTGGAGGTAGGTGGGCTCCATGGCGTCCAGTTCGGCCGGCCAGGCGTTGCGCTTGGTCATCGCCTGGATGTGGTCGATGGGGTGGTCCGGGTCGTACATGGAGTGGACCAGGGAGGCGAGCCGGCCCTGGCCGAGCGGCTGGCGGACCCGGATGTCGGCCTCCTGGAGGCGCGAGCAGATGTCGGTCAGCTCGCGGGCCATGACCACCGCCAGACCGGCGTCGCGGTCCAGCTTGCGGCCGCCGTGCGGGCGGGAGGCGCGGGCCATCGCGTTGGCCTCGGCGGCCAGTTCGCGGGTGAAGTGCATGCAGGCGACCAGGTAGGCGCGGTGCTGCTCGCTGCTCGTGGAGACCATCGACTGGAGCTGGTCGTAGGACTGCTGGAGCCAGGGCGGGGACTTCTCGTCGCCGCGCTGGGAGACGTCCTTGGCGTGCGCGTCGGGGTCGGCGGGCAGGGTGCGGGCGAGCATCTGGAGGCGGGTGACGAAGCCGTCGCCGTTGGCCACGTGCTTGAGCAGCGTGCCGAACCGGTCGACCAGGGCCTCCTGGTCCTCGGAGTCGCGCAGGCCGACGCCGGGGCCCTCGATCTCGATGGCGGCGGTGACCGTCTTGCGGTCGGCGTGCAGCAGTACGGCGATCTCGTCGGGGCCGAAGGGGGCGGCCAGCCAGGTGATGCGGCCGATGCCGGGCGGCGGGCCGACCTCGACCTCGCGGCCGTCGATGCGGGTGCCGGCCTCGACGGCGCCGGAACGGTAGGTGGTGCCGGTGCGCAGGGTGCGCTTGTAGCTGCGGTTGATCTCGAACCACTTGTAGAAGGTGCGGTGCTTGTACGGCACGTAGACCGCGGCCAGCGCGAGCATGGGGAAACCGGCGAGCAGCACGATGCGCAGGGCGAGGACGGGGACCAGCAGCCCGCACATCATGCCGAGGAAGGCGCCCACCACGATCAGCGCGATCTCGCCGGTCTCGCGGTTGCGGCCGACGATCGCGTTCGGCCGGGCGCGGCCGATCAGATACGTACGGCGGGGCGTGACCGGATGGGACACGTGGGACTCGGTCGTCAACGCCCGTCACCTCCTGTGCTCTTGCTGTTGCGGGTGTTGCCGGCGTGGGGGGAGTTCAGCGGGTTGCCGGAGCGCGGCGCGGGGGCGGCGGAGGGGACGTTTCCGCCGCCGCCCGAGGGGCGGGTGCTGTGCGCGGCGACGCCGCCGGAGGCGGGGTTGGACGGGCGGGCGGCGGCGGACTGGCCGCCGCCCCCGTCGCCGTTGTGCCGGGTGCTGTGGGTCTTGATGCCCTGGGCGACGAGGGTGGCGGGGCTGCTGATCACGGCGGCGGCCTTGTTCTCGGCGCCCTGCATCAGACGGTTGTTGCGGGAGCCGGCGATCTCGTCGCCGAAGCCGGGGACGAAGCGGTAGATCATCGCGGAGGCGAAGATGGCCAGCAGGATGATGGCGAGGCCGGAGACGACGGCGGAGAAGGCGTCCGGTCCGTCGTCGGCGGAGAGCGCGCCGGCCAGGCCGAGGACGATCACGATGACCGGTTTGACCAGGATCACGGCGATCATGATCCCGGCCCAGCGGCGGACGTGGCCCCACAGGTTCTTGTCGACCAGGCCGGCGTAGACCACGGTGCCGAGCAGGGCGCCGACGTAGAGCAGGGCGGCGCGGATGACCAGTTCCAGCCACAGGACGCCGGCCGCGAGGATGGAGACCAGGGAGACCACGATCAGCATGATCGGGCCGCCGCCGATGTCCTCGCCCTTCTCCAGGGCGCCGGAGAAGGTGCCGAAGAACGTGTCCGTCTGGTCGCCGGTGGCCTTGGCGAGGACCTCGGTGACGCCGTCGGTGGCGGAGACGACGGTGTAGAGGATCAGCGGCGTGAAGGCGGAGGCGAGGACGGTCAGCCAGAGGAAGCCGACCGCCTCGGACAGCGCGGTGGCCAGCGGGACGCCGCGCACGGCGCGCTTGGCGACCGCCAGCAGCCACAGCACCAGGGTGAGGATGGTGGAGGCGGCGAAGACGACGGCGTACTGCTGGAGGAACTTGGGGTTGGTGAAGTCGACGTTGGCGGTGTCCTTCACCGCCTCGCTGAGCTTGTCCACGGTCCAGGCGGCGGCCTCGGCGCAGCCCTTGGCGAGGGAGGAGAGGGGGTCGGCGGTGCTGTCGACGGACGGGGTGGTGCCGTCGGTGATGCCGTTGCCCTGCTCGCAGAGGTCCTTCGCCTCGCCGGAGATGTTGCTGCAGTCGAACGACGACGACGGCGAGGGGCTGCCGCTCGGTGAGGGGTCGGGGGTGGGCGCGGCGACGGCTCGCGTCGCCAGCAGGACGACAGCGGTCTGTACGGCCGTCAGCGCTCCGGCCAGCTTGAGTGCACGACGCGGGTTACCGGGCATACGTGAACCCTCCGTACTCCTCGATGGCCTTGCTGATCTCTTCGGACGTGGCGGCCCGGTCGTCGCCGGGGACCGGGGCGGGGCCGTCTTTCTGTGTGTCCTTGACGATCTTCCAGTCGCCGTCGGTCCAGCGCAGGTCGGCCGTCCAGGTGTGCCACGTCGTGGTGACGGGGAGGGTGGACTTCTCGCCGGCCATGCCCAGCAGGCCCATGGACCAGACGGAGACCTTGGCGTCGGTGGCGGTGTAGCTCTCGACGGTGGCGCCCAGCGGAGTCGTCCGGGAGACGAAGGTGCTGCCCTCGGGGGCCCCGCCGTCGGCGTCCAGTCCCAGCTTGGCGAGGAACGCGGCCGAGTACGCCGCGTCCATCGGGCCCTTGAGTTCGGCCGCCGCGGCCGGTGTGTACAGCGCGTCGACGATCTCGTGCCGGGTGTCCTTGGCGAACATGCCGGCGGAGCCGAGGGTCACCGCGTAGTTGGCCGCGGCGCTCTGCGCGCCCTGTTCGTCGTGGGCGAAGCCGGCGCCGACCGGCTGGTTCCCGGTCGGGGCGGTCGCCGAGGTCTTGGGCTTGTCGGCGGATTCCGCCGAGGTCGCGGAACCGTCTGGGCCACGGTTCGCGAAGGCGATCGCGGCGATCAGGGCGACCACCACGCCGACCACCGTGACCAGGCTCCGGGAGGAGGACCGGCCGCCTCTGCGCGGGGCGCCGTACGGGTCGCCGTCGCCCTCGGGCAGCCGGGTGCGGGTGCCGCCGTAATCGCCCAAGGCTCGCTGGTCGTCTCCGAGACTCATGCCGCGTACGCCCCCTCGACGTCGTGGGTGACCTCGTGCCCGTACCCCGTGCCGTAGTAGTACGACGGTAGCCGCGCTGGTTGCCGCGCGGGCGCGGTGTGGTGACTCGACATCAGGGTGACGCAACCTCAGCCGGGGGGCACGACGGGCGGGTGGTGGTTGGGGAGGAAGGAAACGGGAGGCCGGCGGGCCCGTGGCGGCGGGCTTCTCGGACCGGAGGCCGGCTACACGGCCATGCCGTAGACGATGGTGAACAGCGTGCCGAGCGATCCGATGATGAAGACGCCCGTCAGACCGGCGATGATCAGGCCCTTGCCCTGCTCGGCGCTGAAGGTGTCGCGCAGCGCGGTGGCGCCGATGCGCTGCTTGGCGGCGCCCCAGATGGCGATGCCGAGGCAGAGCAGGATGGCGACCGCCATGACGACCTGGACCATCGTCTTCGCCTCGGTCCCCAGCGCACCGAAGGGGCCCCAGTCCGGAGCGATCCCGCCGATGATGGTGTTGATGTCTCCCTTGTCGGCCGCAAAGAGCATGTAAGTCACCGCCCCTGGTGGGTAGTTCCGCATCCTCTGCGGTCGTGCAGAGGTCAAGCCTCATTGTCGCCGACAATGCCGCTGTCGTATGTCGACTTGGCGTCATTGATTGGCGGGTTTCGTACGAATACCTTGCCACCGGTTCACGCCGGGCGCTCACGCAGGCGCGGGGTCCGAGGGCAAGGCATCACATGGTGACTCTGTGTATCACGGCAGGTCACGCCGGGCAATCAGGCTGAAGCGGAACCTGTCGTGTGGTTTCGTCGTTAGGCCCTCCTACGGTCCGTCAGGTCCACGGGTTGGCCGGGCCGTCGGGCGAGTGGGTGAGCGGGTTCACTCGTTCCGTGGGCGAAGGCTACCTCTGTTGTGTGAGGGCCTTCGGTGCGGAGGGCGGGGGACCGGCGGTCTGTCAAGACGTCAGGTCGGTCGGTTCAAGGCTGAATAACGCCACTCTTGCGGGAAGGAGTGCTGAACAGCGGCTGGGTGGGGCAAGGTTGAGCCGTGCGAAAAGTGTGGGTGCTCGG
Source organism: Streptomyces sp. NPDC023723 (assembly GCF_040639815.1). Taxonomy (NCBI): domain Bacteria; kingdom Bacillati; phylum Actinomycetota; class Actinomycetes; order Kitasatosporales; family Streptomycetaceae; genus Streptomyces; species Streptomyces sp. NPDC023723. The sequence continues at coordinate 8,376 of NZ_JBFAAP010000001.1, forward strand.
TGGTGCGGCGGTCGGTCTCGGGACCGGCTTCGTCATGCTGCTCGTGGTCGGCGTGTACATGGTCGCCGGGAATCTGGCCAACGGCGTGAGCGGCGGCACGAAGAATCTGGCCAAGGGGTCGGTGCCCGCCGCGTACGAGGGGATGGTGGCCAAGGCGGGCCGGCTCTGCGACGCCATCAACCCGGCACTGCTCGCCGCGCAGCTCTACCAGGAGAGCGGCTTCAACCCCAAGGCGCAGAGCGCGGCGGCGGCGCAGGGGATGGCGCAGTTCATTCCCAGCACCTGGGCGGTGCACGGGGTGGACGGGGACGGGGACGGGGACCGGGACGTGTGGGACCCGGCCGACGCGATCGCGTCGGCGGCCGCCTACGACTGCTCGCTCGCGTCGTACGTGAAGTCCGTTGCCGGGAACTTGACCGAAAACATGCTGGCCGCCTACAACGCCGGTCCTGACGCGGTGATCCGCTACCGGGGCGTCCCGCCGTACGCGGAGACCCAGAACTACGTCAAGACGATCACCACGCTCGCGGAGAGCTTCGCGGCGCCCGAGACCCGGGTCGACCCCTCCGAGCAGGCCGCCGGCGCCATCACCTACGCCCAGGGCAAGCTCGGCACGCCGTATCTCTGGGGCGGCACCGGCACCGCTGACCAGGGCGGACGCTTCGACTGCTCGGGTCTGACGCAGGCCGCCTACGAGTCGGTGGGGATCACCCTGCCCCGGGTCGCCAACGACCAGTACAACGCGGGACCGCACCCCGCCCGGGACGAGCTGCTCCCCGGCGATCTGGTGTTCTTCTCGGACGACCTGACCAATTCCCGCGCAATCCGGCATGTCGGGATCTATGTCGGCGGCGGCTACATGATCGATGCGCCGCGTACGGGTGCCGTGATCCGGTTCGACCCGATCGACACCCCGGACTACTTCGGTGCCACCCGGGTGACCGAGGATGGCGCGAAAGCGCTCCCCGGCAACGCCTGAACCGAGCGTGAACCCCTCCCCTGAGCTGCGGTGATGAGTCTCTCTTCGATAACGTCTGCGTGATCATTCGGTGGAGTGTGGAACGGAACAACGGGGGCCGTGCGTTCCTGTTGGCGTAGGTGTGCGAACCGGCGGACGCCCAGCGGATCTACAACCACGGGGGTGGCAGGGGCGGCGCGCGCAAGGACGCGCCGAAGAACATGACGAAGGGGCCGCAGCACCATGGCTGGACTCGCCGAATCCGGGTCGAACCCCGACGTCGACCTGCTCTACGACATCAACGGCCTGGCCAAGGACGCGCCGCACTGGTTCGACCGGATCATGGAGTTCGTCGGCGAGTACGGGCTGCTGTTCGCCATCGTCGCGCTGGTCCTGTGGTGCTGGTGGGGCGTGCGGCGGCGGGGTGGCGAGGACGCGGCCCCGGCGGTGGCCGCGCTGGCCTGGGCACCGCTCGCGGCCGGCATCGCGGTCCTGGTCAACGTGCCGATCCGGGGGTTCGTGGAGCGGCCCCGGCCGTTCAAGGACCACCAGGGCCTGGACGTCCTCGTCGACGGCAAGAACGACTTCTCCTTCGTCAGCGACCACGCCACCCTGCTGATGGCGATGGCCATCGCGCTCTTCGTGACCCGCCGCAAGTTCGGCGTCGTCGCCATCGTGCTGGCGCTGCTCGGCGGGCTCTGCCGGGTCTACATGGGCGTGCACTACCCGACCGACGTGGTCGGCGGCTTCGCGCTGGGCACCGCGGTGGCGCTGCTGCTGTCGCCGGTCGCCATGGCCCTGCTGACCCCGCTGGCCCGGGCGATCGAGCGCTCCCCGCGCGCCGGGTGGCTGATCAGCGCGCGGGGGCGAGCCGCGCACGGGGGACGGGACGCGGTGATCCCGGGCGCCCGCGCCGAGCGGGAGCCGGCCGAGGCGGGCGAGCGGGACCTCGCCGCGTAGCCCGCTGCAGGGCCTGCCCGCTACATGGCCTGCGGGAAGGTGAACAGGCGGTCCGGGTCGTAGCGCTGCTTCACCTTCGCCAGCCGGGGCGCGGCGGCCCCGTAGTACGCCGTCCGCCAGTCCGTCAGCTCCGGGTCGGTGTAGTTCTGGTAGGCGGCGCCCGAGGCGTGCGGCCGCATGGCGCGGTGCGCGGCCCGCAGCCAGGACCGGCCGGTGGCGCCGCTCTCGCCGGCCGGCCAGGCGACCAGGTACTGGGCGAGCAGCCGGGAGCGGCGGTGCACGAAGGCGGTGGCCGTCGGGGCGACCCGGTTGACCGCCCCGCCGAGCGCGGTGAGCGCGACGCTGCCGGTGCCGCCGCGCACCGAGCGCAGCCGCGCCAGCAGGGTCTGGATGCCGGCCGCCGACAGCGAGCGGTCGAAGAAGTCCGAGCGGGCCGCGTACGTCTCCCGCTCCAGGGCGCCGTCCGGGGAGCGGCCCGGGACCGTGCCGGGCAGCCGGCACCGGGTGCCCTGGGAGAAGGCCGCGCAGCCGGCGTACGCGTCCATCGTCTCCTGGTAGGTGTGCCGGTTCAGGGTGACGCCGCTCGCCGGGGCGCCGATCCGGTCGGCGAGGCGGTCGACGGCGTTCTGGAGTCCGCCGTAGCCGCCGAGCGAGAAGGCGGAGACGGAGACGGTGGGCGGGCCGCCGGCCGCGCTGTCCAGGTGCAGTGACGACCAGATCTCGTCGGGCTGGTCCGGCCCCCACTCCTGCCAGGCGCCGACCACCGCCGCGGCCCGCTGCCAGGGCCAGGTCAGATACGCGGTGACGCCCCGGGCCGCCGGGTGGGTACGGAACCGCAGCTCGGTCACGACGCCGAAGTTGCCGTTGCCGGCGCCGCGCAGCGCCCAGAACAGGTCGCGGTGGTCGTCGGCGGTCGCGGTGAGCAGGGTGCCGTCGGCCGTGACCAGCGTCGCGCCGGTCAGGCTGTCGCAGGTCAGGCCGTAGGCGCGGGAGACGACACCGTGGCCGCCGCCGAGCGCGAGGCCGCCGATGCCGACGGTGGGGCAGGAACCGGCCGGGACGGTGACGCCCTTGGCGGCCAGCCCGCGGTAGACGTCGATCAGCCGGGCCCCGGCACCGACGACGGCCTCGTCGCCGAAGGCGCGCACCCCGTCGAGCCGCGACACGTCGACGATCAGCCGGCCGTCGCCGGAGGACCAGCCCGCGTAGGAGTGGCCGCCGCCCCGGATCGCCGGGCGGACCCCGTGGGCGCGGGCGTAGGCCAGGGCGGTGCGGATGTCGTCGGCGTGGGCGACGTAGGCGACGGCGGCGGGCCGCAGGGTGTCGAAGCGGGTGTTGTAGAGCTGCCGGGCGGGTGCCCAGCCGGCGTCGCCGGGGCGGATCAGGGTGCCGTCGAGGGAGCGGGCGAGGGCGGTCCAGTCGGCGGGGGCGGACGCGCGGGCGGAGCCGCTCGCCGGTGAGCGGCTGTTCTTGCCGTCGCCCGCGCCGCCGTCGCCCGTGCCGTCGTCGCCCGCACCGCCGCCCGCGCCGCCGCCGGTGTCGCAGGCGGCCGTCGTCGCCACCGTCGCCGTCAGGCCGGCGCCCGCGGCGCCGCCGAGGAAAGTAGCCGGTCCATGTGGAACGAGACGGGCGGCGGGGGCCGGAGGTTCCGGTGGGGGCCGGCCGGTCAGGGGCCGGCGTGCTCGCGGGCGTCGGTTCTGGCCAGACTTCTGGCCCGGCGGGCCGGGCCGCGCCAGCCGCAGGAGCAGCGGGCCGAGCAGAACGGGCCCTGCTCGACCGTCGTAGTGGTGTGTTCCGGAAGGTCCGGGAGGTCCCGGGGAGCGTCAAGACCGTCCTGCTGTGCCACGGCGACCACGTTACCGGGGTCGGCCGGGCGTCGTTAGGCCAGCCGACGGGTGGCCCGGGACGAGGGTGGGCAGGCGATGACCAGGCGGCAGGGACAGCACCGGCGGCTGGGCGCGGCGGGCGCCGCGGCCTGCCTCGCGCTGAGCGCCGGCGGCTGCTCCGACACCGCCGCCGTGGCGCCCGGGGCCCGCTCCGGCGACCCGGTCCGGACGCTGCGCGGCGCCGCCGACCGGCTGACGGCCGCGGGCAGCGCCAAGGCCCGTACGTCGATGCAGATGGCCAGCGGCGGCACCCGGGTCACCATCCGCGGCGAGGGCGTCTACGACTTCGCCGGGCGGCGCGGGCGGCTGAAGGTCCTGCTGCCCGAGGACCCGGCGGGCAGCAGCGACCGGCGCCCGATCACCGAACTGCTGACCCCCGGCGCGCTCTTCATGAAGAACCGGGGCGCCGGCGTCCCGGCCGACAAATGGGTCCGGGTCGAGACGGCGACGCTGGCCGACGGCAACCTGGTGACCGGCGGCGCCACCGATCCGCTCGCCGCCGCTGAGGTGCTGCGCGGCACCCGAAAGGCGCGGTACGTCGGACGGACGGCGGTCGCCGGGACCCCGGTGTCGCACTACCGGGGCACCGCCGACCTGGCATGGGCCGCCGCGCGGGCCACCGGCGGTGCCCGGACCTCGCTGCGCGCGGCGGCGAAAGGGTTCGCCAGCGCCCGGGTGCCGTTCGACGTCTACCTCGACGACCGGGGCCGGGTCCGCAAGCTCCGGCACCGGTTCGATTTCGCCAACAGCCGGCGGGCCGGCCCGGTCGCCGTGGCCTCGACGACCCTCCTCTACGACTTCGGCGTCCCCGTCGCCGTACGTCTGCCGGACGCGGACGACATCTACACCGGCAAGATCGCCGAGGAGCCCGCTGTCAAGGAGGACTAGCCCGTCCGTGCCATGCGCGGTGGGTGAAGCGCTCCCTACTCTAGGAAGCCGGTACTGGCAGAGACGAGGTGATGCGCGTGGCTCCGGTCGGCGGTACGGCGGTTCAGGACCACGTGGCCCTCGCCGAGATCGAACTGTGCGGGGACCTGATCATCGCCGCGTCGGCGGCGCGGGACCGGCTCAGTCCGGAGAGCATCGACGAGGTGCTGCGGGTGGCCGAGGAACGGGAACGCGCCAGGCGGGCCACCGGGAGCTGACCGCCTCAGGTGCGCAGCAGCCGCCCGATCGCCTTGGTCGCCTCCGCCACCTTGGCGTCGATCTCGGTGCCGCCCTTGAGGGCCGCGTCCGCGACGCAGTGGCGCAGGTGCTCCTCCAGCAGCTGGAGGGCGAAGGACTGGAGGGCCTTGGTGGAGGCGGAGACCTGGGTGAGTATGTCGATGCAGTAGACGTCCTCGTCGACCATCCGCTGCAGGCCCCGGATCTGGCCCTCGATCCGGCGCAGCCGCTTGAGGTGCTCGTCCTTCTGCTTGTGGTAGCCGTGCACCCCGCGGTCGTGGTCCGTGACCACGTCGGTCCCGGTGGCGGGCGCTGCGGCGCCGGCCTCTGTGGTCGTCATCGCGTCCTCCTGTGAGACAGCTCGCCGAGATATACCCCGGGTGGGTATATGGTAACGAATTTCACTGGGTATAGGGCCCTTGGCGGACAGGCCCCGAGTCGCCCCCCTGCTCATCACTGTGCCTGATGGGCGACACTGGGGGACGGCCCGTTAGCCGTGGCCGGATGATGCGCCTAGCATCAGCCTGACCGAAACCGATGCATACCGAGGACCCCACGTGCGCTTTCGTCTGACCCCCAGGGAGACGAGCTTCTACGACATGTTCGCCGCGTCCGCGGACAACATCGTCACGGGCTCGAAACTCCTGATGGAACTGCTCGGGGCGGACGCATCCGCCCGGGCCGAGATCGCAGAGCGTATGCGGGCCGCGGAACACGCCGGTGACGACGCGACGCACGCGATCTTCCACCAGCTGAACTCCTCGTTCATCACCCCGTTCGACCGTGAGGACATCTACACCCTCGCGTCGTCCCTCGACGACATCATGGACTTCATGGAGGAGGCCGTCGACCTCGTCGTCCTCTACAACGTGGAGGAGCTGCCCAAGGGCGTCGAGCAGCAGATCGAGGTGCTGGCCCGGGCCGCCGAGCTGACCGCCGAGGCGATGCCCAACCTGCGCACGATGGACAACCTCACCGAGTACTGGATCGAGGTCAACCGGCTGGAGAACCAGGCCGACCAGATCCACCGCAAGCTGCTCGCCCACCTCTTCAACGGCAAGTACGACGCGATCGAAGTGCTGAAGCTGAAGCAGATCGTGGACGTCCTGGAGGAAGCGGCCGACGCATTCGAGCACGTGGCGAACACGGTGGAGACCATCGCGGTCAAGGAGTCCTGAGCCCACGTCATGGACACCTTCGCTTTGATCGTGACCGTCGCGGTCGCGCTCTTCTTCACCTACACCAACGGCTTCCACGACTCGGCCAACGCGATCGCGACGTCCGTGTCGACCCGGGCGCTGACGCCCCGCGCGGCGCTCGCGATGGCCGCCGTGATGAACCTGGCCGGCGCGTTCCTCGGCTCCGGGGTCGCCAAGACGGTCAGCGAGGGGCTGATCGAGACGCCCGAGGGCTCGACGGGGATGGGCATCCTCTTCGCCGCGCTGATCGGGGCGATCGTCTGGAACCTCGTCACCTGGTACTTCGGCCTGCCCTCGTCCTCCTCGCACGCGCTGTTCGGCGGGATGGTGGGCGCGGCGCTGGCGGGCGGTACGAAGGTGTACTGGGGCGGCGTCGTCGACAAGATCATCCTGCCGATGTTCATCTCGCCGGTGGTCGGTCTGGTCGTCGGCTACCTGGTCATGACGGCGATCATGTGGCTGTTCCGGAAGTCCAACCCGCACAAGGCGAAGCGGGGTTTCCGGATCGCGCAGACGGTGTCGGCGGCGGGCATGGCGCTCGGGCACGGCCTCCAGGACGCGCAGAAGACGATGGGCATCGTGGTGATGGCGCTGGTCATCGCCGACGTCGAGGACTACGGCGACGCGATTCCGGTCTGGGTGAAGATCGTCTGCGCGCTGATGCTGTCGCTGGGCACGTATGCCGGCGGCTGGCGGATCATGCGGACGCTGGGGCGGAAGATCATCGAGCTGGATCCGCCGCAGGGGTTCGCGGCGGAGACGACCGGCGCGTCGATCATGTTCGCCACGTCGTTCCTCTTCCACGCGCCGATCTCCACGACGCATGTCATCACCTCGTCGATCATGGGTGTGGGAGCGACGAAGCGGGTGAACGCCGTGCGGTGGGGGGTCGCCAAGAACATCGTCCTGGGGTGGTTCATCACGATGCCGGCGGCCGCGGTGGTGGCCGCGGTGTCGTTCTGGATCGTTCGACTGGCGGTGCTCTGACGGGGGCCGGCGCCTCGGCTGTGTGTACCCGCGCCCAAGACAATGGGCCCGCCCCCGGGAGCCGGGGGCGGGCCCTTTCCTCGTGGTGGCACCGCCATGCAGCACCACGAGGAGTCGGAGAGGGCAGGCTCAGCCGAAGCGGCCGGAGATGTAGTCCTCCGTGGCCTGCACCGACGGGTTGGCGAAGATCCGCTCCGTCTCGTCGATCTCGATGAGCTTGCCGGGCTGCCCGACGGCCGCCAGGTTGAAGAACGCCGTGCGGTCCGAGACCCGGGCCGCCTGCTGCATGTTGTGCGTCACGATGACGATCGTGAAGCGCTCCTTCAGCTCCCCGATCAGGTCCTCGATGGCGAGGGTGGAGATCGGGTCCAGGGCCGAGCAGGGCTCGTCCATCAGCAGGACGTTCGGCTCGACCGCGATCGCGCGGGCGATGCACAGCCGCTGCTGCTGGCCGCCGGAGAGACCGGAGCCCGGCTTGTTGAGGCGGTCCTTCACCTCGTTCCAGAGGTTCGCGCCCTTCAGCGACTTCTCGACCACGTCGTCCATCTCGGACTTCTTGTACCGGCCGTTGAGCTTCAGGCCCGCCGCCACGTTGTCGTAGACGGACATGGTCGGGAACGGGTTCGGGCGCTGGAAGACCATGCCGACCTCGCGCCGCACCGCCACCGGGTCGATCCCGGGACCGTACAGGTTCTCGTCGTCGAGCATGACCTTGCCGTCGACCCGGCCACCGGGGGTGACCTCGTGCATGCGGTTGAGCGTGCGGAGGAACGTGGACTTGCCGCAGCCGGACGGGCCGATGAAGGCCGTCACGGAACGGGGCTCGACCGTCATCGAGATGTCCTCGATGGCCAGGAAGGAGCCGTAGTAGGCGTTGAGGCCGCTGACATCGATGCGCTTGGCCATGTGAATCACTGCTTCTTTCGGGTCGGGTCGAGGGCCTTAGCGACCGGTCTTGGGAGCCTTCCAGCGGGCGATGCCGCGGGCCACCAGGTTGAGGATCATGATGAACGCGATGAGCGTCAGGGCCGCCGCCCAGGCACGGTCGTACGCCGCGCCCTGGCCGCCGCTGTTGGTGAACTGGAGGTAGATGTACATCGGCAGCGACGCCTGCGGGTCCTTGAAGGGGTTGCTGTTGATGAAGTTCGAACCCCACACCAGCAGCAGCACCGGAGCCGTCTCACCGGCGATGCGGGCCACGGCCAGCATGATGCCGGTGGTGATGCCGCCGATGGAGGTCGGCAGGACCACCTTCAGGATCGTGCGCCACTTCGGGATGCCCAGCGCCAGCGACGCCTCGCGCAGCTCGTTCGGGACGAGCTTCAGCATCTCCTCGGTCGAGCGGACCACGACCGGGATCATCAGGATGGTCAGCGCCATCGAACCGGCGAAGCCGGAGTAGCCCATGTCCAGGATCAGGATCCACAGGCTGAGGATGAACAGACCCGCGACGATCGACGGGATGCCCGTCATCACGTCGACGAAGAAGGTGACCGCCTTGGCGAGCCGGCCCCGGCCGTACTCGACCAGGTAGACCGCGGTCAGCACACCGATCGGCACCGAGATCACGGTGGCCAGGCCGACCTGCTCCAGGGAGCCGAGGATGGCGTGGTAGATGCCGCCGCCGGGCTCGGTGTCGGCGACCACGCCCATCGAGTGGCTGAGGAAGTACCCGTCGAGGACCTTGACGCCGCGCTTGACGGTCGTCCAGACCAGGGACAGCAGCGGGATCACGGCCAGTACGAAGGCGACCCAGACCAGGCTGGTCGCCACCCGGTCCTTGGCCTGCCGGCGGCCCTCGACCCTGGCCGAGATGCCGTAGGAGCCGGCCACGAAGAGGACCGCCGCGATCAGCGCCCACTGGATGGAGCTGTCCAGGCCGGCCGCGAAGCTGATGCCGATGCCCAGCAGGACCGCGCCCGCGGCCACCGCCCACGCGAACCACTTCGGCAGGGTCGCGCCCTTGAGCGAACTGGGCGGGCGGTTGTCGGTGAGAGTCGCGTTGCTCATGCGTTGGCCCCCGAGTACTCCTTGCGGCGGGCGATGATCAGGCGGGCCGCGCCGTTGACCAGCAGGGTGATCACGAAGAGCACCAGACCGGACGCGATCAGCGCGTCCCGGCCCATCTCGGTCGCCTCGTTGAACTTGCTGGCGATGTTCTGGGCGAACGTGCCGCCGCCCGGGTCGAGCAGGCTGGCGGTGATGTCGAAGCTCGGCGACAGCACCATCGCGACGGCCATCGTCTCGCCGAGCGCGCGGCCGAGGCCCAGCATCGAGGCGGAGATGACGCCGGAGCGGCCGAACGGCAGCACCGACATCCGGATGACCTCCCAGCGCGTGGCGCCGAGGGCGAGGGCCGCCTCCTCGTGCATCTGCGGAACCTGCCGGAAGACCTCACGGCTCACGTTGGTGATGATCGGCAGGATCATGATCGCGAGCAGGATGCCGACGGTGAGCAGCGAGCGCGGGGCGCCGCCGTTCCACTGAAGGATGCCGGTCCAGCCGAGGTAGGTGTCCAGCCAGCCGTAGAGGCCGTTGAGATGCGGTACGAGGACCAGGGCGCCCCACAGGCCGTAGACGATGGACGGCACGGCGGCGAGCAGGTCGATCACGTAGGCGATCGTGCCGCCGAGCTTGCGCGGGGCGTAGTGGGTGATGAACAGCGCGATGCCGACCGCGACCGGGACCGCGATGGCCATGGCGATCACCGACGACACGACGGTGCCGAAGGCGAGGACCGCGATGCCGAACTGCGGCGGCACGCCGCTGGGGTTCCAGTCGAAGCTGGTGAAGAAGTTGGCCTCGTCCTTGCTGATCGCGATCACGGCGCGGTAGGTCAGGAACGCCGCGATGGCGGCCATCAGGACCAGGACGAAGATGCCGGAGCCGCGCGAGAGGCCGAGGAAGATCCGGTCTCCGGGGCGGGTGGCGCCGCGGGCGGCGCGCTTGGCGTCGGCCTCGGTCGGCTGCGGAGTTGGTGGGGCTGCGGGATTCTGTGTCGATATGTCCATCGGGTTCTCCGGTCTGCGGAGCCGTCGTGGGGGACGGCCCGGACGGAGCCGCCCGCGTCTCGGGGGCTCCTGGCGGCGGTGCACCGGACGGTGCGGTCAAGTCCTCCGGCGGACCGGGGAACCTGACCGCACTCGGGTCAGCTCAGGCCCGAGATGGTCTCGCGGACCTTGGTGATGATCTCGTCGGGCATCGGGGCGTAGCCGGCGTCCGCCAGCAGGCCCTGACCGTCCTCGGAGGCGATGTAGTTCAGGAAGGACTTGGTGGCCGGGAGGGTCTCGGCCTTGTTGCCCTTGTCGCAGACGATCTCGTACGTCACCAGGGTGATCGGGTACGCGCCGTCGGCGGAGGGGGTGTAGTCCAGCTCCAGCGCGAGGTCCTTGCCGGTGCCGACGACCTTGGCGGCGCCGATGGCGGCGGTCGCGTTCTCGACGGTGGCCTTGACCGGCTCGGCGGCCTCGGTCTTGATGTCGACCGTGGAGATGTCCTTGGCGTAGGACAGCTCGAAGTAGGAGATGGCGCCGGAGGTCTGCGTGACCTGCTGCGCGAGGCCGGAGGAGCCCGAGGCGGACTGGCCGCCCTTGGCCTCCCAGGACTTGCCCGGCTCGTAGCTCCAGTCGTCGGGCGCGGCGGCCTTCAGGTACTTGGTGAAGTTGTCCGTGGTGCCGGACTCGTCCGAGCGGTGGAACGCCTGGATCTTCAGGTCGGGAAGCTTCGCGTCGGGGTTGAGCTTGGCGATCGCGTCGTCGTTCCAGTTGGTGATCTTGCTGTCGAAGATCTGCGCGAGGGTGGCCGCGTCCAGGGTGAGCGAGTCGACGCCCGGGACGTTGAAGGCCACCGCGATCGGGCCGCCGACCATCGGCAGGTCGATGCCCTGGCCGCTGGAGCAGACCTTCTTGGAGGCCGTGATCTCCTCGGGCTTCAGCGCGGAGTCCGAACCGGCGAACGCGGTCTGGCCCTGGGTGAACGCCGTGACACCGGCGCCCGAACCCGTGGGGTTGTAGTTGATCTGCACGCTCTTGCACGCCGCGGCGAACTGCTTCACCCAGGCGTCGATCGCGTTCTTCTGGGCGGACGAGCCGGACGCCTGGAGCTGGCCCGAGGCGTCGCCGCAGTCGATGCTGTTGGCCTGGGTGGTGGCCGACGCGTCGCCGCTGCCGGTGTCACCGGTGTCGTCGGAGCCGCACGCCGTGAGGGCCAGGGCGCCGGAGACGGCGAGAGCACCGAGAGCGAGGGCCCGCCGGTTCTTGCGCTGAAGCTTCACTTGAGGAATTTCCTTCCTGAGGCCGCCGTCCTGATCCGGCGGCGTGCGAAAGCTGGGTTGCTGCTGGTGATGAAGACTGGGCGATACGGACGCGTTTTCTAGGTGCGACCCGTATCGGGTAAGGCCGAAATTAGGCAGAACAGGTGAAGGCGCCGATGGCCGTAAATGAACGTGGGGTGAACCCCTGGGGACGGTGCGGTGAGGTCACGGAACGCTTACGTCGAGGACACGGGGTGATTCCGGCGGGCTGTCGCGACGACTATGGCAGGCGGGCCGTGGTCAGCAGGGCGTCGACCAGGGTGCGGTCCCTCGGTCGAGTGAGCCGGGCCCGGGCGGCGTCGGGGGTCAGCCACCGGACCCGGTCGACCTCGTCGTTCGGACGGAACGCGCCGGAGACGGCCTCGGCGGCCCAGTAGCGCACCTGCTTGAGGCGGCCGTCGGCCAGGTAGCGCACGGTGGGCAGTTCCGGGCCCGGCGCGGCGGTGTGCCCGGTCTCCTCGGCGACCTCGCGCAGGGCGCCGGCGAGGGCGTCCTCGCCGCGCTTCAGCTTTCCCTTGGGGTGGGACCAGTCGTCGTACTTCGGCCGGTGGACGAGACAGATCTCGATGTCCGCCGGGTGGGCGGCGGGGTCCGGCCGGGGCGTGCGGCGCCACAGGACGCAGCCGGCTGCCAGCACCGTGCGGTCGTCCGGGCTGCTCACGGGGGCCTCCCCTGCGGTGCTCGTCTGTGGTGTTCGGCTGCGGTGCTCGGCTGCGGTGCTCGTCTGTGGTGTTCGGCTGCGGTGTTCGTCCGGGTGTTCGTCTGCGGTGCCTTTTACAGGGTGGCGGCCGGTTCCTTGCGCCAGCAGTGCTGGAACGCGTACCTCGCCGCCTCCACCTCATGCCGCTGGTCGGCGTGGAGCACGCCCAGCGCGTACGCCGTCGCCGGGGCGATCCGCGGGGTGCGGGCCGCCTGCGCGGCCGCGGCGGCGGCCTCGGCGGCGTCCCGGTGCCGGTCCAGGGCCTCGCCGGCGGCGAGCAGGCGGACACCGACGGGGGTGTCGTCGCCGACGACGGCCTCACGGGCGTAGCGGTGCAGCCGCAGCAGCAGGCGGACCTGGTGCCAAGGGGTGTCCTGCGGGTGCGGCGACGGGTCCGGGGACAGGCCGTGGATCAGGGCCGCCGCGTTGTACGGGCTGCCGGCGGTGACCAGCGGCAGCGCGGCCACGGCGTCGGTGAGCCGGTCCTCGGCGGCGGCGGCCAGCGGGCGCAGGTCGGCGCCGGCCGCGCCGGCGGCCAGCGGGACGTCGCTGGCCAGCACGGCGACCTTGTCGGCGACGGCGTGGAAGCGGCTGCTGCCGAGGGCTTGCAGCGCCGTGGAGTGGGCCCGGGTACGGGCCAGGGTCAGCTGGCGGTCCAGCAGGGCGCCGGCCTTCGCGGCGCCCACCGTGAGGGCACCGCGGTCGGGAGCGCCCCGGTCCGCGGACTGCTGGGCGGGCAGGCCGGGCGGCGGCGGGTCCGGATAGCCGGGAGAGACCGGGGAGGCCGAGCCGGACAGCCGGTGCAGGGCCTGGAGCAGGCGGTCCAGCCGGGATGCGTACGCGTGTTCGAGCGCCAGTGTGCCGGACAGCCAGGCCAGCTCCGGGCGGATGGCCTCCGACCAGTCGCCGTCCAGCAGCGTCTGGAAGGTGTGCAGGCTGCCGCTGATGCGGCGGGCCGCGCGGCGCAGGGCGCGGGGCGCGTCGGTGCCGTCCCCGACGGGGGCGCCGGCGCCGTTCTCCCGGTGCAGGCGCAGGGCGCGGAGGAACTCCGTGGCCTGGGCGCGCAGGTAGTGGGCGAGGGCGTCGGCGTCGGCGGTTACGGGGCCGGGTGCGGGTGCGGGTGCGGTGAGTGGTGCGGGTGCGTTGGGGTTCACTGGTGCCGCGTCCGGCTGGGACGGGTGCGTCGGTTCAAGGTGTCGCTGTGCCACGCCGGCGCCTCCGGGCGTCTATGAGCATCTCCTGGACGTTGCGCAGGGGGTGGCCGTCCGCGTCGGTCGCGTGCCGGGTCCACTCGCCGTCCGGGCCGAGGTGCCAGGACGCGGTGGTGTCGGACATGCCGGTTTCCAGCAGCCGGCACAGGGCCGCGCGGTGGGCCGGGTCGGTGACCCGGACCAGGGCCTCTATCCGGCGGTCGAGGTTGCGGTGCATCATGTCGGCGCTGCCGAACCACACCTCCGGCTCGCCGCCGTTGCCGAACGCGAAGACCCGGGAGTGCTCCAGGAACCGGCCGAGGACCGAGCGCACCCGGATGTTCTCCGACAGGCCGTCCACGCCGGGGCGCAGCGCGCAGATGCCGCGCACCCACACGTCGACCGGGACGCCCGCCTGACTGGCCCGGTAGCAGGCGTCGACGACGGCCTCGTCGACCATCGAGTTGACCTTGATGCGGACGTACGCGAGGCGGCCGGCGCGGTGGTGCTGGATCTCCTTGTGGATGCGGGAGACCAGGCCGTCGCGCAGCGACTTGGGGGCGACCAGGAGCCTGCGGTACGTCTCGCGGCGGGAGTAGCCGGAGAGGCGGTTGAACAGGTCCGAGAGGTCGGCGCCGACCTGCGGGTCCGCGGTGAGCAGGCCGAGGTCCTCGTAGAGGCGGGCCGTCTTCGGGTGGTAGTTGCCGGTGCCGACGTGGCTGTAGCGGCGGAGGGTCTCGCCCTCCTGGCGGACGACGAGCGAGAGCTTGCAGTGGGTTTTCAGGCCGACCAGGCCGTAGACGACGTGGCAGCCCGCCTCTTCCAGTTTGCGGGCCCACTTGATGTTGGCGTGCTCGTCGAAGCGGGCCTTGATCTCGACCAGGACCAGCACCTGCTTGCCGGCCTCGGCGGCGTCGATGAGCGCGTTGACTATGGGGGAGTCGCCGGAGGTGCGGTAGAGCGTCTGCTTGATGGCGAGGACGTCCGGGTCCTCGGCGGCCTGCTCCAGGAACGCCTGTACGGAGGTGGAGAAGGAGTCGTACGGGTGGTGCAGGAGGACGTCGCGGCCGCGCAGCGCGGCGAAGATGTCGGGGGCGGAGGCCGATTCGACTTCGGCCAGGTCGCGGTGGGTGCCGGCGACGAACTTCGGGTACTTCAGCTCCGGGCGGTCCAGGCTGTGGATGCGGAACAGGCCGGTGAGGTCGAGCGGGCCGGGGAGCGGGTAGACCTCGGCTTCGGTGATCTTGAGTTCGCGGACCAGGAGGTCCAGCACCTCGCGGTCGATGCTCTCCTCCACCTCCAGGCGGACCGGGGGGCCGAAGCGGCGCCGCATCAGTTCCTTCTCGAGGGCCTTGAGGAGGTTCTCCGCGTCGTCCTCCTCCACTTCGAGATCCTCGTTGCGGGTGACGCGGAAGGCGTGGCTCTCCAGGACCTCCATGCCCGGGAAGAGCTCTTCCAGGTGGGCGGCGATCACGTCCTCGATGGGGACGTAGCGGCCCGGGGACGCTTCGAGGAAGCGGGACAGCAGCGGGGGGACCTTCACACGGGCGAAGTGGCGGTGGCCGGTGACCGGGTTGCGGACGACGACCGCGAGGTTGAGGCTGAGGCCCGAGATGTAGGGGAAGGGGTGCGCCGGGTCGACCGCGAGCGGGGTGAGCACCGGGAAGATCTGGTGGCGGAAGAGGGTGAACAGGCGGGCCTGTTCCTTCTCGGCCAGTTCCTTCCAGCGGACCAGGTGGATGGCCTCGTCGGCCAGGGCCGGCTGGACGTCCTCCTGGAAGCAGGCCGCGTGCCGGGCCATGAGCTCGCGGGAGCGGGCCCAGATCATCTCCAGCACCTCGCGGGGCTGGAGGCCGGAGGCGGAGCGGGTGGCGACGCCGGTGGTGATACGGCGCTTGAGGCCCGCGACGCGGACCATGAAGAACTCGTCCAGGTTGCTGGCGAAGATCGCGAGGAAGTTGGCCCGCTCGAGGAGGGGGGTGTTCGGGTCCTCGGCGAGTTCCAGAACGCGTTCGTTGAACGCCAGCCAGCTGCGTTCGCGGTCGAGGAAGCGGCCCTGCGGGAGCGGGGAGCCGTCCGCCGCCCGGGCGTCCTCGGACTCCTCGTACGCGTCGAGGTCGGAGTCGATGTCCGGCTCCAGGTCGGAGACGGCGGCGGCCACCGTGTGCGGGCGGTGCGCGGCGATGGAGCCCACGGAGGGCTGCGTGTGCTTGACCTCTGCCTGGCTGTTCGGCTGGCTCATGAACCCATTCTTCCGCGCTGTCGGCGAGACAGGCGCGTCGGACGTCGCGGGTGGGAGCACGGGCTTCATTCGGTGAGCGTTGCAAGCTTGTCTGAATCGGTGGTTACGGGGAGATGGCGTGGGGGATAGCGGGGGGCGGCTTGGGGGTGCGGGGGGCGCCTCGCGGCGGGGTGGTGGGGCAGTGGGGCGGTGGGTGGCGGGGCGGTGGGTGGGTGGGTCGGGGCCGTGGGGGTACGGCGAGCCCGCCGCCGACGGACGCCCGGGTTGGGGGGAGGGGTTCTGTTCGTTGCGACCGCGTAAGCGGCGGGCTGCGCCGTACCCCCACGGCCCGCTCCCGTTGTCGGGCGGCCGCCCACCGGCCCGGGGGGCCCGGGGGGGCTTGTGAACCGGGTGAGGGGGCTTGTGCGATGAAAGGGGCGTGAGCGGAACGAGAAGCGACGGGGAGCTGTTGCGGGCCGTCGCGGGTGAGGGTGACCGGCGGGCCTTCGAGGAGCTGTACCGGCGGTACGCGCCGTGGCTGACGGCCCGGCTGCGGGGGCGCTGTGCCGATCCGGGGGTCGTCGACGACGTGGTGCAGGAGACCTTCCTCGCGGTGTGGCGCGGCAGCGCGCGGTACCGGGCGGACGGGGACGTCGCCGGGTGGCTGTGGCGGATCGGGTCGCGGCGGCTGATCGACGTGCTGCGGGGGGACGGGGCGCGGGGGCGGCTGCGGCAGGCGCTGGGGCGGCTGCGGCACCGGGAGGAGGTCTCGGCGGAGGAGCGGGTGCTCGCCGGGGTCGAGCACGGGGATCTGGCGGGTGCGCTGGTACGGCTCTCGCCCGAGCTGCGGGCGGTGCTCCAGGCGACGGTCGTCGACGGGCTGACCACCCGCGAGGCCGCCGTCCTGCTCGGTATTCCGCCGGGCACGGTCAAGACGCGGGCGATGCGGGCCCGCAAGCAACTGCGGGAGGCGCTGGCATGACGGCGGACATCGGTGACGGCGGCTGGCACGTGGGTGCGCAGGAGCTGCGGGCCTACGCGGGGGGTGGGCTGGTGGCTCCGGCGGTGTGGTCTGTCGACGCTCACCTGGCGGGCTGCGCGGTGTGCCGTGCGGCGCTCGCCGGGGTGGTCGATCCGGAGCGGGTCGAGGCGGGGTGGGAGCGGCTCGACGCCGAGCTGGACGCGCCGCGGGCCGGGTGGTTCGAGGGGCTGCTGGTGCGGGCGGGGGTGCCGGATCACACGGCTCGGCTGCTGGCGGCCACGCCCGGGCTGCGCGGGTCGTGGCTGGGGGCGGTGGCGGGCGTGCTGGTGATGTGCGTGGCGGTGGTGACGGCGGCCGGGTCGCCCGGCGGATCGCCCACCCTCTTCCTGGCACTGGCGCCGCTGCTGCCGCTGCTGGGCGTGGCGCTGTCGTACGGGCCCGCCCTCGACCCCACGTACGAGATCGCGGTGGTGGCGCCGCTGCACGGGTTCCGGCTGCTGATGATCCGTACGGTCGCCGTGCTGGGGGTGGGGGTCGCGCTGAACGGGCTGGCCACGCTCGCACTGCCCGGATACGGGCTGTCGGCGCTGGCCTGGCTGCTGCCCGCGCTGGCGCTGACCGGGGCCGGGCTGGCGCTGACGCCGCGGCTGGGGCCGGTGGTCGCGCCCTCGGTGGTCGGCGGGGGGTGGGTCGCGCTGCTGCTGGTCGCGAAGGCGGTACGGGAGTCCGGCGGCGCGCCGCTCGCGCCGTTCACGGCGGCCGGGCAGGGCGTGTGCGCCGTCGTCGCCGTGGCCGGGGCCGGGGTGCTGTTCCTGCTGCGGGACCGGTTCGACCGGTCGGCGGCTGTTCGTTGATTCGCCAATTGCTGTCTGGGTTGTGGGAGTTCCGCATGTCTGCTGCTGCTTGTACGGTTTCTGCCTCCGGGGTGAGTCTGCGTTACGGGGGGACTCGCGCGCTCGACGACGTCTCGCTGCGACTGTCGCCCGGGGTCACCGGGCTGCTGGGGCCCAACGGGGCCGGGAAGACGTCCCTGTTGCGGGTGCTGGCGACCGCGGTGCCCGCGGACCGCGGGGCGTTCACCGTGCTCGGGCATGATCCGGCGACCGCGGGCGGGCGGCGGGAAGTGCGGCGGCGGCTGGGGTATCTGCCGCAGACGCCCGGGTTCCATACGGGGTTCACCGCCTTCGAGTTCGTGGACTACGTGGCGATCCTGAAGGAGATGACCGACCGGGGCGCGCGCCACCGTGCGGTGCGGCGGGTGCTGGAGCAGGTCGGGCTGGAGGAACTGCGGGGACGGCGGATCAAGAAGTTGTCCGGGGGGATGCGGCAGCGGGTCGCGCTGGCCGCGGCGCTGGTCGGGGAACCGGGGTTCCTGGTGCTGGACGAGCCGACCGTCGGGCTCGATCCCGAGCAGCGGATGCGGTTCAGGGAGCTGATCGCGCAGGCGGGGGAAGGGCGGACCGTCCTGCTGTCCACCCATCAGACGGAGGACGTCGCCATGCTGTGCCGGCGGGTGCTGGTGATGGCCGAGGGCACCGTCCGGTTCGACGGGACGCCGGCCGAGCTGACCGCGCGGGCGGCGGGGCGGGTGTGGCGCAGCGAGCGGCGGGACGCCGGGGCGCGGGCCGGGTGGCGTACGGGGACGGGGGAGTTCCGGCATGTCGGGGATCCGCCGGCCGGGGCCGAGCTGGTCGAACCGACGCTGGAGGACGGTTACCTGTTCGTGCTCGACGGCACGGACGCGGGTTCGGGGGTGGCGGCGTGAGCGCTGTGGTCGAGGAGTCGCCGGCGGCCGTGCGGGAGGCGGCCGCGGGCGGCGGCGTACCGGCCGTGTACGCCCTGGCCCGGGTCGAGGCCCGGCGGTTGTCGCGGAGTGCGGTGGTGGTGGTCTGCTTCGTGCTGTACGCGGCATGGGTGGTGTGGCGGACCCGGGATTCCTGGGACGGTTTCCCGGCGCTCCAGAACGCCGACCGCGCCACCCAGAGCGGGCCGCTGCTGATCGGGTTCGCCGTACTGCTGGCCGCCAACTTCGCCGCGCTGCGGTCCCACCGGCACGGCACCGCCGAGTGGTTCGGGGCGCTGGTCCTGTCGCCCGGGCGGCGCACGGCCGCGCATCTGCTGTCGCTCGTGCCGGTCGTGCTGCTCACCGCGTTGTTCGTGGCCTGGCAGTTCGGCTGGGAGGCGCTGAAGCCGGGGGCGGTCGGGCACGGTTCGCCGGCCGAGTTGCTGGTCGGACCGCTGACCGTGCTGCTGCTCGGGGCGGCCGGCGTCCTGCTGGCCCGGCTGGTGCGCTCGGCGTGGGCGGCGCCGCTCGCCGCCGTGCTGTACCTGCTCACCTGCGTGGACGGTCCGTTCCCGGTCGGCGGGGACGACGGGGCCTGGCTGGGCCCGGTGGTGCCCGGGGTCACCGCCACGACCCTGCCCTCCGACCTGCTGGGCCGCCCGGCCGCCTGGCACGCCCTGTACCTGGTGGGCCTCGCCCTCTTCCTGGCGTTCCTGAGTGTGCTGGTCGCCGGCGGCCGGGGCGTGACGGTGACCGCCGGTCTCGCGGTGACGCTGGCGATGGGGCTGGTGGGCGGCGTCGCGCAGCTGGGCGGCGAGTCCGCGGCGCTGGTCGCGGCCCGGGAGCGGGTCTCGGTCGCCCCCGAGAAGGAACAGCGGTGCGTGACGCGGGACGGTTCGACGTACTGCGCCTTCCCGGAGTGGACGCCGCGGACGGGCGCCTGGGCCGAGGTGGTGCACCGGGTCCGGTCGCTGGCCGGCGGCTCCGCGCACGACCGGCCGCTGCTCGTACGGCAGCGGATCGACGCCCGCTACGGCCCGTACACCGACGTCGCGATCGAACCGGCCACCCGCCGCGACCAGGTGACCGTCGGCACCGACTGGGGCGGCAACCGGGTGCCGGAGTTCTCCGCCGCCGTGGCCGCCGTGCTGGTCACCGGCAGCGAGCGGGAAGCCGGCGTGGTCTGCGACGGACGGATGGTGACCATCATGTGGCTGGCGCTGAGCTGGCAGGACGACGAGCTGGACGCGCTGCGCCGGGTCCGCCTCGACGACAGCGTCGAGGGGTCGGCGGTCGTCCTGGCGCCGACCGATCCGCTCCAGATGACGGCGGGTCAGACCGACGTGGTACGGCGGCTGCTGGAGCGGGACCGGGACGGGGTGGGGGCGAAGGTGCGCGCGCACTGGGACGAGCTGACCTCCCCCGGGGTGGCGACGGCCCGCGCCGCCGAACTGCTGGGGGTCTCCGGAGCGGTGAAGGCGGACGTGTGCGAGGGATGACGCGGGAGCTGGTGCGGCCGGTGGCCCGGACGGTGCCCTGGCGGGCCCTGGGCGCGGCCGGCGGCGCGGGGCTGCTGCTGGTCGCGACGGCGGGGTGGGCGGACCGCGAACCGGCGGCCGGGTCGGTGCTGTTCGCGCTGCGGGGCGCCGCCCTGGCGGCCGGGCTGGGGCTGGCGTTCCTCCTGGACGACCCGGCCCGGCACACCACGGCCGCCGTCCCGGCGCCGCGCCCGGTGCGGCAGGCGCTGCGCGCGGCCCTGGTCGCGCCGCCGGTCGTGGTGTGGTGGGCGGCGGTGCTGCTCCTGGTACCGGCCGAGGTACGGCCGCCGGTGGCCGCCGTCACCCTGGAGGCGGCGGCGGTGGCGCTGCTGGGGTTCGCCGGCGCGGCGGTCGCGGTGCGGCTGACCGACCGGACGCGGCCCGGGCGGGGGGTGGCGGTCGGCCTGCTGGGCGCGGCGGTCGCCGGTCCGCCGCTGGTGCCGGCCCACTGGGCGATGTTCGTCCAGGCCGGCGATCCGCGCTGGTCCGCGTCGCACGACCGGTGGGCCGTCGTCCTGGTGGTGGCGGTGGGCGTGTGGGGCGTGTGCACCCGTGAGGCCGGGCATCGCCGACCATGCCGAACATGACGGCCTTGTACTACTTTTAACTCGTTTGGTTGAGTGTGTGGCGTCTTCCGTCTGCGGGATTGACGGTCGGGCATCAGGGGGTTGTCAGGGCACCAACAATCGCCCAGTTCGGGAGGATTTCATGGCCAGGCTTCCATCCCCCGGAGCCTCCTACGACCGGAGCGTGTCCGCCGAGGGCACCCGGATCGAGGACGGCGACTCCACCTACACCGTCGACCTGCGCGGTCACGTGCGGTTCGAGATCCGCGACACCGATGACGACGACGACCGGGACCGCGACCGGGACCGGACCGTCCGGGCGGTCGTCACCCGGTTCCGGATGACCGGGAACCCCGAGTCCGCCGGTTCCGACCTGCTCGGCGAGATCGTCGTCGAGCTGGACGACGACCGGGACGACGACCACGACGACGACCGGGACAACCTGATCCGGCTCACCGACGACGACCGGCTCGAGCACCTGCTGGCGCTCGGCCTGCGGGTGACCCTCGGCCGCCGGGGCTGGGACGCGTCCGGCGAGCAGGCGGCCGGTGCGGAGGGGGCCGACGCGGAGGCCCGCCGGCGGCGGGTCCTGCGGACCAGGGAGCCGGCCCGGCTCCGCGCCAATGACCTGGACCGGTTCCCGCCGGACCGGGACGACGAGTACCGGCTGCGGCGCGCCGTCGACCTGTACGACCGGGACGACTCCGACCGCGACGACTCCGACCGGGTCGTCGCCACGATCGAGAGGTTCCCGCTCGAGATCGGCGGTCGCGACAACGACGACGACGACTGATCTGCCTCATCCCCCACCCGCGGGGCCCGGCCCTAGGGCCGGGCCCCGTCCCCGTCCCAGGTCCCGGGTCCGGGTCCGGAACTCACGTCTCCGTCCGGTACATCAGGTCCGTCTCGTACGTCGTGAAGCCCAGCCGCTCGTACACGGACACCGCCGCCGAGTTGTCGGCGTCCACGTACAGCATCGCCGTGGGCAGCCCGCGCCCCGCCAGGTACCGCAGCCCGATCGTGGTGAGCGACTTGCCGAGGCCGCCGCCCTGCGCGTCGGGCCGGACCCCGACCACGTACACCTCGCCCAGCCCCTCCGCCGCGTGCACCTTGGTCCAGTGGAAGCCGACGAGTTCGCCGGCGCGCTCGGCCAGGAAGAAGCCGGCCGGGTCGAACCACGGCTCCGCCTCGCGGTCGTCCAGGTCCCGCTGGGTGAGCGAGCCCTGCTCGGGGTGGTGCGCGAAGGCGGCGGCGTTCACGGCCAGCCAGGCGGTGTCGTCCTGTCCGGGCACGAAGGCGCGAACCGTCACGCCGTCCGGCAGCACCGGCTCGGGCAGGTCGAGGCCGTCCAGCGGGCGCCGCAGCTGGCGCAGCTCGCGAAAGAGCGTCATGCCGAGGACCTGCGCCAGGTGCCGGGCGGCGGAGTGCCCGCCGTGCGCCCACGCCCGCAGCCGCTTGCCGGACGCGGCGAGCAGGGCCGAGCCGAGCGCCCGGCCGTGGCCCTGGCCGCGCCGCGAGGGGTGTACGACCAGCTCGGCGGCGGGCGGCTCCACCGGGTCGGTGTCCTCCAGCTGGGCGTAGCCGACGAGTTCGCCGTCGACGGTGAGCAGCAGATGGGCGACGCCTTCGCGGGCGGCCCCCCGCAACTGGAGCCGGCCCTGTTCGGACACGGCCTGCTGCCCGTCGTTGCGGGCGGCCGCCGTGAGCAGGCCGAGGACGGCCTCGATCTGCTCGGCGGTCAGGGCGTCGTACGTGTCGATCGCGCGGGGGCCGGCGGGCCTCGGGGTGTTGTCGCTGGTCATGCGTACGAGGGTAGAGGGGCGGCGCGGCGGGGGTGCGGCGTAAACCAGGATGTAACCCGTAACCCACTGTCGCGCTACGCGCGTTGACCCTAGGCTGCGGCCACCTGTCCTCAGCACACCCACAGGGGGGCGCATGTCAGCCACAACTTCCGTACACCCGCCGCGCGATCCGCGCCGCAGACGCCGTACCACCCGGCTGCTCGCGGTGGCCGTCGGCGCCCTCACCGTCGGCTCGCTGGCCGCCGCCGCGCTGCCGGCCGGCGCGGCGGAGAAGGGCGGCGGCCACGGGTCCGGGCAGCAGAGCCGCTACCAGGACGTCCAGCTCCTCTCCTTCAACGACCTGCACGGCAACCTGGAGCCGCCGGCCGGCTCCAGCGGGCGCGTCACCGAGACGCACGACGACGGCACCACCGAGACCATCGACGCGGGCGGCGTCGAGTACCTGGCCACCCATCTGCGCCAGGCCCGTAAGGGCAACCCGTACTCCATCACCGCCGCCGGCGGCGACATGGTGGGCGCCTCCCCGCTGATCTCCGGGCTGTTCCACGACGAGCCGACCATCGAGGCGCTGAACAAGCTCGACCTCGATGTCACGTCCGTCGGCAACCACGAGTTCGACGAGGGCGCCACCGAGCTGGCCCGGCTCCAGAACGGCGGCTGCCATCCCACCGACGGCTGCTACACGGACAAGGAGTTCAAGGGCGCCGACTTCCCCTACCTCGCCGCCAACGTGCTCGACGAGAAGACCGGCAAGCCGGTGCTCGCCCCCTACTGGGTGTGGAAGAAGAACGGCGTCAAGGTCGGCTTCATCGGCGTGACCCTGGAGGGCACCCCGGACATCGTCTCGGCGGAGGGCGTCAAGGGCCTCGCCTTCAAGGACGAGGTCGAGACCATCAACAAGTACGCCAAGGTGCTGGAGCGCCAGGGCGTGAAGTCGATCGTGGCGCTCGTGCACGAGGGCGGCTACCCGGCCTCCTCCTCGTACAACTACGACTGTGACGCGCCGGGGGCCGGGGACGGCGTCTCCGGGCCGATCGTCGACATCGCGAAGAACGTGACGCCGCAGGTGGACGCGCTGGTCACCGGGCACACCCACAACGCGTACGTCTGCACGATCGACGACCCGGCGGGCAACCCGCGCATGGTCACCTCGGCGGCCTCCTTCGGCCGCCTGTACACGGACACGACGCTGACCTACGACCGGCGGACCGGGGACATCGCCCGTACGGCCGTGCGGTCGGCGAACCACGTGGTCACCCGGGACGTCGCCAAGGCGCCCGACCTGACCTCGCTGATCGGCAAGTGGAACGCGCTCGCCGCGCCCATCGGCAACCGGGCCATCGGCTACATCTCCGGGGACATCGGCTCCACCGGCACCGAGTCGCCGATGGGGGACCTGATAGCCGACGCGCAACTGGCGTACGGCAAGGAGCTGGACCCGGAGACCGACCTCGCGCTGATGAACCCGGGCGGCGTCCGGGCGTCCCTGACCTACGCGGCGAGCGGGGCCGAGGGCGACGGGGTGGTGACGTACGCGGAGGGGTTCACCGTCCAGCCGTTCGCCAACACGGTCAACCTCCAGGACTTCACCGGCGCCCAGCTGATCCAGGTGCTCAAGGAGCAGGTCAGCGGGTCGAACGAGGCGGCGCCGAAGATCCTCCAGGTGTCGGACGGGCTGACGTACACGCTGGATCTGACCAGGACGGGCGCGGACCGCGTGGTGACCGACTCGATCCGGCTCGGCGGTGCGGCGATCGATCCGGCGGCCACCTACCGGGTCGCGACCAACAGCTTCCTCGCGGGCGGCGGTGACGGGTTCACCACCCTGGGGCAGGGCACGGGCGACGTCGTCGGCGCGGACGACCTGACGGCGCTGGAGCGGTACCTGACGGCGAACTCGTCGGCGACGGCGCCGATCGCGCCGCCGGCGGCGGACCGGATCACGGTCGTGCGGTAAGTCCAGCGGTCCTGCGGTAGCGGGCCACGTGCGGGTCCGGGACGGTCCACCCCGTCCTGGGCCCGCTTTTTCATGCGTAAATTCTGTGTCAGCCCCCGTCCGGTTCCCCTTCCCCAGTGAAATCTGATCTCACCTCCAATTAATCGAGGTCTCAGCGGAAACGGCATTTTCCGGGGCTGGCGTCCCGTAGTGTTTTCCATGTCGACAGCGAACGACACCAACGCAAACTACGAAGGAGAACATCATGAGCTTCCACAAGGTCACCCCGGTCAAGAAGACCCGCAAGCCCGCCGCTCAGACCGCCAAGAAGGCCGCCAAGCCCGCCGCGAAGAAGGCTGCGCCGAAGCGTCGCCCGGTCTCGCACAAGGGCTGATCTTGATTCACAGCCGTAAAGGCTGACACATACTTGGCTCCTATGGGATGCCAGGTGACGCACATAAAACACGCATAAGAAATCGTAGGGGAAAGGGACACTCATGAGCTTCCACAAGGTCGCGCCGGTGAAGAACAAGAACACCAACCGCAAGTCCGCGAAGCAGGCCGCCAAGCCGGCGCCGAAGAAGGCCGCCGCGCCGAAGCGCCGCCCGGTCTCCCGCCAGGGCTGAGCCGGCCCCGCGCCCACCACACCTCACCAACACCGCAGCTGAGAGAGGGAACACTCATGAGCTTCCACAAGGTCGCCCCCGTCAAGAAGAACGCCAACCGCAAGCCCGCCGCCAAGAAGGCCGCCAAGCCCGCCGCGAAGAAGGCCGCCGCGCCGAAGCGCCGTCCGGTGTCGCACCAGGGCTGAGCCGCAAGGGCTGAGCCGCTGGGGCTGAGCCGCCGGGGCTTGAGGCCGCCGGGGCTTGAGGCCGCTCGCGAGGCGGGGCCGCCGGAGCGTACGCGCTCCGGGGCCCCGCCTCGGGCATGTCCACGGGAGGAAACTGATCATGAGGGAAGTCCGCGCGGCGTTCCGCCGCTTCTGGCCGCTGACCCGCGGCGACCGCCGCTGGCTGGTGGTCGTCGTGGCCTGCGTGGTGGTCGCCGCGCTCGCCGAGACCGCCTCGATCCTGCTCTTCGCGGAGCTGACCGACAACGCTCTGCGGGCCGGTTCGCTCGCCGCCTTCTGGGGCCCGGCCGGCGCCTGGCTTGGCGTGGCCGTGCTCGGCGCGCTCGTCGGCTACCTCGGCAACTCCCTGGCCACCTGGACCGCCGAGAGATTCGTGCTGCGCCTGCGGGCGGGTGTCTTCCGCCACGTCCAGTCCCTGCCGCCCCACTTCTTCCAACGGCACCGCCGCGGTGACCTGGTGGAACGGCTGACGGGGGACGTGGAGGCCATCGAGCAGATGGTGGTGTCGGGTGTCGTGGGCACCGTGTCCGCGCTGTTCTCGGCCGTCTTCTACGCCGCCGCCGCCCTGTATCTGCGGTGGGACCTGGCGGTGGCCACCTTCGTCCTCGCCCCCCTCTTCCTGCTGGCCGCCCGCCGCTTCTCCGGCCGCATCAAGGAGGCGTCCACGGACGAGCGGGTCGCGGACGGCGCGATCACCTCGGTCGTGGAGGAGGCCCTCGGCAACGTCGTCCTCACCCAGGCGTACAACCGGCGCGGCGCGGAGGAGGCCCGGCTCGACCACGAGGCCCGCGCCTGGATGAAGGCGTCGGTGCGCGGCGCGCGGCTCAGCGAGCTGTACGAGCAGTTCGTCGAGGTCGTCGAGACGGTGTGCGTGCTCGCGGTGATCGGCCTGGGAGTCTGGGAGATCTCCGCCGACCGCATGACCCTGGGCCAGCTCCTCGCCTTCGCCGCGTTCGTCGGCTACCTCTACCCGCCGGTCCGCAACCTGGGGCAACTGGGCCTGACCCTGACGGCGGCCACGGCCGGCGCGCGGCGCCTGGGCGAGCTCCTCGACGCCCGCCCGGCGGTCACCGACCCGGCCGTCCCCGTCGAACCCGGGCCGGTCCGCGGCTGGGTCGCCTTCCACGACGTGAGCTTCCGCTACCCGGAGGCGGACCGGCCCTCACTGAGCGAGGTCGCCTTCACCGCCCGCCCCGGCGAACTCGTCGTCGTCACGGGCCCGAGCGGCGCCGGCAAGTCGACGCTGGCCAAGCTGCTGACCCGGTTCTACGACCCGACGGCGGGCGTGATCTGCCTGGACGGCGTGCCGCTGCCGCACCTGGGCCTGGAGTGGCTGCGCGACCAGGTCACCCTCCTTCCCCAGGAGACCCTGATCCTGCACGGCACGGTCCGCGAGAACATCGCGGCCGGGCGGCCGGGCGCGACGGACGAGGAGATCGCGGCGGCGGCCCGCGCGGCAGCGGCGCACGACTTCATCACGGCGCTTCCCGACGGGTACGGGACGCGGATCTCGCCGGGCACGGCGGCCCTCTCCGGCGGCCAGCTCAAGCGGCTGACCATCGCCCGCGCGATGCTGCGCGCGTCCCCCGTCCTGATCCTCGACGAGCCCACCGCCGGCCTCGACGCGATCGCCGCCCGCCAGGTGGTCCAGCCCCTGCGCCGCCTGATGTCCGGCCGTACGACGCTGATGATCACCCACGACCTGACCCTGGCGCCGGACGCGGACCGGATCCTGGTGGTGGACGGGGGACGGCTGGTGGAGGAGGGGACGCATGGGGAACTGGTGGCTCGGGGCGGGGCGTACGCCCGGCTCACGTCGGTTCCCTTCACCCCCGCCCTGCCCGGCTGACCGCCACCCGCAGGACGTCCTCCAGTGACTCGGCCGCCCGCGTCAGCGCGAAGCGGACGGCGCGTTCGCCGGCCTTCTGGTCGGCCAGTACGGCTCTGGCCCCGGCCAGCACCTGGGTGCCGGACGCGAGCTGGGCGTCCTCGATGTCGTCGGCGACGCGGGACATCAGGGAGTCCGGGCCGCCATCGGTGCTGAGGTAACAGGGGTTGCCTTCGGGGGTGGTCCAGGGGAGGAGGCGGTGGGTCATGAGGTCGCTCCGGGGGAGGGTGATTGCTTACGGTTCGTCGTCCAACTGTCACTGCCTGTGCGTACTCTCGTGAAGAGGGCCGGCGTTGTCTGTGCGCCAGGCAAGGGAGAGGGGCGGCATGGACGACGGGGTGTCGAAGCGCG
Source organism: Streptomyces sp. NPDC023723 (assembly GCF_040639815.1). Taxonomy (NCBI): domain Bacteria; kingdom Bacillati; phylum Actinomycetota; class Actinomycetes; order Kitasatosporales; family Streptomycetaceae; genus Streptomyces; species Streptomyces sp. NPDC023723. The sequence continues at coordinate 35,649 of NZ_JBFAAP010000001.1, forward strand.
TGATCCTGGGGCGGACGCTCCGGTTCCTGCGCGAGAAGGCGGGCAAGTCGCTCGGGCAACTGGCCGAGGAGACGTCGTACGACAAGAGCTACCTGTACCGCCTGGAGACGGGCGAACGGCTCTCCAAGCGTGCGGTGATGGAGGACCTGGACCGGTACCACGGCTCGGGGGACCTGCTGGTCGGCCTGTGGCGGGATGCGCGCAAGGAGGTCTTCAAGGACACGTACAAGGGGTTCATGGAGCTGGAGGACACGGCTCGGGTCATGTGGATGTTCCAGCTCCGGGTGCCGGGGTTGTTGCAGACGGAGGAGTACGCCCGGGCGGTGTTGTCCGGGACTGGGGCAACGTCCGGCAACGGGCCTGAAGTAGAGGAACAGGTGACCGCGCGCATGGGACGGCAGGAGCTGTTGTACCGGCAACCGACACCGAGCGTGCGCGTGATCCTGGACGAGGGTGCGGTACGCCGTCCCGTCCCCGACGCCAAAGTCTGGGCGGACCAGCTGTCGCACCTGGTGGATGCGTCGGAACTGCCGTCCGTCGCCCTCCAGGTGCTGCCCCACGCGGCCGGCGTGCACGCTCTCATGGACAGCCATCTCTGGCTCTTCTGGCAGCGCAGCGGCGACCCGGTGGCTTACGTGGAGGGCAACGGCTTCGGTGAGGTGATCGATGATCCGGACAAGGTCATGGGCTTCCGTTTGTCCTACGATCTCGTCAGGGATGCTGCCCTGACCCCGGCAGAGTCAACGGCGTTCATCAAGCGCCTGCTGAAGGAGTGCAGATCATGAACCGGATACCCGACCTGACCGGCGTCACCTGGCGCAAGTCCTCCTACAGCGACGGCGGCGGCACCAACTGCGTCGAGATAGCCGAAGGCACCCCCACCCTCGTCCCCGTCCGGGACAGCAAAGTGCCGGACGGGGACGTCGTCCTCGTCGGGCGGGACGCCTGGGCCGCGTTTCTCGGGAATGTCAGGATGCCGTAGGCGTCCAGTCGCCGAGCCAGTCCGTAAGCTCCTGGTCGGCCGCCTGCGCGTCGGTCAGGAAGGGGCGGTCGGCGGAGGCCGAGCCCGCGCCCGCGCCGGTGTTCTTGTACTCGGCGAAGCGGTCGTCCTTCCAGGAGAAGCCGCTCATGTCGGTCCAGGGCGTTGCTTTGACCGCCGCGCTGAGGGCAGTGTCGCGGACCGTCGTCTGCGGGTCCAGCGTGGCGTCGCCGCCCGCGTGCCAGGGGCGGCCCAGGTAGAAGGAACCGCTGGACACGTCACCGTTGACCGTCGAGTTGGTGATCAGGAAGCCCTTGCGGGCAGCGACCGTGCTGGGCGCGGTGATGTACCCGGCGGAGGAGCCGTCCCAGCGCTTGCGGAGCGTGATGACCGAGCGGTCGATCACCGCCGTCGCGCGGCCGAAGACGAAGTCGACGTTGCCGAGGACGTAGGAGTTGGAGACGTAGACCCGGCCGAGCTTCTCCTTGGCGGCGGTGTCCAGGAGCAGCGTGTCCTGGTCGCCGGTGACGATGACGCCGTCGAGGAAGACCTTGTCGGCGGCGGTGCGCAGGGCGACCGCCTGGTGGCCGGAGAGGGACTGGTTGGCGGCCTCGTCGAAGTCGTTCGTGATCGACAGGTTGCGGGCCTGGAAGTCGTCGGCCTCCACGGCCACCGTCGCGCTGCCGCCGGTGCCGTAGGTGCCCGAACCGTCGGGCTTCTGCGTGCCGGCCGCGTTGTTGTAGACGATCACCGTGTCTTTGCGGGACGCTCCCGTGCCCTGGATGGTGACGTGCGGCTTGTTGGACGGGACCTTGACCAGCTCGCGGTACGTGCCCGGCGCGACGGCGATGACGACGCGGGCGGCGTTGCCCGCCGGGACGGCGTTCACCGCGGCCTGCACGGTCGTGTACTGGCCGGTGCCGTCCTTGGCGACGGTGAGGGTGGTCGCGGCGGCACCCGTCGCCGCCATCGTGCCGATCGTCGAGCGGGGGCCCGCGCCCGACTTCACCACCGACGGCACGTTGGCGGTGGCGTCCAGGGAGTAGGCGTAGTACGCCTTCGGGTCGAACGCCGTGCCGCCGGACTCGTTGCGCCCGGAGGTGGAGGAGAAGACGTTGCCCTTCTGGACCAGCGAGGCGGTGCTGTCCTTGATGACGGGATTGGTGAAGCCCTGGAAGTAGCTGTTCTCCAGGACCATCGACGTGGCGCCGCGGGAGTAGTTGCCGTAGGAGGACGCGATGGACGTGCCGGGCGTGTCCTCCAGGTAGTTGTTGTAGAGGTGCGCGTGGGCGCAGTTGTCGGCGGACGGGTTGCGCTGCTCGGTCTCCCGGATCCAGTTGTGGTGGAGCGTGATGTCGGTGACGACGTTCTCGGTCCAGCCGATGCCGAACGCCTTGTTGTTGTTGCTCAGTTCGTTCCAGGACACGGTGACGTTCGTGGAGTCCTTGCGGACGTCGATCAGACCGTCGGCCATGTTCCGGAAGTCGTTGTGGTCGATCCAGACGTGGTGGGCGCCGTCCATCTGGATGGCGTCGTAGTCGTGGTCCTTGTCGTTCCAGGTGCCCTGGTAGGTGTCCCGGATCGTGAGGTTCCGGATGATCACGTTGTGCACGCCGGTGCCGAGGAAGAAGCCGCCGCCGACGATCTGCCCGGCCGTCCCGGAGCCGACGATCGTCTTGTCGGAGGCGACCTTGATCTCCTTGCCGACGGGGGACATCGCGATCGCCCCGGCGACGACGATGACGTACGGCTCGGCGGCCGTCGCGTACTTCTCCAGGTCGGCCTGGGTGCGCACGGTGACGGTGGCGCCGTCCCGGCCGCCGTACGTGCCGTTCTGTCCCAGCGCGTCGACGGAGGCGAAACCGTCGGCGGTGTCGGTGGCCCAGGCGGCGGGGGCGGCGGCGGGCGTGGCGGCGGTGGTGGCGGCGCCCGCCCGGCCGTCGGCCGTCCCGGCGGAGACGACGGCGGCGGTCAGGGCGAGCGGGACGGTCGCCGTCAGGATTCTGCGGCGCATGCTGTGGGGGTCGCGCATCGGCTGCTCCCTGTCGGGTGCGAGTGCGGGTGCGTACATGACACCCATCGGTCGCAGCCGGATGGCGGAAGGTTGCCGCATCCTGGTCATGGCCGGGCTATGGTTGCTCTATGGCTGAGACCACGACCATTCAGGTGTCCCGCGAGGCCCGCGACCACCTCGCGCAGGTGGCCAGGGAGCGGGGTGTGACGCTCGGGAAGCTCGTCGAGCAGCTCGCCGCGCAGGAGCCGACGGCCGAGCAGATCGCGGAGCGGGTGGCGGCCACCCGCGAGGTGCTGCGGGACCGGCTGGGCTGCACGCTCAGCGACGAGGAGCTGGACAACGGCCCGGATGTGCTGGCCAACGTGTATGCGATGGCCGCCGAGCAGGCGCGGGCCCGCGCGGAGCGTGCAGCGTGATCATTTTCGACACCAGTGCGGCTCTCGCGCTGGCGCATGGGCACGAGGCGCTGCACCGCCTCGCGGACAATGTGGCCCGCACCCCCGGCGACTGGCTGCACGTACCCGCGCTCTGTCTGATGAAGGCCGAGGAGAGCGACGCGGAGGTGGGCAGCGCGCTGCTGGCGCTGCCCGGCCTCCAGGTCGACCCGCTCGGCCAGGTGGCGGCCGTCACCGTGGGCGGGATGATCCGCGACGGCTGGGGCGGCGCCGACACCTGCCACGCCCTCTATGTGGCCACCCCGCACGCGGAAACCGGGGGAATGTCGATCATCCTGACCGGCCAGGAGAAGGACTACCCGCCCGGGTTCCTCACCGTCGACATCGACTCCCCCGGAATGCTCGGCTACATCTGAGCCGCGTCGCGGGACTCCGGCGGCGGCACCGGTGCCCCCGGCAGCCGGATCGTCGCCATCGCGCCGGCGCCTTCCGGGGCCGGGGACAGGGTGACCTCGCCGCCCGCCTGCTGGACCGTGCGGGCCACGATGGACAGGCCGAGGCCGGAGCCGGGCAGCGAGCGGGCCGACTCCGAGCGCCAGAAGCGGTCGAAGACGTGCGGGAGTTCGTCGGCCGAGATGCCGGGGCCGTGGTCGCGGACGGTGAGCGTGCCGGCGGTGAGGCGGACGTCGACGGTGCCGCCCTCCGGGCTGAACTTCACCGCGTTGTCCAGGATGTTGACCACCGCGCGCTCCAGCGCGGCCGGCTCGGCGCGGACGTACCAGGGCTCGACGTCCGCTGTGATGGTCAGCTCCGGACCGCGCAGCCGGGCGCGGCGCAGCGCCGACTCGACGATCTCCTGCCAGGCCACGATCTGGGTACGGCCGGTGTGCTGGCCGGTGTCGGGGCGGGAGAGTTCCTGGAGGTCGCCGATGAGCGCGGCCAGCTCCGTCATCTGCGCCTTCACCGAGGCGAGCAGCGCCTTGCGGTCGGCCTCCGGGATCGGGCGGCCGGTCTCCTCGCTGCGGGTGAGGAGTTCGATGTTGGTACGGAGGGAGGTCAGCGGGGTGCGGAGCTCGTGGCCCGCGTCGGCGATCAGCTGTTGCTGCAACTCGCGGCTGTTGGCCAGGGAGGAGGTCATCGAGTTGAAGCTGTGCGAGAGGCGGGCGATCTCGTCCTCGCTGTCGTCGCCGACCGGGATGCGGATGTTCAGGTCCTCGGTGCGGGCGACGTGTTCGACGGCCTCGGTGAGCTTGTCGACCGGGCGCAGGCCGGCCCGGGCGACGGCCAGTCCCGCCGCTCCCGCGCCGAGCACGCCGATGCCGGAGACCAGGAGGAGGAGCAGGGCCAGGTCGTTCAGGGTGGACCGGGTGCCGTCCAGGGGGACGGCGGCGATGAGGGCGGCGTCGGCGGGGGTCTGGGTGGTCCGGTTGGTGAGCGGCAGTGGCACGGTGAGTACCCGCAGCGCGTTGCCGTCCTCGTCGGTGCCGTTGCGCAGGATGCCGTTGCCCGTCCCGGACTGGGACTGGGCCACCACCTTCTTGTCGGCGTCGGTCACCTGGATCTCGCCGGCCGAGTTGGTGAACAGGCAGGTGGTGCCGTCGGCGGTGACGACCTGGGAGTAGGTGTTGTTGCCGAAGCCGCTCACCCGGGGGGTCTGCGTGCAGGTGGCCAGTGCCTCCTGGATCTGGTTGACCTGCTTGGGGTCCTTGAGGACCGTGGCCTTCTGCAACTCGGCGTCCAGCTGGTCGTACAGCTTCCCCTGCACGATGAACCAGCACGTCACCGACACCGCCGCGACCGCGAACGCGACCGCCGCCGCGACCAGCAGGGCGAGGCGCGAGCGCAGCGGCAGGGTGCGCAGCCGCTTGATCACTCCGCGCCGCCCTGGCGCAGCACGTACCCGACCCCGCGCACCGTGTGGACCAGGCGCGGTTCGCCGCCCGCCTCGGTCTTGCGGCGCAGGTACATCACGTACACGTCGAGGGAGTTGGACGACGGCTCGAAGTCGAAGCCCCAGACCGCCTTCAGGATCTGCTCCCGGGTGAGGACCTGGCGCGGGTGCGCCATGAACATCTCAAGCAGGGTGAACTCGGTGCGGGTCAGTTCCACCGACCGGCCGGCCCGGGTGACCTCGCGGGTGGAGAGGTCCATGGTGAGGTCGGCGAAGGCGAGCACGTCCTCGTTCTCGGCGGTGGCCGCCGCCGACGCCGCGTAGGAGCTGCGGCGCAGCAGGGCCCGGACCCGGGCGAAGAGTTCGTCCAGTTCGAACGGCTTGACCAGGTAGTCGTCCGCGCCGGCGTCGAGACCGGTGACCCGGTCGCCGACGGTGTCGCGGGCGGTCAGCATCAGGATCGGCGTGGTGTCGCCGGTGGCGCGGATCCGGCGGGCGGCGGTCAGGCCGTCCATCCGCGGCATCTGGATGTCGAGGACCAGCAGGTCGGGCCGGTACAGCGCGGCCTTCTGGAGGGCCTCGGCGCCGTCCACGGCGACCTCGGTGGCGTACCCCTCGAAGGCGAGGCTGCGCTGGAGGGCTTCGCGGACCGCCGGCTCGTCGTCGACGATCAGGATGCGCTGGGTGTCACGGTCGCCGTCTGCGGGGCTCATGGCTCGGGGTTCCTCGGGTGCGGTGGGGGACGGGGCTGAATCCTGTCAGCACGGGGGTGCGTCTTTTCCGCTCGGGCTGACCCCTTCAGCCTAAGCGGGCGGGGTCAGCCGCGGACGGCGGTACGGCGGCCGGCCGCCGGAACCCGGCGGGTGCGGGGCGCGCGGGGCGCCAGCTCGGGCGCCCGGGTCAGCGGCGGGTGCAGCGCGGACGCCACCTCCAGCGCCAGGGCGAACCCGGCCGGGTCGGTGCCGGCCGTGGTGTGCGGGACCTGCTCGATCATGAGATCACCTCTCAGTTGCTGTCCGCGCCGCCCGCCCGGAGGGTGTCCAGGTCGGCCTTGACGGTGTTGATGGGGATCGCGAAGCCCAGGCCCACGCTGCCCGCGTCGGCCGACGAGGAGGAGGAGCCGGAGGCCGAGTACATCGCGGAGTTGATGCCGATGATGTTGCCGTTCATGTCGATCAGCGCGCCGCCGGAGTTGCCCGGGTTGAGGGACGCGTCGGTCTGGAGCGCCTTGTACGTCGTGGTGGACGAGCCGGTGTCGCCGTTGAACTCCTGGCCGCCGAACTCGAACGGCCACTGGCCGCTGCCGCCCTGCTGCTGCTGTTCCTGCTCGCCCTCGTCCGTGGAGACGGTCACGTCCCGGTCGAGGGCGGAGACGATGCCGCTGGTCACGGTGCCGGTCAGGCCCTCGGGGGAGCCGATCGCCACCACCTCGTCACCGACCTGCACGCCGTCGGAGTCGCCGAGGGTCGCGGCGGTCAGACCGGAGGCGTCCTGGAGCTTGATCAGGGCCAGGTCCTTGGAGGCGTCGGTGCCCACCACCTCGGCGGTGTACTCCTTGCCGTCGCTGGTCGACACCTTGACGGAGGTGGCGCCGGAGACCACGTGGTTGTTGGTGATGATCTCGCCGTCACTGGTGATGATCACGCCGGAACCGGTGGAGGAACCGGCGGACGAGGTGGCGCTGATCTCGACGATGCTGGGGCTGACCGCCTTGGCCACCCCGGAGACCGTGCCCTTCTGGCTGGACGGCACCACACTGGCGCTGGTGGAGCTGGAGACGACGGTGTCGCTGCCGGTCAGTTCCTGGATGCCGTAGGCGGTGCCGCCGCCGACCGCCGCCGCGACGATCGCGACCGCCGCGAGCAGCGCGAACGGACGCCGGGAGCGCTTCTTCGGCGCGGGCGCCGAGGCCGGGTCCAGCAGCGCGGTGGGCGGCTGGGCCGGCGGGGGCGGCCACTCCGGGTTCACGGGGGAGGCGGCCTGGTGCTCGCCCTGGGCCGCGGTCTGGTACTCGCCCTGGACTGCGCCCTGGTACTCGCCCTGGCTTGCGGAGGTCTGCTGAGCGTAGGCGTGCTGCTGGGCGCCCTCGTAGGGGGTGGCGTACGGGTTCTCGGGGGTCTCGTACTCGCCGTCGCGGCGGATGCTCTCGGTCATGTCCACGAGCATTGCCGCCGACGATGAGAGCTTGCTGAGTGCTGACTGAGAAGCCCGGCAGAAGCTCGTATGCCCGATATAAAGCCCTCTGCGGCGGGGAGTTACCCGCAGCCGCAGGACCGGCGGACCACCAGCCGGGACGGGAACACCTTCAGCCGCTCGCGCCGCGAACCGGCGATCCGCAGCCCGTCGTCGAGGACCAGGTCCACCGCCGAGCGGGCCATCGCCGAGCGGTCGGAGGCGACCGTGGTCAGGCCCGGGTCGGCCAGCGCGGCCTCCTTGATGTCGTCGAACCCGGCCACCGCCAGCTCGCCCGGCACGTCCAGGCGCAGCTCCCGGGCGGCGCGCAGCACGCCGATCGCCTGGTCGTCGGTGGAGCAGAAGACGGCGGGCGGCCGGCGCGGCCCGGCGAGGATCTCCAGCGCCACGTCGTAGGCGTCGTAGCGGTTGTACGGCGCCTCGAAGAGCCGGCCCTCGGTGGGCAGCCCGGCCTCCTGCATCGCGCGCCGCCAGCCCTCGACGTGGTCGGAGACGGGGTCGCCGACGGACGGGGTCTCGGCGGTGCCGCCCATGCAGGCCACGTAGTCGTAGCCGTGCTCCAGCAGATGGCGGACGGCGAGCTGGGCGCCGCCGAGGTCGTCGGTGACGACGGCCACCTCGTCGATCGCCTCGGGCCGCTCGTGCAGCAGCACCACCCGGGCGTCCCACGCCTCGATCTCGGCGGCGGCCAGGTCGTTCAGCGCGTGGCTGGCGAGGATCAGGCCCGAGACCCGCATGCCGAGGAAGGCGCGCAGGTAGTGCACCTCGCGCTCGGCGACGTAGTCCGTGTTGCCGACCAGGACCATTTTCCCGCGCTCGGCAGCGGCCCACTCGACCGCGTGCGCCATCTCCGCGAAGAACGGCTGCCGGGCGTCCGGCACGATCAGACCTATCAGGTCGGTGCGGCGCGAGGCCATCGCCTGGGCCACCCGGTCCGGCCGGTACCCCAGTTCCTTGATCGCGGCGAGGACACGCTCGCGGGTGGCCGGGGCGACCGGCCGGGGTCCGTTGTTGATGACATAGCTGACCACGGCAGTGGAAGTCCCTGCCAGCCGCGCCACATCGTCCCTCGTCACCTTGGCCACGCGCGGAGTCTACGCGGATGGAACCGCCGTGGGCAGGGCGTATCAGACCTTGGTCAAACCCCGGTCAAGTCCGCCCCGCCCGGCTGCCGGGCGCTGTCCGCCGCCCGCGGTCAGACCTCGGCGGCCGCGGTGGTGGTGTCCGTCGCCCGGTCCGGCTCCGGCTCGGTCCGCCCGGCGGCCGTGGTGTCGTCCGCCGCCCGGGCCGGCTTCTCCGGTTTCTCGGGGGTGACGAACCGGTAGCCGACGTTGCGCACGGTGCCGATCAGCGACTCGTGCTCGGGACCGAGCTTGGCGCGCAGCCGCCGTACGTGCACGTCGACCGTCCGGGTGCCGCCGAAGTAGTCGTAGCCCCAGACCTCCTGGAGCAGCTGGGCCCGGGTGAAGACCCGGCCCGGGTGCTGCGCCAGGTACTTCAGCAGCTCGAACTCCTTGAAGGTCAGGTCCAGCACCCGGCCCTTCAGCTTGGCGCTGTACGTCGCCTCGTCCACCGACAGGTCACCGTTGCGGATCTCCATCGGCGAGTCGTCGTTGACGATCTGCTGGCGGCCCATCGCGAGCCGCAGCCGGGCCTCGACCTCGGCCGGACCGGCGGTGTCGAGGAGTACGTCGTCGATGCCCCAGTCGGCGGTGACGGCGGCCAGCCCGCCCTCGGTGACCACCAGGACCAGCGGACAGCCGGGCCCGGTGGAGCGCAGCAGCTGGCACAGGCTGCGGACCTGCGGCAGGTCGCGGCGGCCGTCGATCAGGATCACGTCGGCGCCCGGGGTGTCCACCAGGGCGGGGCCCTCCGCCGGGGCCACGCGTACGTTGTGCAGCAGCAGGCCGAGGGCGGGAAGCACCTCCGTCGACGGCTGGAGGGCGTTGGTCAGGAGCAGCAGAGAGCTCATCGCGCCCCACCCGCCCGGTTCGTCATACGTTCGTGCACGGTTCGCTCGCCCATAACGTCTGGTTCCTCCTCGGTCCCTGCGAGGACGTTTACGGCACTGCTTCGTACTGCCTCGTGCTTCGTGATGCCGCGTAAAGCACAAAAGGACCCGGGGGCTTCGCTGCCCGAGTCCTCTGCCCAGCAGAATAGCCGACATGAGCGACGGTCCGGCAGGTCATGTGGCACGTTCCACCTTTCGTCCGTATCCCGAGACGCGGCGTGAAACATCCACTCGGACGTATCTGCGCACGTCCGACGGGGTGCGGATCGATTCCGTATACGACCCTGCCCGACTTGTATACGAAAGCGGGCGGCCACCTTCCCGTGACCCGGTGTTCGTCATCGCGCACGGCTTCACCGGGGCCGTCGACCGCCCGCACATCCGGCGGATCGCGGCCGGGTTCACCCGGTACGGGGCGGTCGTCACCTTCTCCTTCCGGGGCCACGGGGCGTCCGGCGGCCGGTCCACGGTCGGCGACCGCGAGGTCCTCGACCTGGCGGCGGCGGTGGTGTGGGCCCGGCGCCTCGGCCATCGGCGCGTGGTGACCGTCGGCTTCTCCATGGGCGGCTCGGTGGTGCTGCGGCACGCGGCGCTGCACGGGGGCGTCGACGCGGTCGTCTCGGTCAGCTCGCCGGCCCGCTGGTACTACCGGGGCACCGCGCCCATGCGGCGCCTGCACTGGCTGGTGATGCGCCCCGAGGGCCGCCTCGTCGGCCGCTACGGCCTGCGCACCCGCATCCACCACCGGGACTGGGACCCGGTGCCGCTGTCCCCGGTGGAGGCGGTGCCGAAGATCGCGCCGGTGCCACTGCTGATCGTGCACGGCGACCGGGACGGCTACTTCCCGCTCGACCACCCCCGGATGCTGGCCGAGGCCGCCGGTGACCACGGCGAACTGTGGCTGGAGCACGGCATGGGCCACGCCGAGCACGCCTCCGACACCGAACTGCTGTGCCGTATCGGGGACTGGGCGGTCTCCCGGGCGGGCTAGCCTGACGGTCTACTGTCCACAGCTGGTCGACAGAGGAATCAGAAGGATTCAGATGGCAAAGGTCACGGTGCGCTACTGGGCCGCCGCGAAGGCCGCCGCCGGGGTGGCCGAGGAGCCGTACGAGGCGGCCACGCTCGCGGCGGCGCTGGACGCCGTGCGCGCGCGGCACCCGGGCGAACTCACCCGCGTACTGCTGCGCTGCTCCTTCCTCGTCGACGGCGATCCGGTGGGCACGCGCGGGCATGAGACGGTACGGCTGGCCGACGGCGGCACGGTCGAGGTGCTCCCGCCGTTCGCAGGAGGGTGACGAGCGACCGATGACCAACCAGCCGTACGACGCCGGCTCCGGCGCCGATGCCGAGCAGTACACGCAGCAGTGGCAGGGGCAGACCTGGGAGACCTCAGTGCAGCCGCCGGTACCGGCGGTCGCCGCGGAGGAGACGGCGTATCTGCCGCCGCAGCAGTATCAGCAGCAACAGCAGTACTCGCAGCAACAGCAACAGCAATATCAACAGCAGTACCAGCAGGAACAGCGGTATCAGCAGTACCAACAGCAACAGCAGCAGCAATATCCGCAGCAGCCGTACGAGCAGTCTCAGCAGTACCCACAGCAATACGGGCAGCACTACCCCCAGCCCCAGCCCCAGCCCCAGCCGCAGCCCCACCCGGCGCAGACCTACGCGCCGGCCACGGCCGCGGCCCCCGCTCCGGAGCCGACCGCGGCGCCGGCCGCGGCGCCGGACTCCGGATACGGCCCCGCCACCGTCGCCGGGAACGCCCGGATCACCGATGCCCAGCGGGCCCGCGCCGAGGGGCGGTCGCCGGTCATCGAGCCCGGCGGGCAGCCGGCCGCGCTCACCGCGCTGCTCGGGCTGCTGCTGGCCGGGGGCGCCGCGGTCGGCAGTTACGCGCTGCTGGTCCCGCTGGTCGTGCTCCAGGCGGTCACCGCGGCCGGCTGGTTCCGGCTGAACGGCATGTGGCCGGCCCGGCAGGGCATCGCGCTCGGCTTCCTCGGCGCGCTGGTCGCGGACGTGGCACTGCTGGCCGCCGACCGTTCCCCGGCGGCCCTGCTCGGCACGATCGGCGTGTGGGTGCTGCTCTCCCTGGTGCTGCACCTGCGGTCGCACGCCGATCCGGACGAGCGGATGTACGGCCTGACGGCCACCGTGGTCGCCTCGGCGCTGGCGATCGTCGCGGGCGGCTGGCTCGCCGCCGACGCGGCCGCGGTGTCCGTCGGCGCGGTCGCCGTGGCGGTCGGTGTCCTGGTCCGCGCCCTGCCGCTGCCGACGTCGGCCTCGGTGCTGGTCGCGCTGCTCGGCGCGGCCGGCGCGGGGTTCGCGGCCGGCGGGCTGACCGACCTCGGTGCGGCGCCCGGGGCGCTGCTCGGGGCGGGCGCGGCGCTCTGCGCGCTGATCGGCCACCGGGTGGCGAGCTACGACTACCCGTCCCGCTTCGTGCACTTCACCGCGGGCGTGGCCCTGCCGCTGAGCGCGGCGGCACCGGCCGTCTGGGTGCTCGGGCGGGTGCTGGGCTGACCGTGCCGTTCGACGGCCTTGTCACAGCCGATCGTCAGATTCTCCGGGGTGCGCCACGGACCGTTACCGTGGGCCTTCGTCCGTGAAGTCCGCTGGGGTGGGAAGAACATGCGCGCGTTGCGAATACTGCTGATCGTCGTCGTGATCCTGGGCGGGCTCTTCGTGGCCGCGGACCGGCTCGCGGTGAACTTCGCGGAGGGCGAGGTGGCGGACAAGCTCAAGGCCCAGGAGGGCCTGGACACCACTCCGGACGTGTCGATCAACGGTTTCCCCTTCCTCACCCAGGTCGCCGGCGGCGAGCTGGACGACGTGGAGGTCACCATGGACGGCTACGAGGCGACGGCGGGCGACGGCACCGAGAAGGTCCGGATCGACGACCTGAAGGCGCACATGAAGGGCGTCGAGTTCTCCGGCGACTACAGCTCCGCGACCGCCGCCACCGCGTCCGGCACGGCGACCGTCTCCTACGCCGAGCTGCTGAAGGCCGCGGGGTCCGAGCCGGTGCAGATCACCTCCGGCGTCACCGCGGGCATCGTCGGCCTCTCGGACGGCGGCAACGGGAAGATCGACGTGGCCGTGCAGGCGACCGTGCTCGGCACCGAGCTGCCCAAGCCGATCCACGTGCTCAGCTCGGTGACGGTCAAGGGCGACAAGGTCGGGGTGACCGCCGACGACCTGCCCTCCTTCGGGCAGGTGGACCTCTCCGACTCGCAGATCCGGCAGATCACCGACTTCCAGCAGGTGATCGACGAACTGCCCGGCGGCATCAAGCTGGACAAGGTCGAGGCGGCCAAGGACGGCGTCGAGATCACGGTGACGGGTTCGAACGTCCGGCTGGCCGGGTAGGACGGACAGCGGCCGCTCGGACGGCCACGGTCCGGCAGGTGAGACGCGTCCCGCCGCCCCACGGCGGCCGGAGGGACGCAGAGCCCCTTCCGTCCCACATTCCGGACGATCCCGTCTCAGAATCCGACACGCCGGTGACATGCCCGCCAGGACGTCCTTACGATCGGACACCATGCAGTGCCTTTTGAGCGGCCCCCGGCCGCGGGGTCAGGCGGATCTCACCAAGCGGCGGGCAGTGGACCTGTGCCGCGTAGCCGCCATGCTCTGTCGCCCGTTCTGAGCGGAAGCCCCGCCTTCCGCGTTTCCCGCTGCCCTGTTCCAGGGCGCCGGTGCGCCCTGTCCCGGAACCGGGCAGCGCACGCACCCACCGCACTCGCACGCCCCGCCGCAACTGCCCCGGAGGAGAGAACATGAGCCGCAGCGACGTCCTGGTCGACGCCGACTGGGTCCAGGACCACCTGGACGACCCGACCATCGCGATCGTCGAGGTGGACGAGGACACGTCCGCGTACGACAAGAACCACATCAAGAACGCGATCCGGATCGACTGGACCAAGGACCTCCAGGACCCGGTCCGCCGTGACTTCGTCGACCAGGAGGGCTTCGAGAAGCTGCTGTCCGCGAAGGGCATCGCCAACGACACGCTGGTGGTCCTCTACGGCGGCAACAACAACTGGTTCGCGTCCTACGCCTACTGGTACTTCAAGCTCTACGGCCACGAGAACGTCAAGCTGCTCGACGGTGGCCGCAAGAAGTGGGAGCTGGACGCCCGCGAGCTGGTCGAGGAGGTCCCGGAGCGGCCCGCCACCAGCTACAAGGCCAAGCCGCAGAACACCGCCATCCGCGCCTTCCGCGACGACGTCGTCAACGCGATCGGCAACCAGAACCTGGTCGACGTCCGCTCGCCCGACGAGTTCTCCGGCAAGCTGCTCGCCCCGGCCCACCTGCCGCAGGAGCAGTCCCAGCGCCCCGGCCACGTGCCGTCCGCGCGCAACATCCCGTGGTCGAAGAACGCCAACGACGACGGCACCTTCAAGTCGGACGAGGAGCTCAAGGAGCTCTACGCCGACGAGCAGGTCGACCTGGCCAAGGACACCATCGCCTACTGCCGCATCGGCGAGCGCTCGGCGCTGACCTGGTTCGTGCTCCACGAGCTGCTGGGCGTCGAGAACGTCAAGAACTACGACGGCTCCTGGACCGAGTACGGCTCGCTGGTCGGCGTTCCGATCGAGCTCGGCGCCGCCAAGTAACCCGCTCAACCCGCTGCGACCCTAAGGACTACGGACATGTGTGGAGCGAAGGCCGGCGGCCCGGACGCCTCGACGATCAAGCCCGGTGAGACCACCATCCAGGGACAGGTGACCCGCGACGGTGAGCCGGTGACCGGCTACGTCCGGCTGCTGGACGCCACCGGGGAGTTCACGGCGGAGGTCCCGACCTCCGCGACGGGCCAGTTCCGCTTCTACGCGGCCGAGGGCACCTGGACGGTCCGCGCCCTGGTGCCGGGCGGCACGGCCGACCGCACGGTCGTGGCCCAGCAGGGCGGTCTGGCGGAGGTCGCGATCGCCGTCTGACGGCGGCACGCGGCCGGCCGAAGGGCCGCGCCCCACGGGTTGGACGCCCGGGGCGCGGCCCTTCGGCGTGCCCGGACCTACGCTGGAGTCATGTACGGACGACGGCGGCGCGGGTACTTCGTGCTGATGGGCATCTGCATCGCGCTCTTCGTGCTGGCCTGGGGCGTGGTGCGGCTGTGGTCCGTCCCGGCGGCCGTCGGGATGTGCGTGGTCGCCATGGTCATCCCGCCGTTCGCCGCGATCGTCGCCAACCGGCGCGGCCCACAGGACCGCTGGTGGGACGAGCGGGACGGGGACGAACGCGGGCGCTGACGTACGGAGTACTGCTCGACCCCGCGGGCCACCCGTTCTGCCTCTACGTGGACCAGGAGCAGGACCCGGACTCGGACCCGGGGCGGGCTCAGTAGACGAGTGCCTGGGTGTCGTCGGCCAGTGCCTCCTGGACGAAGACCTGCGCGCCGGCGATCCGGACGCCCTCGATGACGTCCTGCTCGGTGATGTCGCGCCGGGCCGCGCACTGGGTGCACAGGGTCAGCCGGCCGCCGCTCAGCAGGGAGTCGATCAGGTCGGGCAGCGGGGCCGCGTGCGGCAGTTCGAACTCGGCGGCCCGGCCCGGCAGGGCGAACCAGGCGGACTCGCCGGTCAGCCACAGGGAGACGTCCACGCCGCTGGCCACGGCCACCGCCGCCACCGTGAACGCCTGCGAGCAGCGTTCGGGGGCATCGGCCCCCGCGGTCACCTTGATCACGAGCTTCTTAGCCATGGCCGAATCGTAATCAACGCGTCCGCAACCCCTTGTGCCGGCCATGAGTCTCCTGTGCGCGCTGCGGAATGCGCGCTTCACGTCCTGTGGGGGACACCTTGGAAGAACAAGAGCAACAAGAGCAACAAGAGCAACAAGAGCACATACCGGCGCCGGCGACCGTGCCGGCGCCGGGGCGGCGGAAGGGGCGTACGGCCCTGCTGATCTGCGCCGCCGCCGTGCTCGGTGTGATCGCCGGCACCTGCGGCGGCTACCTCGTGCAGGCCGACCGGGAGCCGACCCGGCTGGCCCCGCTGTCGCAAACCGCGCTGGCCCGGGGCACGGGCGACGGGCCCGAGCCGCTGCCGGCCTCGCGGGACCGCCAGGTACGGACCGCGGGGGACCTCCGGGAACTGCTGGTGAAGAAGCCCGCCGGGACCCGGGAGGCCGACTGGCTGGCCGACGACGGCTGGCTGGACCTGGCCGCCTACTCCGACACCTTCACCGAACCGGCCGGCGCCTTCGAGAACCTGGTCGAACAGGAGTTCCGTCGGGCGGCCGTCACCGGCTGGGAGACGGACGACGGCACGGTGGAGGTGCGGCTGATCCAGTTCCGGCAGGAGGAGTACGTCGCCGCCGCCGAGGCGGGCGACGAGGCCCACTACTGGGCCGAGCAGGACGACACCGACAGCTGGCCGATCGCCGGTACGGGGGACGGGCGGGCCTACGTCCACAACGTGCCCGACAGTGAGATGGGCGTCTCGCTGTACAGCGCGGAGGCGCACGCCTGGCGGGGGGACATCGCCATGGAGATCTGGATCTACAGCACCGAACCGATCAAGAAGCAGACGGTCACCGACCTGGCCGACCGGCAGATGGAGCGGCTGTGACCGACGAGAACGAGCAGTCCGCCGCGGAGACGCCCGCCGATGCCGCCGACGCCGATACCTTCGCCGTCTCCGACGCCCCGGCCACCGGGACGCCCGCCCCGGACGTGTCTCTCCCCGAACTCCACCCCGTGCCCGCCGCTCCCCGGAAACCCGGCCGCCGGCGCCGGATCGTCGCGGGCGCCGGCTGTCTGCTGCTGGCGGCCGCCGTGGTCGGGGGCGTCGGGTACACCGGTTACGTCGTCGACGGGGCCGACCGGGACGCCGGGGCGCCCGGCTGGGCGTCCCCGAAGACCGCCGCGGACACCAAGGAGGCCCGCGCCACCGGACTGGCCGCGGCGCTGGTGCCGTACCGCCCCGAGGGCTGGACCCGTGGCCCCGACCTCGCGGAGTTCGGCTCGGACACCGTGCTCAGCGGCGCCCAGGCGACCGCCCTGCGCAAGGAGTCGCTGCGCGGACTGCCCCGCTCCGAGCGCCGCGAGCTGGAGAAGGAGATCGACCGCCGTCCGGTCACCGGCATGGCCATGCGCAGCTACCTCCGCTCACCGGGCTTCACCGCCGACGGCGCGAAGGGCTCCGTCACCACCGGCATCGTGCTGGCGCAGATGGACAGCCGGGCGGCGGTCCGGGACATGTCGACGGTCCAGAACGAGTACCTCGAGTCCCTGGACGTCTTCCGCGCGGGCCCGCGGATCAAGGACCACCCGAACGCCCGGTGCTTCCTGCCGCCGGCCGACTCCCACGAGGACCTCGACCTGATGTTCTGTTCCGCGTACCAGGGCGACATCCTGGTCACCGCCACGGCCGAGGGCGTGAAGCCGTTCGACGCCGACGGTGTCGCCGCGCTGCTGACCGAGCAGCTCGACCGCATAGCCGAGCCCGGGGAGTCGGTGTGAGCGAGCAGACGACCACACCGGCGCAGCCGGCCGGGGCGGCGGCGGAGCAGGCTCAGCCCCTCACCCCCGCCGACCCGGCTCCCGCACCCGCCCCCGCCCCCACCTCGGAGGCCGCCCCGCCGCCGTACCCGCCGCTCCCGCCGCTCCCGCCCGCCGACCCCCCGCCCGTGCCCGCGTCCTGGCCTTCGCCCGTGCCCGCGCCCCCGAAGGACCGCCGCCTGCTGCGGGCCGCCCTGCGGTGGACGGCCGCCGTCGCCGTGTTCGCGGTGGCCGGGGCCGGGACGGCGTACGGGATCAGCCGGATGGAGCGGACCGACGTACCGGGACTGGCCACCGCGTCGGACGGCCGCTGGACCTACCCGCGGCTGACCGCGCCGCCGCTGCCCAAGGGCAGCCCCGGGCCGTTCGACGCGTCGAACCCGGCCGGCGCCCACTACGCGGACCTGCGCGAGCTGGTGCTGCCCGCGCCCGAGGGCGCCACCGAGGACAAGGCGCTGCGCGGCGACGACGGCTGGCTGGCCACCAAGGACCTGCTGGCGGAGTACGCGAAGGACGACCGGGACGAACTGCGGCAGAAGTTCACCGACTACGGCCTGCGGCACGTCGCCGCGCGCGGCTGGACCACCGCGGACGGCACCCGTACCCGGATCTACCTGCTCCGGTTCGGCACCGCCGCCGTCGTGGACGAGCTGGGCGGCGAGCAGATCGCCCAGGTCGGCAGACCCGCCTACGCCGTGCGCGGCGCCGCCGAGTCGGTCTGGGACGAGGACTTCCCCGCCAGGGCCACGGCCACCGACGTCACCCGCATGATGTACACCGAGGCCAAGCCCTACGGCGCCGAACAGGTCCGGCACGGCTACCTCAGCGCCGGCGACGTCCTCGCCCTCGTCGTGCAGTCCCGCAAGGGCAGCGCGCCCGCCGTCCCCTTCCAGCAGACCGTCGCCCTCCAGAGCCGGCTGCTCGCCTGACCCGGCAGGCGTACCTCACCCGACAGGGCCGGGCCCCGGCCGCGTAAGCTGGGGCCCGGCCCTGTGCACACCACCGCACCCCGCTCAAGGAGCACCCGTGGAGATCTTCTTCGAAACCCTGTTGGTCCTGGTCTGCGTCGGCGTCCTCGCCTTCGCCGGGCTGACCGTGAAGAAGCTGTACCAGGGCCAGCGCTGATCACCGACGCCAGGAAGTTCCGCTCATGATCGAGATCCCGTCCGACCTGCACAAGGACCTCGTCCCGCTCGCCTTTCTGCTCGGCGACTGGGCCGGCGCGGGCGTGCACGACTTCCCCGGCGCCGAGAAGTGCAACTTCGGCCAGGAGGTCGCCTTCACCCACGACGGCCGGGACTTCCTGGAGTACGCCTCCCACAGCTGGGTGCTCGACCAGGACGGCAACAAGGTCCGTCCGCTGGAGTCCGAGCACGGCTTCTGGCGCATCGACGCCGACCGCAAGGTCGAGGTGACGATGACCCGCGACGACGGCGTCATCGAGATCTGGTACGGCGAACTGGCCCACCAGAAGCCGCAGATCGACCTGGTGACGGACGCGGTGGCCCGTACCGCCGCCGCCCGGCCCTACACCGGTGGCAAGCGGCTGTACGGCTACGTCAAGAGCGACCTGATGTGGGTCGGCGAGAAGCAGACCCCCGAGGTCGAGCTGCGCCCCTACATGTCCGCGCACCTGAAGAAGGTCGTCACCCCGGAGGACGTCGAGCGCTGGGCCAAGGCGCTGCCCGACGACATGCCGGACGACGGGATCGCTTTCTTCAAGTAGTCCTAGACTGGCCGGTGTGGTGAGCACCGACTGGAAGAGCGACCTCAGGCAGCGCGGCTACCGGCTGACCCCGCAGCGACAGCTGGTGCTGGAAGCCGTGGACACCCTGGAACACGCGACCCCCGACGACATCCTGGGCGAAGTCCGCAGGACGGCGTCGGGGGTCAACATCTCCACCGTCTACCGCACCCTGGAGCTGCTGGAGGAGCTGGGCCTGGTCAGCCACGCCCACCTCGGGCACGGTGCGCCGACCTACCACCTCGCCGACCGGCACCACCACATCCATCTGGTCTGCCGGGACTGCACCAACGTGATCGAGGCCGATCTGTCGGTGGCCGCCGAGTTCACCGCCAAGCTGCGCGAGCAGTTCGGGTTCGACACCGACATGAAGCACTTCGCGATCTTCGGCCGCTGCCGCGACTGCGCGCTGAAGGATTCAACTACCGAGTCGTAGGCTGGGAGCCATGAAGAGCCCCCTGCTGTCCCTGCCCGGAGCCGTATCCGCCGAGGGCGTGGACGAAGGCGTCGCCGCGCACTACGGCGACCTGTTCCGCGAGCAGCGCGCCCTCGCCGACGGCACCGGTTTCGTCGACCTCTCGCACCGCGGGGTCGTCACCGTCACCGGAGCGGACCGGCTGACCTGGCTGCACCTGCTGCTCACGCAAGCCGTCAGCGACCTGCCGGCCGGCCGGGCCACCGAGGCGCTGATCCTGTCCGCCAACGGCCACATCGAGCACGCGCTGTACCTCGTCGACGACGGGGCGACCGTCTGGGCGCACGTCGAGCCGGGCACCCGTGAGGCGCTGGTCGGCTACCTGGAGTCGATGAAGTTCTTCTACCGGGTCGAGGTCGCCGACCGCACGGACGACATCGCGGTGGCGCACCTGCCGGCCGGGTCCATCGCCGCCGTCCCCGAGGGCGTCGCCGTACGGGAGACCCCGTACGGGCGTGATCTCTTCCTGCCGCGCGCGGAACTGGCGACCTGGGCGGCGCAGGCCGGGCCGCCGGCCGGGCTGCTGGCGTACGAGGCGCTGCGGGTCGAGCAGCACCGGCCCCGGCTCGGCTTCGAGACCGACCACCGGACCATCCCGCACGAGCTGGGCTGGATCGGCTCGGCCGTCCATCTCCAGAAGGGCTGCTACCGCGGCCAGGAGACCGTCGCCCGGGTGCAGAACCTGGGCAAGCCGCCGCGCCGGCTGGTCTTCCTGCACCTGGACGGCAGCGAGGTCCACCTGCCGGCGGCGGGCACCGAGATCCGGCTCGCGGACGACGGCCCCGACGGGCGGAAGATCGGCTTCATCACCACCTCGGTACGCCACCACGAGCTGGGCCCGGTCGCCCTCGCCCTGGTCAAGCGGAACGTGCCGGTGGACGCCCGGCTGGTGGCCGGGGACACGGCGGCGGCCCAGGAGACGGTCGTAGCGCCCTAGATCTCGATCAGTACGGTGAACGGGCCGTCGTTCGTCAGCGACACCCGCATGTGCGCGCCGAACCGGCCCGTCGCCACCGTCGCGCCCAGTGCGCGCAGCTGGGCGACCACCTCGGCGACGAGCGGTTCGGCGACGTCGCCGGGGGCGGCGGCGTTCCAGGTGGGCCGGCGGCCCTTGCGGGCGTCGCCGTAAAGAGTGAACTGGCTGATGACCAGCAGCGGGGCGTCGAGGTCGCTGCACGACCGCTCGTCCGCCAGCATCCGCACCGACCAGAGCTTGCGGGCCAGTTGCGCGGCCTTCTCCTTCGTGTCCCCGTGGGTGATGCCGACCAGGACGCACAGGCCCTCGCCCGCGAAGCCGCCCACCGTCTCGCCGTCCACGACGACGCTCGCGCCGTCCGCCCGTTGTACCACCGCTCGCATGCCGTCATGATGCCGTGCGCCCCCCGGGCGCCGGCGGGCGGCCCCGTACGGGTTTCTTTTCGTATCCGAACCCCCCATCTGGGGCCGATCGGGGGCACTCGGTCACATAGCGGCCAGCTGTGGTGGCACGATGCTCCCAGAAGCCGGTCGAGGGGACGGTTGAGGCACATGAGCACACCGAGTACCGGGCAGCCGTTGAGCACTGTCTCGTTGACGTATGCGGTCGGCAGAGACAGGCTCCGGACGCCCGTACAGCGCACGAACAGTCCGGAGCTGCCCGCGGATCCACCCGCGAGCACACCGCCGGGGGGGAGCACACAGGGAATCACCCAGGGGATCACCCAGAGAACCACCCAGGGCAGTACTCAGGGAACCACCCAGGGGGCGACCGCGAGGGACGATCTGACCGCGCAGAGTCTGCCCGAATTGCGCGCGCTGCGCAGGCACGCCCAGCGGGAGGAGGCCGACCTGAGTTACGTACGGCGGCTGCTTCAGGGGCGGATCGACATCCTGCGGGCCGAGCTGACCCGGCGCCTGCCGGCCTCCGTCACGGCGGCCGGGACGGGGGCCGGGTCCGTGGTCGAGCGGCTGTCGGAGATCCTGACGGACGCCCCGGCGCGGCACCGCTCCTCCGCCCGGCACGTGACGCTGGGCACGCCGCGCAGCGAGGAGTACCGGCAACTGGCCGCCGAGATGCTGGGCGAGGTCGAGCTGTCGGACCTCCAGGCGCGCACCGATCCGGAGCTGACCGCGGCGATGGGGCGGCTGGTGCGCTACGAGCAGCAGGTGTCCCGGCGACGGCAGCGGCTCCAGCGCACGGCGGACGGTTGCAGTGCCGAGATCGCCCGCCGGTACCGTGAAGGGGAAGCTCAAGTAGACGACCTGCTGGCGTGACGTGCGGGCCCGGTGATCCCGGGCCGTTCGCTCGGCCGACCGCCCGGCGGGTCCCCCGTCGGAAGGCCACCGCCGATGCCCGCGCCCACGTCCGCATCCACGTCCACGTCCGCATCCACGTCCGCACCCACACCGACACCCACAGCCACGTCCGAGGCGACACCCCCCGCGCCGCCCGTCCTCGCCGAGGTCGTGCGGTCCGGGTTCGTCGAGGGCCGGCACCGCGGCAGCCTGGTGCTGCTGGGCCCGGACGGGACGGTCGAACTGGCGCTCGGCGACCCGGCCGCCCCCGTCTTCCCGCGTTCCGCCAACAAGCCGATGCAGGCCGCCGGCGTGCTGCGGGCGGGCCTCGGCCTGGCGGGGGAGCGGCTGGCGCTGGCCGCCGCGAGTCACTCTGGAGAATCGTTTCATCGCGATCTGGTCCGGAAGATGCTCGCCGAGCACTCGCTGGCTGCCGGACAGCTCCAGTGCCCGCCCGACCTGCCGCTGGACCCGGTGGAACGAGAGACGTACCTGGCCTCGGGCGCCGCACCGGACCGGGTGACCATGAACTGCTCCGGCAAGCACACCGCGATGCTCGCCGTCTGCGCCGAGCGCGGCTGGCCGCTGGAGAGCTATCTGGACCCCGGCCACCCGCTCCAGCGGCTGATCCACGAGGTGGTGGAGGAGGCCGCCGGGGAGCCGGTCGCCGCCGTCGGCACCGACGGGTGCGGGGCGCCGCTGATGGCGATCACCCTGACCGGGCTGGCCCGCGCCTTCCGGTCCTTCGTGCGGGCCGCGCCGGGCTCGGCCGAGCGCCGGGTCGCCGACGCGATGCGGGCCCACCCCGAGTACGTCGCCGGCACCCGGCGGGCCGACACCTGGCTGATGCGGGAGGTGCCGGGCACGCTGTCCAAGATGGGCGCGGAGGCGGTCCAGGCGGTGGCCCTGCCCGACGGCCGGGCGCTCGCCTTCAAGGTGGACGACGGCTCGACCCGGGCGCTCGGCCCGGTACTGGCCCGGGCCCTGACCCTGCTGGGCGTCGACGCGCCGGTGGTGACGCGGATCGGGCAGGCCCCGCTGCTCGGCGGCGGCCAGGAGGTGGGGGAGATCCGGGCCGCGTTCTGACGGGGGCCGGGGCTGATCAGGCGTTGGGCAGCGGTTGGTCGGTTGTTGGCCCGGGCGCCAGCGGGGGGCGTGAATTGCCGCGACGCCGGTCAGGCCCCCGGCCTACGGTGAGCGCATGAGCAGCAGCACAGCCATTGACGTACGCCCCGTCACCGAAGCCGAACTCCCGGACTGGAACCGGGCCCTGAACACCGGGTTCCTGCGGGAGCCCACCGCCGCCGAGGAGCAACTGCGCGCACGGCGCCTTCAGTTCGTCCCCGAACGGCTGCTGGGTGCCTTCGACGGAGGGCGGTGCGTGGCGACGTTCCGCTCCTTCGCGCAGGAGATCACGGCGGTCGGCGGCGGCTTCGTGCCCGCGGACGCGATATCGAACGTCACCGTCACTCCGACGCACCGCCGGCGCGGGCTGCTGACCCGCATGATGGCGCAGGACCTGGCGGCCGCGAAGGAGCGCGGGGACGTCGTCGCCACGCTGATCGCCGCCGAGTACCCGATCTACGGGCGGTACGGCTTCGGCCCCGCGACCACGATGACCGAGTGGACGGTCGACGTGCCCCGGGCCGGCCTGGACCCGCGCTGGGCCGGGCCCGCGGACGGCGGCCGGATCGACCTGGTGGACGGCGCGGACGTGCGCGAACTCGGCCCGGAGTTCCACGAGCGGCTGCGCCGGAGCCGGCCGGGCGCGGTCAGCCGCGACGAGCTGTGGTGGCGGGCGCGGACCGGCGCGCTGCGCTTCGACCCGTCCTGGACCGAGCCCTTCTTCGTGGTGTACCGCTCGGCGGCCGGTGAGGTCGAGGGCATGGCCGCCTACCGGGCCGACGACACCTGGGGGGACGCCAAGCAGCCGCTGAACACGGTGAGCGTGGCGTGGCTGGCGGGCACGACGCCGGCCGCCGAGCGGGCCCTGTGGCACTTCCTGTGCTCGATCGACTGGGTCGTGACGGTCAAGAGCGGCTGGCGCTCCCCCGACGACCTGCTTCCGCACTTCCTGCCCGACCCGCGGGCCGCCCGGATCAGCACGCAGGCCGACTGGCTGTGGATCCGGATCCTGGACGTCGTACGGGCGCTGGAGGCGCGCACCTACGGCGGTGCGGGCGAACTGGTGCTGGAGGTGGTGGACCGGGACGGGCTGGCCGGCGGGCGGTGGCGGCTGGCGGCGTCCGGCGGCCGGGCGTCCTGCCGGGCGACGGCCGACGGCGCGGACCTGGTGCTGGACGTGGCCGACCTGTCCCGGCTGTGGCTGGGCGACGAGTCGGCGGTCCGGCTGGCGGCGCTGGGCCGGGTCCGGGAAGAACGAGCGGGCGCCGCCGTGGTGGCCGACGCCCTGCTGCGTACTTCCAGGCGACCGTGGTGCCCGGACCAGTTCTGAGGGACCAGCCTCCTTCCGGCGGGGACGGGTGAGCGGTGCGTGTGCGTAGGTGCGTATGTGCGTTTGTGCGTATCCGTAGCGTGCTCTTCAGTTGTGGTTGTGGTTGTGGTTGCGGTTGCGGATTGCGGTTGCGGTTGTTGTGCGGTGGTGCCGGCCCGTCCGTCCGGATTCCCGGCTCCCCTCCGGAAGGGAGTCCGGACGGCGGGCACACTGAGGGGCTCAGCCCGACTGGGCGAGCAGCATGACGAGGATCACCGCGCCGACGCCGCCGATCGCGGTGTTCTTCGCCTTGATGCCGATGGACAGCGCGACGAACGCGATGATGCCCAACGGGCCGTACTTCCACTGGACGAGCTGCTCGAACCCGATGGCGAGCGCTGCGATGACGACTGCGACGAGCGGCATGGTGGTTCCCCCCTTCGGGACGTCCCCCCGCGGGACATGGTCCCAACTGACATCCTCTTGGCCAACCCCTGTGAGGTCGAACCATGTTGTGCAAGTTGGCTGCCAACTCTTCCATAGTTCTCTCCACTTGGATGCGGCTCATAACCACCTTCTCGCGAACTGTCTGAACTTGGCGAGAAGTTGTAGGGTTCGTGCGTGGAGCCGGAACACGCCACCGTCAATGGACGGAAGAGGTCACAGCGGCCGCAGCGGACCCATCGCGAGGTGGCCGCCGAACTGCGCGCCCGGATCAAGGCCGGTGAACTGGGGCCGGGCCAGCGGATGCCCACCCAGGCCCAGTTGGCGGACGAGTTCGGCGTGGAGCGCGGCACGGTCCGCCAGGCGCTGCGCATTCTCCAGTCCGAGCATCTGCTCACCAACGTCTCCAAGGGCAGTCCCGCGACCGTCGCCGCCGACTTCGGCCGGGCGGCGACGGGGCCGTCGGCGGACCCGCTGCCCACCACGGTCGCCCTCGCGCCGCGGATCGCCGCCGCCTTCGCCGCCGAGCACGTGCGCATCGACGCGCTGTGCCTGACCTCGGTCTCGCTCACCCTCGCCATCGGGGAGCCGCTGCGCGAGATCCACGCCGGGCGGATGAAACCGGCCAAGATCGACCTCAGGGTCCTGCTGCCCTCCCGCGACATCAGCCTGGCCTTCCCGGTGGCGGTCGCCGGACACCCCGGGAACAACCCCGAGGACCCGGTGCACCGCCGGTGGCTGGCCCAGCGCAACGCCCAGGGGCAGGTGCTGCGGCACAACCTGCTGTCCCTGCGCTCCACGTACGGCATCGACGTGAGCGTCACCTTCCGGGCCCTGCCCTTCACGCCGCCGGTCAAGCTGTACCTGCTCAACGGCGAGGAGGCGCTCTTCGCCTACTACACGCTCGGCCGGCGGCGGCACGAGACCGACGACGGCGAGGTGGAGATGTACGACGCCGAGGGCATCCGCTCGGTGCTGTTCGCCTTCGAGCAGGGCGCCGGGCCGCGGGACGCCGGATTCGTGGAACAGTCCCGCCGGTGGTTCGACGCGCTGTGGGAGACGATCAGTTCGCGGCTGGTGCTCACGGTCTGACCCCGGTCACAGGGCGGGCCGCGCCACCAGCAGGGCGAGCACCACCGCGCCGGTGGAACTGACCGCGGGCCGACGGGCCTTGATGCCTATGGTGAGCAGCAGCAGAGCGATGACACCGGTGGCGCCGTACCGCCAGTGGAGGAAGTCCTCGAAGGCGACGACGAAGACGGTGGAGACACTGGAGGCGGTGGGGACGACGGCGAGGACGGGCATGAGTTCCTCCTTGGCCGAGCGGAGGTGAAACGTTCGCCAACTCGGCTAAGTTGGCGACCAACTCTTCTTATATGGTCCCACTTGGTGGCAGGCACTAAACAACTTCCAAACAACTCCCCTAAGATGGATCACAGTTGTAGTTTTCGGACGTGACTCAGGAGAACGTTGCGGTGGACGGCAGCAGAAGGCTCTCTCCCCAGGAGATCGCCGACATCCTGCGGGAGCGCATCCGCGCCGGTGAGCTGAAGGCGGGCGACCGCCTGCCGACGCAGGCGGAGCTGTCGGAGGAGTTCGGGGTGGAGCGCGGCGCCGTCCGGCAGGCCCTGCGGTCCCTCCAGGAGGACGGACTGCTCAGCAATGTCAGCAAGGGCAGCCCGCCGCGGATCGCCGCCCCCAACCCGGCGAGCGGCGAGCCGCAGCCCACGATGGTGGCGCTGGCGCCGCGGCTGACACTGGCGTTCAACGAGCCGGAGGTCCGGATCGACGTCGTCTGCCACACCTCCGAGACGCTGATGCTCGCGCTCAGCGAGCCGCTCCGCATGATCCACGAGGGCCGGCTGCGGCCCCGGTCCATCTCCTTCCGCGTCCTGATGCCCTCCCGGGACATCAACCTCGCCTTCCCGGTGCTGGTCGAGACCCCGGCCGACGACGACTCCGACCCGGTGCACGAGCGCTGGGTCCAGATGCGCGACGCCCAGGCCCGGGTCCTGCGGCACAACCTGAACGCCGTACGGTCCACCCAGCGCGTCGACGTCGACGTCTCCTTCCGCGCGCTGCCCTTCACCCCGCCGATGAAGCTGTACCTGCTCAACGGCGAGGAGGCGCTGATCGGCTACTACATGCTCACCCGGCGCGAGGAGGAGTGGCAGAGCCGGACCCTGGAGATGTACGACGCGCTCGGCTCCCAGTCCCTGCTGTTCGCGTTCCTGAAGCAGGCGGGGCACCGGGACGCGGCGTTCGTGGAGGAATCCCAGAAGTGGTTCGACGCCCTCTGGGAAACCATCACCACGGACCTGACACTCTCCTAGTGACTTCAGATACGCAGCAGACTGTTCCGGTGACCGCATCGACAGATTCCTTGCAAGAACTGATCACTCCGGTCCAGTACGTCCTGTGGGACCTGGACGGGCCCATCTGCCGGCTGTTCGCCGGGCGCCCGGCCGGCGGCATCGCCCGCGACCTGGTGCACAAGATCGACGCACTGGGGCTGGGCGGCTCGCTGTCCCCGGCCGAACGGGCCCGGCGCGATCCGCACGCCGTGCTGCTCCGGGTCGGCGAACAGCACCCGGGCAGCGACCTGGTGGTGGAACTGGAGGAATGGCTCACCCGCCAGGAACTCACCGCCGTCCCCGGCGCCCGCCCCACCCCCTACGCCGATCCGCTCATCCGGACCTGGACCGCGCTGCGCGTGGTGTCCGCCGTCACCACCAACAACTCGGCCCGGGTGGCGGCGGCGTACCTGGAGACCCGGGGCCTGGCCGGCTGCTTCGCCTCCCTCTACGGCCGCACCGGCGATCTCGGCCTCATGAAACCGCACCCGTACTCGCTGCGGCGGGCCCTGACCGCGATGGGCGCCGACCCGTCCCGGGCGCTGATGATCGGGGACTCCCCGTCCGACTACGCGGCCGCGGCTGCGGCCGGGGTCCCGTTCCTCGGGTACGCGCGGAACGAGGAGAAGGCCGCTGCGCTGGTGGACGCGGGCGCCCGCCCGACCCACATCGTCGCGGACCTGTCGCACGTACGGACCGCCCTGCTGGCTCAGGCCTGAGCCGTCCCGCCGCGAGTGCCCACGCATCATGTGCCTCCTCATCAGGTGGGTGCTTGCCCGACAACTTGCCGTCCAATTGGTTCGGTTGTCGTAATGCGGTTGTGCCCGCTTCCTGAGATCGCTTAACGGGCCCACCAGTTGGACTGCCTACTTGTCCGAAAGTGGTGTGCGCACCGGTTGGCGACGGTACGGTCGGCGGGTGGGCGAGGCGCGGGCGGGTGACGGCGGCGGCAGGGAGTTCCAGCGGGTCCTGGCGGCACTGCGGGAGCGGATACTCGACGGCACCTACGGGTTCGGGCGGGTGCTGCCACCGCAACGGGAACTCGCCGCGCGGCTCGGTGTCTCACGGGACACCGTGCAGCGGGTGCTGGCGGAGCTGCGCGAGGAGGGCTGGCTCGAGACCCGCCAGGGCAGCGGCTCCCGGGTGATCAGGGAGGGCGCCCCCGCGCCGGTGCCGGCGTTGCCGATGGCCGAGGCGGACCTGGGATGGTTCATCGGCCGGGTGTTCGCCGCTCGCACGGCGGCGCTCGACGTCTACACCCTCACCACCGAATCGCTCGACGCCCATGTCCGGGAACAGGCCGAGCGGATCGTGCACGGGCGTTCCCCGGCGCCGGAGGAGATCACGCTGCGTATCCTCCTGCCGTCCGAGGAGCAGGAGCACCCCTATCCGCGCAGCACGCGGGACCCGGACGACCGGCGGATGCGGGACCGGCTGCGGCGGATCAGCGACCGGCATCTCGGTTCGCTGCGGATGACACTGGCGGAGTTGGCGGCGAACTCCCTGGTCGCCAGGGCGTCGGTGGTCGTGCGGCGGGTACCGCTGACGCCGGCCTTCAAGGTCTACCTGCTCAACCGGACCGAGCTGCTGCACAGCGTGTACCAGGTGATACCCCGGCGGATCATGCTGACCGAGACGGACCAGGTCGACGCGCTCGATGTGCTCGGCCTGGGTGCGCGGGCCACCCACTTCGCGAAGTCGCCCTTCGTCG
Source organism: Streptomyces sp. NPDC023723 (assembly GCF_040639815.1). Lineage (NCBI taxonomy): Bacteria > Bacillati > Actinomycetota > Actinomycetes > Kitasatosporales > Streptomycetaceae > Streptomyces > Streptomyces sp. NPDC023723. Next base: position 64,078 of record NZ_JBFAAP010000001.1, read on the forward strand.
ACGCTCACCAGCAGTGGTTCGACTCCCTCTGGGAGCATCTGTCGGTGCCGGAAAGCAAAACCTGATGCGGTAAGGTCCCCGGCACCTCACTGGTCGCGGCCGTGCAGGTGACACCCCGCCCTGCGCTGTCCCGGCATTGCGTTTACCGTCGTCACACCAGCCCCTTTCGCACCGGAGCGACCAGTGGTCGTACCTTCCCCTCCTGATCCGCTCCGCGCCTTCGTGCGGCTGGCCGTCGATCAGGGGGTGCTCGTCCAGGGCCACCACCACCGGAACCACATCACGCCCCTGCCGCCCCGCCCCGCCGCGCTGCTCGGCCGTGACCCCGGTGAGTCGGTCACTGTGCGTATCCCACGGGCCGACGCCCTCCCCGTGGTGATCCGGACCTGGCCGGACGAGACGGCCGTCCTGACCGCCGTACGGGAGGTGCTGCCCGGTGTGCCGCGGTCTCTGGCGCGGTGGGACGGCGGCACGGTCCAGACCCATGTGGCGGGCGTCACCCTCAACGAGCTCTGCCCGGACGGCAAGCCCGTCGACCGCATCCTCGTCGAAGCGCTGGCCGGCCGGCTCGCCCGGCTGACACAGGTACGCCGTTCCGCGCTGCCGCCGCTGCCGGTGACCTGGCCCCGCAACGGCACGGACACCCGAGCCTTCCTGCGCACCCTCGCGCACCGCGCCGACGTACAGATCAGGCAGGCCAATTGGACTGAGTTCGGCGGGCTCTTCACCGCGCTCGGGCTGCCCGAGGACGCGCTGCGGGAGTGGGGCGAGCGGACGCCCGCCCTGACCCGCCGGCCGTTCAGCCTGCTCCACGCCGATCTGCACCGGGACAACGTGATCGTCTCGGAGGGGCCCGACGGTCCCCGCCTCACCTGCGTGGACTGGGAGCTGGCCAGCTACGGCGATCCCCTGCACGACCTGGCGACCCATCTGGTCCGCATGCGGTACCCGGACGCTCAGTGGCCCGAGGTGATCGAGGCGTGGGCGGCGGCCGTGCGGGAGGTCCGGCCCGCGGCCGGGCACGGACTGAGCCGGGACCTGCCGCACTACCTGGCCTTCGAACGCGCCCAGTCGGTGTACCCGGACGTCATGCGCGCCGCGCGCTCGCTGGCCCGGTCGTTCACCCAGGAGCGGCTGACGGCGGCGACGGAGGCGGTCCGGCGGGCGCTGGACACGGCGGCGCAGCCGCTGCGGCTGGCCCGGGTGGCCGGCGACGGCGAGATCGAGCGGGCCCTGTTCCGGTGGTGCGCGTCCCGGGACGGCGGCGGACCGCGGCCGCTCGCCGGCGCGCACCGCTGGAGCCGCGACCGGCGGGTGCCCGAGCGGGCCGACTTCCCCGACGCGGCCGTGCGGCAGGCGCTGCGCGAGGAGGGCGCCGCGCCCGCGCACCGCGTCTTCAAAGGCACCGGGCATCTGAACACCGTCGTGTGGGTACCGGGTGCCGGCACCCCCGTGGTCGTCCGGCGGAAACTGCCCCAGGACTGCCGTCGCGAGCGGAGTTTCCTCAGCGAGCACTCCGTGCTGCGGGCCATCGAGCGGGCGAACGTCCGGGTCGCGGCACCCCGGGTGCTGGCGCTCGGCGAGAGCGGCAGCCGGGACCCGTTCGCGATCCACACCTACGTCGGTCCGGCCGACGTCGACCGGACCCCCCGCCACCCCGTCGACGGCCTCCTGCCGCACGAGGCGGACGGGCTCGTCGACCAGCTCTGCGCGCTGACCCGGGTGCACTACCGGCAGCTCGACCCGGTGGCCGGCGGCGGCGGGTTCTACGGCTGGCTGGTGGAACAGCTCGTCGCGCTGGTCGCCGAACTGCCCGCCGAGTCCCTGCGCCGCGCCCGGCTGCTCGGCCTGCCCGACGCCGACCGGCTGCGCCGCATCCTGTCCCGGCAGCCGCCGACCGAGCGGAAACCGTCCCTGCTGCACGGCGACCTGAACCCCTGGAACCTGGTCCGCCGGGACGACGACCTGGCGCTCACCATCATCGACTGGGAGATGGCAGTGGTCGGCGACCCGCTCTACGACCTGGTCCGGCACCTGCATCTGACGCCGACCCGCCCGGAGATCCGGGCCCGGATGTTCCGCCGCTGGGAGCGCGGCCTGCCGCCCGAGCACACCCGGGACTGGCGCCAGGACTGGCGGGCGTACCGCAGGCTGGAGGCGGTCCGGTCGGCCTACATCGACCTGGACCGTCTGGTGACCGGCGCGAGCCTGGACGCGCCCAACGTCCGCCGTGCCATCGACTCCTACGCGGGGACCCTGGCGGTAGCCACCGGCGCGCTCGGGCTGCCGGTGCGCCGCCTGAGTGCGGGGATGCGGGAGCGGCTGCGTACGCTCGCCCCATGACCGAGCCCGGCCTGCGTGAGCGCAAGAAGCAGCGGATGTACCAGGTGCTGTCGGACACCGCCGTCCGGCTGTTCCTGGAGCGCGGCTTCGACGCCGTGTCGGTGGCCGAGGTGGCCGCCGCGGCCGAGGTCTCCAAACCGACGCTGTTCCGGTACTTCCCGGCCAAGGAGGACCTGGTCCTGTACCGGATCGCGGACCACGAGGGCGAGGCCGCCCGGGTGGCCGCCGAGGGCCCGGACCCGGTGGCGGCGCTGCGGCGGCACTTCCTGGCCGGACTGGACCGGTGCGACCCGGTGACCGGGCTGAACGACCACCCCGACGTCCTCGCCTTCCACCGGCTGCTCTACGGCACCCCCGCCCTCGCCGCCCGGGTCTGCGGACACCAGGAACGCGCCGAGGCCGCGCTCGCCGACGCCCTCGGCGGCGACCTGGACGCCCGGCTGGCGGCCGGGCAGATCATCGCCGTACAGCGGATCCTCGCGCTGGAGAACTGGCGGCGGATCGCGGGCGGGGAGCGGGTCGAGGAGGTACGGGCGGACGCGGTGGCGGCGGCCGGGCGGGCTTTCGGGCGGCTGGCGGCGGGGCTGTCGCAGCTGAACCCCGAGTGAGATGCGGTTAAAAATGTTACTCGGTTAAGAAATCCATTAGGCTCGGGGAATGACGTCACCCGACCCCGTCCTCCGGGACGCCCTCGCCCAGGAACGCGCCCACCACGACCGGTGCCGTGCCGCCCTCGCCCGGATGCTCGACGGCGCCCAGGAACACGTCGTCACCGGCGAGGACGTCTCCGCCTCCGGTGCCGACGCCGAGGTACTCGGGTTCCGGCTGCGCAGCCGGGCCAAGGAACTGCGCGAACTGCCCGAAGGGCCGCTGTTCTTCGGGCGCCTCGACCTCACCGAGGGGCCGCTGCACATCGGCCGGCTGCGGATCTCCGCGCACCCGGCCGCCCCGCCGCTGGTGGTCGACTGGCGGGCCCCCGTCTCCCGCGCCTTCTACCAGGCCACCGCGCACGACCCCCAGGGCGTGACGGTCCGCCGCCGGTTCGGCTGGGCGCCCGGCAGCCGCGGCGACTCGGCCGACCTGACCGGGCTGGAGGACGAGCACCTGGCCCGGGGCGAGTCGGGGGCCGGCCGGATCGTCGCCCGGGAGATCGAACGCCCCCGGGTCGGGCCGATGCGGGACATCGCCGCGACCATCCAGCCCGAGCAGGACGACCTGGTCCGGGCCTCGCCGGCCGACTCGGTCTGCGTGCAGGGCGCCCCCGGCACCGGCAAGACCGCCGTCGGCCTGCACCGGGCCGCCTACCTCCTCTACACCCACCCGCGCCGGATGCGGCGCGGCGGACTGCTCGTCCTCGGCCCCAGCCCGGTCTTCCTCAACTACATCGCCGAGGTGCTGCCCGCCCTCGGGGAGAGCGGCGTACGGCAGTCCACGCTGACCCAGGAGATCGCCCGGCACCCGGTGACCGGCACCGACGAGAGGGCGGCGGCCGTCGTCAAGCACGACGCCCGGATGGCCGAGGTGCTGCGCCGGGCGCTGTACGGGCGGGTGTCCGCGGCGGCGGCGGCCGACCTGGAGGTGCCGGACGGGTCCCTGCGCAGGCGGCTGCCGGCCGGTGCGCTGGCGCGGATCGTGGCCGGCGTACGGGCGGAGGAACCGCCGTACGACACCGGGCGGGAGCGGGTCCGGGCCCGGATCGTGCGCTGCCTCCAGGACCAGGCCGAACGGCGCGGTGAGACCTGCGGCGCGGCCTGGGTGCGGCGGATCGGGCGGGCCCGGCCGGTCACCGCCTGCCTGGACGCCGTATGGCCGCGGGTGCGGCCGGAGGAGGTGGTGGCCGGGCTGCTGGGCGACCACCGGGCGCTGGCTGAAGCGGCCGACGGGGTGCTGGACGCCGACGAGCAGAAAGCGGTGCGGTGGCCGCGCCCGCCGCGGTCCTGGCGGTCGGCGCGCTGGTCCGCCGCCGACCTGGTCCTGCTCGACGAGGTCGCCGGACTCCTGGACCGTCCCGGCGGCTACGGCCATGTCGTCGTCGACGAGGCGCAGGACCTGTCCCCGATGGAGTGCCGGGCGATCGCCCGCCGGGCCGCCTTCGGGTCGCTCACCGTCCTGGGCGACCTGGCGCAGGGCACCACGCCGTGGGCGGCACGGTCCTGGCACCCGGTCCTCGGCCACCTCGGCCGGCCGGACGCGGCCCTGGCGGAGCTGACCACCGGCCACCGGGTGCCGCAGGCAGTCGTCGGCCTCACCAACCGGCTGCTCGGCCGGCTGGACGTGGCCGTCCCGGAGGCTCGTTCGCTGCGCCGGGACGGTGAACTGACGATGCGGCGGACAGCTCCGGAAGACGTGCCGGGGGCGGTGCTGGCCGCCGTGCGGGCCGCGCTCACCCGGGAGGGGTCGGTCGGGGTGATCGTGGCCGACGCGGACGCCGGCCGGGTGCGGGCCGCCCTCGCCGCGGCCGGGATCACGGCGGGCGGCCCCGAGGACCCGGCCGCCCGCCCGGCCGTGGTCCCGGCGGGCGAGGTCAAGGGACTGGAGTACGACCACGTCGTCGCCGTGGAACCGGCGGCGATCGCGGCGGCGGAGGAGCGGGGGCTCAACCGGCTGTACGTGGTGCTGACCCGGGCGGTGTCGCGGCTGGACGTGGTGCACGCCCGGCCGCTGCCGTTCTGATGCCCGGCCGCGCCTTTTCGTTCGCTTTCGGGTTCGTTCGCTTTTGCGTTCGCCTGCCTTCGTGTTCGCCTGCCTTCGTGTTCGCCTGCCTTCGCGTTCGTTCGCCTTCGCGTTCGTCCGCCTTTGCGTTCGTTCGCTTTCGCGCGCGAGGTCAGCCGAGGGGGCCGCCGGGGGCCAGGGCCAGGTCCGCGAAGCGGTCGCCGACGCGCAGGTGGGTGGCGGCGTCCGGGTGCAGGCCGTCGGGGAGGGGGAGTTCGGCGTGGTCGGACTCGCCGTACAGGGCGCGGCCGTCCAGGAGGTGCAGGTGCGGATCGGCGGCGGCGCGGTCCCGGACGATACGGGCGAGTTCCTCGCGGATGACGGTCAGCGTCAGCTTCCCGGCGGCGACCTCGGCCGGGTCGCCGGTGGCCCGGAAGCCGAGCCGGCCCTCGGCGAGCAGGGCGGGGTCGAAGGCGGCGGGCCCCGGGGTGTCCTCGTGGATCGGGCAGTAGAGCGGGGAGACCACCAGCAGGGGCGTCGCCGGATGGCCCTCGCGGACGGTGTCCAGGAAGCCGTGCACCGCCGGGCCGAAGGCGCGCAGCCGCATCAGGTCGGTGTTTACCAGGTTGAGGCCGATCTTGACGCTGATCAGGTCGGCCGGGGTGTCCCGCAGCGCGCGGGCGGTGAACGGGTCGAGCAGGGCGCTGCCGCCCAGGCCCAGGTTGACCAGCTCCACCCCGGCGAGCAGGGCGGCGCGGGCCGGCCAGGTGGTGGTGGGGCTCGCGGCGTCCGAGCCGTGGCTGACCGAACTGCCGTGGTGCAGCCAGACCTTGCGGCCCCGGTCGGGTACCGGGGACACGGGGGCGTCGGCGCGCAGGGCGACCAGTTCAGTGGTCTCGTTGTGCGGCAGCCAGATCTCGACGTCCTTGTCGTGGTCCGGCAGGCCGGTGAAGCGCAGGGTGGCCGCCGGGCCGGGGCGGTGCTCGGTGGCCCCGGTGCCCAGGTCGACGGTGAGGGTGTGGCCGCCGGCGGCGGTGGCCCGGCCGTGCGGAACGCCGTCGACCAGGAGGTCGTAGACGCCGTCCGGGCGGGGCGGGGCGCCGGGGTAGACCCGTTTGGTGGGGACGGTGTCCAGTTCGACGGTGGTGGCGCGGGTGCGCAGCGCCAGCCGTACGCCGGAGGGCTGGCTCTCGGCCAGGGCGAGCTGCGGGTCGGCGCACTGCGCGCGGGCCCGGGCGGGCAGCCGGTGCGGCAGCAGGCCGTACGCGGTGCGCTCGAGGTCGAGGGCGCCGCGCAGCAGGCCGGGGGTGGTGAGCGGGATGGTGTGCATGTCAGGGGCCTGTCGGTGCGGGGGCGGGGGCGGGGGGCGCCGGGGGCCAGTTGCGCAGCAGGGCGTCCAGGGCGTCCAGGATCCGGCTCCAGGACTCCTCGGGGCCGGGGGAGCTGTGGCTGAAGCTGCCGCCCAGCTCCATGCTGACGTAGCCGTAGAAGACGCTGCCGAGCAGCCGTACGGCGTGCGTCTGGTCGGGTTCGGCCAGGTGGTAGCCGCGCAGCAGCGCCCGGGTCAGCTGCGCCTGCCGGGCGCCGGCGCTGGCGGCGGCGGTCTCGGGGTCGAGCCGGAGCTGGGCGGCGGCGAAGCGGCCGGGGTGCTCGCGGGCGTAGTCGCGGTAGACGTTCGCCAGGGCGGTCAGGGCGTCCCGGCCGGCCCGGCCGGCGAGCGCGTCGGCGGCCCGGTCGGCGAGGTCGGCCAGGGCGAGCAGGGCGATACCGGTCTTCAGCTCCTGGGAGTTCTTCAGATGCGAGTAGAGGCTCGCGACCTTGACGTCGAACCGCCGGGCCAGCGCCGAGACGGTCACCTGCGCGAAGCCGGTTTCGTCGGCGAGCTCGGCGCCCGCCGCGATCAGCCGTTCCCTGGTCAGTCCCGCTCGTGCCATGACCGTCCTTCCGTCTGCCTAGTAGCAATAATCGTTTGCCTAAAGCTTTTAGGCAAATTACCGTCGGCTCTATGGAACCTGTGACCGAACCCGAGATCCGCGCCGCGTTCGTCAACCGCACCAAGGGCGAGGCCAAGCGCCTGCACGTGCCGCGCGATCTCGCCGACCGGCCCTGGGCCGACCTGGACTTCCTGGGCTGGCGCGACCCGCAGGCCCCCGACCGGGCCCACCTCGTCGCCGAACTCGACGGTCGGCTGGCCGGCATCGCCCTGCGCTGCCCCGCACCGCACTCCGGGCAGGCCCGGCGCAGCATGTGCTCGATCTGCCTGACCACGCACACCGGCGGCGTCTCCCTGATGGTCGCCCCGAAAGCGGGCAAGGCCGGACAGCAGGGCAACTCGGTCGGCATCTACCTGTGCGACGACCTCGCCTGCTCGCTCTACGTACGGGGGCTCAGGAGCGCGGGGCCGGGGGCGCGGCTCCAGGAGTCGCTGACCTTGGAGGAGAAGATCGCGCGGACGGCGGGGAACGTGGCGGGACTCTTCGCCATGGTGATGGCGGGATGACGGGGTGACGGATGGCGGCGAGAGGGGGCGACGGGGGTGAGGGGGGGCGACGGGGGCGTCCTCCTCGCGGAACGCCGTCAGTTCTTGACGACGGCCGTCGCGATCCGCCGGGCGGCCTCGGCGGGGGTGAGGTGCGTGGTGTCGACGACCTCCGCCGCGGCGTGCAGCCAGGTGCGGGCCGCCTCGGCGTAGGGCTCCAGGTAGGCGAGGCGGAAGGGCGAGTCGGGGCCGATGACGGTGTCGCCCGCGATGCGCTCGCGCAGGGTGGCCGGGTCGGCGTGGAGGACGAAGTGCCGTACCGGGACGCCGTGCTGGGCGAGGCCGGTGCTGATCTCGCGCCAGTACCGCTCGACCAGCACGGTCATCGGCATCACCAGGGTGCCGCCGGCGAAGTCCAGCACCCGGCGGGCGGTCTCGACGACGAGCGGGCGCCACGGCGGCCAGTGCTGGAAGTTGTCCACCCCCGCGCCCGGCAGCTTCGGCCTGATGTCCATGAGCGTCTCGCCGACCTTCTCGGCGTCGAACACCCGGGAGTCCGGGATCAGTCGCTGTACGAGCGCGGCGGTGGTGGTCTTGCCCGCGCCGTGGGTGCCGTTGAGCCATACGATCATGGGCGCTCAGGCTAGCGGGCCACGGTTTCGCGGGGCCACGGGCACGGCGACGCGGCCGCCGCCGTCGCCCGGCAGCCCAGGGCCACTCCCGTGCCGGACGGCTCCGCGGGCGTGAAAGGATCCCGGCCCACGCGTTGCTCCGAGGAAGGAACCCCAATGGCCGTCATCCACCTCACCACGATGAGTCCCACCAAGCTGGAACTGCTCGCCGAGTGGCTGCCGGCCCAGTCCTGGTACCGGGACGGCCCCGACGCGGAGCTCACGAAGGCCGGCGGGTTCCGGCTGGACGACCCGGCCGGGGAGGTCGGCATCGAGTTCATGATCGTCACGGGTGCCGCGCCGGGGGCGTACTTCGTGCCGCTGACCTACCGGGGGGCGCCGCTGGACGGCGCGGAGGCGGCGCTGATCGGCACGTCCGAGCACGGCGTCCTCGGCACCCGCTGGGTATACGACGGCGTGCGCGACCCGGTGCTGGTCGCCTGCCTGACCGCGCTGCTGCGCGGCGAGACGGCCGCGCAGGCACAGAGCGAGAGCGACACTCCGGACCCGTCCGTACGGGTGCGGGCCACCGACCCCGGCGACGCGGTGCCCGTCGTCCACCGGCTGCTGCCCCACCACGAGCCCACCGCCACCGGGACGGTCACCGCACCCTGGCAGCGCCCGGACGGGACCCGCACGGAGTCGGTCGTCGTCTCCGTCTAGCGGTCGTCTAGAGGTCGTCTAGGAGTCGTCTACCGGCGGCCGGGTCAGTTTGGCGGCCACGGCGTCGAGGACCCAGTCCAGGCCGGTCGCGAAGGAGGTCCCGGCGTCCACGTCCGTGCCGTCGTACACGGCCTTGGCCAGCGCCGGGAAGCGGCCGGTGGCCAGCATCCTCGTCACATGCGGGCCGTGCGCGCGCTGCCAGTCGTGCGTGGACAGGCCGGTGGCGCGCTCGGCCCGCAGGTACGCGATCTCGCGCCGGATCGCGCCGATGAAGTAGGCGCTGACGGTCTCCACGGCGCGCATGACGGTGTCGATATCGGCGAGACCGTCGAAGGCGGCCAGCGTGGCCTCGGTCACGGCGAGGCCGTTCGGACCCATGGCCGGGCGACCGCCGAGCAGGTCGGCCAGCCATTCGTGGCGCAGGGCGGCCCGCCTGGTGCGCTGGGCGAGGCCGCGCAAGGCCGCCCGCCAGTCACCGGGCTGCTCCGCGGGGAGGATCTCGGCCTGGACCTCGTCCACCATGAGGTCGAACAGCTCCTCCTTGGTGGAGATGTACCGGTACAGCCGCATCGGGCCGGCGTCCAGGCGGGCCGCGACCTTGCGCACCGACACCGCCTCGAGTCCGCCCTCGTCGGCCAGTGCGATGGCGGCGGCGACGATCCGCTCCCGGTCGAGCGGCACGGGGCGAGTCGGCGGCTCCGGCCGGTCCCAGACAGTCATGCTCACACCGTACCGTTGCGATGCACCGTACACGAGCAATACGGTGTATCGATATGAGACACCGCATCGCAGTGGTCGGGGGCGGTCCGGCCGGCCTGACTTTCGCCCGTGTCCTGCACCGCCACGACCGCCCCGTCACCGTCCTCGAACGCGATCCCGCCCCCGACGCCCGCCCTCCGGGCGGCACGCTGGACCTGCACCAGGGGATGGGGCAGCTCGCGCTGGACAAGGCGGGGCTGCTGGCGGAGTTCCAGGCGCTGGCCCGCCCCGAGGGGCAGGCCATGCGCATCCTGGATACGGACGGGACCGTCCTGCGCGACTGGCGGCCCCGCCCGGACGACCGGGCCCATCCCGAGATCGACCGCGGGCAACTGCGTGACCTGCTGCTCGGCGAACTCGACGTCCAGTGGGGACGGGCCGTGACGCGGGTGGTGCCGGGGCCCCGGGACGGCGTACTGGTCCGGTTCGCGGACGGGCGACAGGAGACGTTCGACCTCGTGGTCGGCGCGGACGGCGCCTGGTCCCGGACCCGCCCGGCGGTCTCGCCGGCGACACCGCACTACACCGGCGTCACGTATGTCGAGACCTCCCTCGACGACGTAGACACCCGCCACCCCGGCCTCGCCCGGCTGATCGGCGACGGTTCCATGGCTGTGTACGGCGTGAACCGGGCTCTCGTCGCCCAGCGCAACAGCGGCGGCCACGTCAAGGTGTACGCCCAGTTCCGCGCGCCGCTGGACTGGCACACGGACCTGGACCTGGCCGACGTCGAGGCCGTGCGATCAAGTCTGCTGGCCCTGTTCGACGGCTGGGCCGCTCCCGTCCTGGACCTGCTCCGGCACGGCACCGCCTTCGTCCACCGCCCCCTCCACGTCCTGCCCGTGTCCCACACCTGGACGCACGTCCCCGGGGTGACGCTGCTGGGCGATGCCGCCCACCTGATGCCCCCGTTGGGGGCGGGCGCGAACCTCGCGATGCTGGAAGGCGCCGAACTCGCCGAGTCGATCGCCGCCGGCCCGGGAGACCTGGACGAAACCGTCCGCGCCTTCGAGGAACGGATGTGGGCACGGGCCGGCGGGTGGGCGCGGAGCACGAAGGCCGGTCTGGAACGCCTCGTGAGCCCGGACCCCGCCGCAGCCCTCGCCCTCTTCGACCAGGTCCAGCCATAGTCCAGCCATCCTGACCGGCGAGCGTGGGAGCACCGGTACCGACAGCGGAGACAGGGCAGCCGGCCCGGGGTGAGTCACTCTTGCAAGCACCTTGCTTGCAATAGTTAGCACGGTCGGGCATCGTGGAGGCATGGCATCGCTCAACGTCGGCAACCTCGGCGAGTACCTGCGCGAGCAGCGGCGCACCGCGCAGCTGTCGTTGCGGCAGCTCGCCGATGCCGCGGGGGTGTCCAATCCGTATCTGAGCCAGATCGAGCGCGGGCTGCGCAAGCCGAGCGCGGAGGTGCTCCAGCAGGTCGCCAAGGCGCTGCGGATCTCCGCCGAGACGCTGTACGTGCGGGCCGGGATCCTGGATGCCGAGCGGGACCGGGAGGAGTGGCAACGGGAGGGGGCGACCACGGCGGTCATCCTCGCCGACCCCACCCTCACCGAGCGCCAGAAGCAGGTACTGCTCCAGATCTACGAGTCCTTCCGCAAGGAGAACGGATTCGTGGCCGGACCGGACCCGGCTCCCGACGACGACACCTCCATACGCGGCCCGCGCGTGACCGGCGGCGACGACGCCGCCCCGCGACGGACGGCCGGGTAGGAAGCGGCCACCGGCCGCCGGCCCCGCGCGGGAGACCCGTACCACGCCCTTCACACACTTAAAGCTGAACGCGATCCGGGAGGACCGTCACCATGGCCATCACCGACGACCTGCGCAAGACCTTCAGCGACCCGACGCCGCTCTACTTCGCCGCCGGCACCGCCGATCTGGCCTGGCAGCAGGCCAAGAAGGTGCCCGTCCTGGTGGACCAGCTGCGCACCGAGGCCCCGGCCCGCATCGAGGCCGTGCGCAGCACCGACCCCAAGGCCGTCCAGGAGAAGGCGACCGCCCGCGTCAAGGAGACGCAGGGCACGCTCCAGACCAAGGTCAACGAGTTCATCGGCTCGCTCGACACCGACCTCAAGAAGCTCGGCGAGAGCGCCCAGGACCTCGCGCTGCGCGGGGTCGGCGTGGCCGCCGAGTACGCGGTGAAGGCCAAGGAGACCTACGAGAAGGTCGCCGAGCACGGCGAGCAGGCCGTGCGCACCTGGCGCGGCCAGGCCGCCGAGGGCATCGAGGACGTCGCCGAGGACGTCGAGAACCTCGCCGTGGCCGTCGAGCCGAAGACCGAGCCGGTCAGGGTCGAGGAGGAGAAGCCCGGCACGGCGCCGGTGACTCCCGCCGCGGTCGCCGCGAAGAAGACGTCCGCCGCGCGCAAGGCCCCGGCGAAGAAGACCGCCACCGCCGCCACCACGAAGAACACCACGAAGAAGTGAGCCCGCGGCGGTCCGGGCACCCTCGGGGTGCCCGGACCGTTGTACGGGTACGGTGACGGCGTAGGGACGACCCGAGTCTGGTGGTGGACGTAGTGCTGATGCAGGGGTTCGCGGGCTTCATGTGGCTGTTGAGCATGGCCCTGATCGTGTTCAGCGGCTTCGCGCTGGTCGACGCCGCCGTCCGCCGCGAGGACGCCTATCGCGCGGCCGACAAGAAGACCAAGCCGTTCTGGCTGATCATCCTGGGGCTCGCCTTCGTGGTGAACCTGATCTTCAACATCCTGTCGTTCCTGCCGATCATCGGCCTCATCGCGACGATCGTGTACATGGTCGACGTACGCCCGGCCCTGCGCGGCCTGCCGGGCGGCGGCCGCAGCAGCCGCCGGGGCAGCAGCAGCGACGGCCCGTACGGGCCGTACAACGGGGGCCGCTGACCGGGGCGGACCGCCTCAGGCGGTCCGGTCCAGCAGCACCACCGCCACGTCGTCCGCCAGCTCGCCGCCGTTCAGCCGGCGCACCTCGTTGACGGTCGTCCGCAGCAGCGCCTCGCCGCTCAGTCCCTCGGCGAACTTGCCGCGGACCAGCTCCACCATCCCGTCCTGGCCGAGCCGCTCCCGGCCCGCGCCGATGTGGCCCTCGATCAGCCCGTCGGTGTAGAGCATCAGGCTCCACTCGGCGCCCAGTTCCACCTGCGTACGCGGCCAGCGCGCCCCGGGCAGCAGCCCGAGCGCCGGGCCGTTGTTGTCGTACGGCAGCAGCCGCGCGGGCCGGCCGGGGCCGGCGATCAGCGGTGCCGGGTGCCCGGCCAGGCACAGCCCGGCGCGGCGGCCGTCCGGCGCGATGTCCACGGTGCACAGCGTCGCGAAGATCTCGTCGTCCCCGCGTTCGTGTTCCAGCACCTCCTGGAGCGTGCCGAGGAGCTGATCCCCGCAGAGCCCGGCCAGGGTCAGCGCCCGCCAGGCGATCCGCAGCTCCACGCCGAGCGCCGCCTCGTCCGGGCCGTGCCCGCAGACGTCGCCGATCATGGCGTGCACGGTGCCGTCGGGGGTGCGGACGACGTCGTAGAAGTCGCCGCCGAGCAGGGCGCGGGAGCGGCCGGGGCGGTAGCGGGCGGCGAACCGCAGCGAGGAGCCGTCCAGCAGCGGCGTCGGCAGCAGGCCGCGCTCCAGCCGGCGGTTCTCCTGGGCCCGCAGCCGGCCCTCGGCCAGCCGCCGCTCGGCCGAGTCGGACCGCTTGCGTTCGACGGCGTAGCGGATGGCCCGGCTCAGCAGCCGGCCGTCCAGCTCGTCGCGGAACAGGTAGTCCTGGGCGCCGACCGCCACCGCCTCGGCGCCGCGCTCGGCGTCGGACGACGAGGTCAGCGCGAGCACGGCGTGCCGGGGCGCGAGCTCCAGTACGTGCTTGAGCACCGCCAGTTCGTCGCCGCCGCCATCGCCGCCACCGTCGCCTTCCGCGTCGGTGGTGGTGGTGGTGGCGGTGGCCGGTCGGCCGGGGGCGGGCAGGGCGAGGTCCAGCAGGATGCAGTGCACGTCGTCGGTGAGCAGCCGCCCGGCCTCGGTGAGGTTGCGGGCGGTACGGATCCGGATCGGCCTGCCGGACTGGTCCACCAGGTCGGGCACGATCGGCGAGCCGGCCGGGTCGTCCTCGATGAGCAGCAGCGTCAGGCTGGTGTGCGCGGCGGGGTCGGCGGCGGCCGGCTCCCTGCCGGCGTCGTGACCCGCCGTCCGGCCGGCCGGGCCGCCGGGGCCGGCCGCGCCGGTGTCCTTCCGGGCCGGGGCCTGCGCCTGACCACTCTCCACGGCCGGGATCGCTCTCTGCCGCGGTACGGGTACGGGCATCGTCTGGGTTCCTTCCCTCCCCCCGAGGGCATGGTGGGGCGAGGGACCTCGACCCACCGACGGGGACCATAGCGGGTGACCGCCGGGCAGCGGAATGGCGCACGGCACGTCGGTCCGCCAACGGCCACTGTCATATGCCGCGTTCCGTACCGCAGTTGGACAGCGGTCCCGGTTCCCGAGGATGACGAACGTCACGTCGCCGCGAGAGCGGGACCGGGAACCGGGGGTGGGGCCGGTCACGTGGCGCGGCTCACGCCGGCCTCCGGCGCGCCCGCACCCGCGTCACGCCTCCGGCCGGACCACCCCGAGGATCGGCATGGTGCCCGCCCCCGTGACCGTCACCGTGCGTCCCGGCCGCGGGGCGTGCACCACCTTGCCGTCCCCGACGTACATCCCCACGTGGCTGGCGTCGTCGAAGTAGATGATCAGGTCGCCGGGCCGCATGTCCTCGGTGGATACGCGCTTCAGCTGCCGCCACTGCTCCTGCGAGGTGCGCGGGATGCCCAGGCCGGCCGCGGCCCAGGCCCGCGAGGTCAGTCCGGAGCAGTCGAACGCCTTCGGGCCCTCGGCGCCCCACACGTACGGCTTGCCGATCTGTGCGGTGGCGTACTTCACGGCCTTCGCGCCCTGCTCGGTGGCGTCCGCGCCGGCCCCGTCGAGGGCTCCGGAGTCGAGCCAGGCGGTCTGCGCCCGCTCGGCCGCCGCGCGCTCCAGGCGGGCGAGGCGCTCCTTCTCCTCCTTCGCCAGCTCGGACTCCAGTTTCTCGGCCGCCGCGATCCGCTGCTCGACCGTCCGCTGGGCGGCGGCCTTCGTCTTGCGGTTCGCCTCCAGTTCCTGCCAGTGGCCGGCGGCGTCCGCGGCGTAGGTCTTCAGGGCCGCCTGGGCCCGCTCCAACTGGCCGAGCAGGCCCTTGGCGGCGCGCTGGCCCTGGATCACCCGGCCCGCGCCGTCCAGGAACTCGGCCGGGTCGTCGCTGAGCATCAGCTTCGCCTCGTCGGGCAGTCCGCCGGTGCGGTACTGCGAGCGGGCCGCGGCGGCGGCGCGCTGCTCCAGGGCGTCCAGCGCCTCCTGGCCCTCGACGATCTTCGCGGCCAGCTCGACGACTTCCGCGGACTGCCGCTCGGCCTTCTCCTCGGCCGCGTTGTACGCGTCGGTGGCGGCGGCGGCCTCCCGGTAGAGCCGGTCGAGCCGGTCGCGTACGGCTGCCAGGTCCTTGTCCGGGGTGCCCCCGGCGTCCTTGCCCGAGGTGATGCCGGCCGTCGGGGCGGGGGTGGGGTCCGGGGCGGCGAACGCCGTGCCCGGCGCGGTCAGCACGGTGACCGCGCAGACCACCGCCACGGCCGCGGTGATCAGGCCACGCTTCCCCGGTCCCATACCTCTGCCCCCGACCTGATTAACCGTCAGTAACGTCTCGTTTCCCCGGGGATCGTGCCATGTCGGACAGTGAAGCGACAGAGGCAGTCAGAGACCGACAGAAGCAGTTCTTCTCCCCGTTGTCCCTCAGGGGTTCCCCGGTCCCCATGCGCCCGGCGCCAACGCGTCCCACCGCACCGTCACTTCCCCCTGCCGCCACCGGGCCGGCCCGTCCGTCACCGGCCAGTCGGCCGTGAGGTCGCGCACCGCGCGCAGCCAGCGCTGCCGGGCGCCGTAGGAGGCGTAGGGCGCGGCGGCGGCCCAGGCGCGGTCGAAGTCGCGCAGGAAGGCGTGCACCGGCTCGCCGGGGACGTTGCGGTGGATCAGCGCCTTCGGCAGCCGTTCGGCCAGGTCGGAGGGGCGGTCCAGGGAGCCGAGCCGGGTCGCGAAGGTGACCGTGCGCGGCCCCTCGGGCCCCAGCGCCACCCACACGTGCCGCCGCCCGATCTCGTCGCAGGTGCCCTCCACCAGCAGTCCGCCGCGGGAGCCCGCGGTGGCCGGCGCGAGCCGCCCGCACAGCCGCCGCCAGACGGCGGTGACCTCGGCCTCGTCGTACTGGCGCAGCACGTTGGCCGCGCGGATCAGCAGGGGGCGGCGGGGGAGCGGGATCTCGAAGCCGCCGTGGACGAAGCGGAGGCCCTCGCGGGCGTACGGCTCGGCGGCCGCGACCCGCGCCGGGTCGATCTCGACGCCCACCACCCGCGCCCGGGGCGCCACGCTCCGCAGCCGGCGCAGCAGTTCCACGGCGGTCCAGGGGGCCGCCCCGTAGCCGAGGTCGACGGCGAGCGGGTCGTCGGCCCGGCGCAGCTCGGCGCCCTGCGTGGCCGCGATCCACCGGTCCATGCGGCGCAGCCGGTTCGGATTGGTCGTCCCGCGCGTGACCGTGCCGACGGGGCGGGGAGCGCGGGCGGACATGCCTACGAGGGTATGCGGTACCCGTACCCGGAAGGGCCCAGGATCCTGCCGTTGATCGCGCCCCCCGGACCCCATCGACCCTCGAACGGTTGAGCGACAGTCGGTAACAATTCGGCAAAGGCCGGGAAACCGGAATGCGGCACCGCGTGCCCGCGTTCCACTCCGGTGGAGGGCGAGCCCTGCCCTCCGCGTCGTGCACCGGCCGCCCGCAGCAAGGAGGAACGCCACGTGAGCCAGTACGCCGGCAGGCTCGGGCGTCGCTCGGCGGCGGCCCCCGCGCGGCTCAGGCCGCGCCGCAGGCCCCGTCGCGTCGCCATGCTCTCCGTGCACACCTCACCGCTGCACCAGCCCGGCACCGGCGACGCCGGCGGCATGAACGTCTACATCGTGGAGCTCGCCCAGCGGCTCGCCGCGATCAACATCGAGGTCGAGGTCTTCACCCGGGCCACCACCGCCGCCCTGCCGCCCACCGTGGAGCTGTGCCCCGGCGTCCTGGTCCGGCACGTCGACGCCGGCCCCTACGAGGGCCTGGCCAAGGAGGACCTCCCGGCCCAGCTGTGCGCCTTCACGCACGGTGTGATGCAGGCGTGGGCCGGCCATCGCCCCGGCTACTACGACCTCGTGCACTCGCACTACTGGCTTTCCGGCCACGTCGGCTGGCTCGCCGCCCAGCGCTGGGGCGCCCCCCTGGTGCACGCCATGCACACCATGGCCAAGGTCAAGAACGCCAACCTGGCCGCCGGCGACCGCCCCGAGCCCGCCGCCCGGGTGATCGGCGAGACCCAGATCGTCACCGCCTCCGACCGGCTGATCGCCAACACCGAGGAGGAGGCCGGCGAACTGGTCCGGCACTACGCCGCCGACCCCGGCCGGGTCGCCGTCGTCCACCCCGGCGTCAACCTCGACCGGTTCCGCCCGGCCGACGGCCGCGCCGCCGCGCGGGCCCGCCTCGGCCTGCCGCAGGACGCGCTGATCCCGCTCTTCGCGGGCCGTATACAGCCGCTGAAGGCCCCCGACGTGCTGCTGCGCGCCGTGGCCGTGCTGCTGGCCGAACGCCCCGGACTGCGCTCCAGGATCGTCGTCCCCGTGGTCGGCGGCCCCAGCGGCAGCGGCCTGGCCAAACCGGAGGGCCTGCAGAAGCTCGCCGCCCGGCTCGGCATCGCCGACGTCGTACGGTTCCGCCCGCCGGTCGGGCAGGAGCAGCTCGCCGACTGGTTCCGGGCCGCGTCCGTGCTGGTGATGCCGTCCTACAGCGAGTCGTTCGGGCTGGTCGCGATAGAGGCGCAGGCGGCCGGCACCCCGGTGCTCGCCGCCTCGGTCGGCGGCCTTCCGGTGGCGGTGCGCGACGGCGCGACCGGCTTCCTGGTGGACGGCCACGAACCGGCCGCGTACGCGCGGGTACTGCGCGATTTCGCCGACCATCCCGACCTCGCCGCCCGGATGGGCGACGCCGCCGCCCGGCACGCGCGGTCCTTCGGCTGGGACACGGCCGCCGCCGCCACCGCCGACGTCTACACGGCCGCGATGCACGCCCACCGCCGTCGCGTACCCTCCCACCATGGCTGACGAGGCACAGCGGACGGCGGCGCGCACCGTCGAGGAGGCCCTGCGGGAGGCCGGCCTGGAGTGGGAGAGCCCGGAGCCGGGCAGCTACGTGGCGAAACTCCCCGGCACCCGCAAGCTCTCCACCACCGTCTCCCTGATCGCCGGCCGGCACTCGCTCTCCCTCAACGCCTTCGTCATCCGCCACCCCGACGAGAACGAGGCGGGCGTCCACCGCTGGCTCCTGGAACGCAACCTCAAGCTGTACGGCGTGAGTTACGCCGTCGACCGGCTCGGCGACGTCTACGTCACCGCCCGCCTCCCGCTGCCCGCCGTCACCCCCGACGAG
The DNA here is from genome assembly GCF_040639815.1 of Streptomyces sp. NPDC023723. Classification (NCBI taxonomy): domain Bacteria; kingdom Bacillati; phylum Actinomycetota; class Actinomycetes; order Kitasatosporales; family Streptomycetaceae; genus Streptomyces; species Streptomyces sp. NPDC023723. The sequence goes on from NZ_JBFAAP010000001.1 coordinate 82,137, forward strand.
ATCGACCGCCTGCTCGGCCAGGTGCTGGAGGCCGCCGACGGTGCCTTCAACACCCTGCTGGAGCTGGGCTTCGCGAGCGCGATCCGCAAGGAGTACGAGTGGCGCACGGCGCGCGGTGAGTCGACCCGCAACCTGGACGCGTTCAAGCAGCTCATCGAGCGCCCGGGCGACCACGGCCCCTCCTGACCTGCCTGGCCTGCCTGGCCTGCCTGACCTGCCTGACCTGCCTGTTAATCTGCGGCGATTTCACTTCCTCCATGAGCTTCAGCAGCTCCACCAGTGAGAGGCCGTGCATGAGCACAGGCAGAACCGGCGGCGTGGCCGCGGTGATCGCGGGCGCGCTCGCCCTCGCGGCGTTCACCGCCCCGGCCGCGCAGGCCGCCGACACCGGCATAGCGGTGTCCAACGTGGTCCTGAACAAGGGCAAGCCCATCGTGGTGGGCACCACCGCCGAGGTGGAACCGACGATCAGCTTCCACGCCACCTGGCCGGCGGGATACTCCATGCCCGACGTGGACTTCGAGCCGTTCCTGTACCACGGCACCACCGCCGCCAAGGGCGCCGAGTCCGGCGGCATCTGGGCGGGCGGCTACACGTGTTACGAGGACGGCAGCCGCGCCGCCGACTGCGAGGGCACCCTCTACATCGACCCGCGCTACCGCCTCGACTCCAACAACGACGCCACCACCTGGAAGCTCGCCTTCCACGCCATGCTGTGGACCAAGTCCGGCCAGGTGAAGTCCGAGGAGTACCTGACCGGGAAGGGCAGCGTCGCGGTCAAGCGGGCCGCGAAGGTCACCGTCAACGCCGCCCCGGAACCGGTCACCAAGGGCAAGACCCTCACCGTCACCGGCAAGGCCACCCGCGCCGACTGGGTGAAGCACACGTACACCGGCCACGCCGACAAGCTGGCCAAGCTCCAGTTCCGCAAGGCCGGCACCAGCACGTACAGCACCGTCAAGACGGTCCGGGCGAGCTCCACCGGCGCCCTGAAGACCACGGTCAAGGCGGCCGCGGACGGCTACTGGCGCTGGACCTTCGGCGAGACGGCCACCACCGGCGGCGCGACGGCCGCCGGGGACTACGTCGACGTCAAGTAAGTCCCGTACTCGTGCGGTAACGCCCGGGAGTCACCCCCACCAGCTTCTTGAAGTGCCGGGTCAGATGGGCCTGGTCGTAGAAGCCGGTGGCGGTGGCCACGTCGGCCGGGCTGCGCCCCGCGAGCAGCAGCCGCCGGGCCCGGTCGACCCGGCGGGACATCAGGTACTGGTGCGGCGCGATCCCGTACGCCCCGCTGAACGCCCGTACCAGATGCGCCGGATGGGCCGGGACCAGTGCCGTGGCCTCGGTCAGGCTGAGCCCCTGGACGACCCGTTCGTCGAGCAGCTCCCGCAGCCGCCGGGCCAGTACCGGGTCCCGGCGCACGGCTCGGGCGTCGGCCGGCCGCAGCCGCGTACGCAGCCGCTCCCCGATCAACGACAGCCGGCTCTCCGCCTCCAGTTCCTCGCCGGACCGCACCAGCGCGGTGTGCAGCTGCCCCACCCGGCGCCGCAGCACCGGATCGCGCGCGTCCGGCCGGTCCACCGCGGGCCCGATCAGATCGTCGCCCAGCCGGGACCCGTCGAGGTACAGCACCCTTTTCCGGAAGCCGCCCGGGGTGGCGGGCGACCCGTTGTGCGGGACGTGCGGCGGCAGCAGGGTCACGGTGTCGTGCGGGGTGCCGTGCTCGTGCCGGTCCAGGTCGTACCGTACGGCCCCGTCGTCCACGATCAGCAGCGTCCACGCCTCGTGCACGTGCATCGGGTAGGCGTACTCGGTGAAACGGGCGTGCAGGACCTCCACGACGCCCGGCACGCGCGGACGCCAGGCGGAGACGACGGTTCCGTCCCCGGGTGCGCTCCTGGATGCGGCCATGCAAAAAACGTACAAGACCACCCCGGGAGGCGGACGGCAGTCTCACTCCATGAACGACGCAGAGCCCATCCGCTTCGACACCAAGATCGCCGTACTGCTCCGCGCGGACCTGGAGGTGTGGCAGCGCCTGAACGTGACCGCGTTCCTGGTCAGCGGCCTGGGTCCGCAGGTCCCCGAGGTGGTCGGCGAGCCGTACGAGGACGCGGACGGCGTCCCCTACCTGCCCATGTTCCGCCAGCCGGTGCTGGTCTTCGAGGGCACGAAGGAACTGCTGAAGACCGCCCACACCCGCGCCCTGTCCCGCGCCCTGCCCCGCTCCCTCTTCACCGCCGACCTCTTCACCACCGGCAACGACCGCGACAACCGCGCGGCGGTACGCGCCGTCCCCACCGCCGACCTGGACCTGGTGGGCCTCGCGGTGTACGGGCCGAAGAACGCGGTGGACAAGGTGCTGAAGGGGGCACGGATGCATCCGTGAGTTCCTCACGGGGCCCTTGACGAGGACGGACTACGGTCGACACCGTCAGCGTCACCGAGGAGGCCCCGATGCGCAGCGTGACCTATTCGATGAACGTCTCACTCGACGGCTACATCGTCGGACCGGACGGCCGCTTCGACTGGTCGGAACCCGACGACGACGTCTTCCGCTTCTGGACCGACGAGATCCGCGACGTCGGCGTCCACCTGCTGGGCCGACGGCTGTACGAGACGATGCTGTACTGGGAGACCGCCGACCAGGACCCGTCGCTCGACGCCGCGACGCTCGAATGGGCCGCGCTGTGGAAGCCGCTGCCCAAGGTGGTGTTCTCCACGTCCCTCCCGGCGGTCCAGGGCAATGCCCGCCTGGCCTACGGCGGCCCGGCGCAGGAGATCGAGCGGTGGCGGGCCGAGCCGGGCGAGGGCGAAATCGCGATCGGCGGTGCGACCCTCGCCGCCGAGGTGGCCGCGGCGGGCCTGATCGACGAGTACCGGGCCATGGTCTACCCGGTGCTGGTCGGCGGCGGCATCCCGTTCTTCCCCCGGCACGAGCGCCGGGTCGATCTCGAACTCGTCGAGACCCGCACCTTCGGTTCAGGGGTCGTCTACCTCCGCCACCGGGTGGCCCGATAGGCGGAGCCGGACGCCGCGGCTCCCGGCGGCACGGCGGACGTCCGTCGGCCGGCCGCCCACGGAAGCGTTACGCCGACGCCTGCGTCAGCCTCGCCGTCTCCGCTTCCGTCAGCGTGACATCGGTGAGCGCCAGCAGCGCCGGGAGCTGCTCCACCGTCCGCGCGGAGGCGGTCGGCGCGATGACGGTCGGGCGGGAGGCGAGCCAGGCGAGGGCGACGGTGGCGACCTCCACCTCGCGCGCGCCGGCGATCTCGTCGAGCGCCTTCAGCACCCGTGCGCCCCGCTCGGAGTCCACGAGCTGCGCCACGCGCCCCGCGCGCACCGAGTCCACCGTCGCCCCCGGCCGATACTTCCCCGTCAGGAAACCCGACGCGAGCGCGAAGTACGGCACCGCGGCGAGGCCGGCTTCCTCGGCGACGTCCTGGAGGGCGCCCTCGTAGGTGTCCCGGGAGACCAGGCTGTAGTGCGGCTGGACGGCGACGTAGCGGGCCAGGCCCTCGCGCTCGGAGAACTCCAGCGAGGCGCGCAGCCGCTCGGCCGAGATGTTGGAGGCCGCGATGTGCCGTACCTTGCCCGCCTTCACCAGCCCGTCCAGCGCGCCGATGATCTCCTCGACGGGCACGTCGGGGTCGTCGTAGTGCGTGTAGTACAGGTCGATGCGGTCCGTCCGGAGCCGCCGCAGCGAGGCGTCGGCCGCCGCCCTGATGTTGTCGGCGGACAGCCCCGGAAATTCGGGGTGCCGGCCGACCTTGGTCGCGAGGACCACGTCGGAGCGGTTGCCGCGCGCCGCGAACCAGTTGCCGAGGACGGTCTCGGACTCGCCGCCCTTCATGCCGGGGGCGAACGCCGAGTAGCCGTCGGCGGTGTCGACGAAGTTGCCGCCGGCGGCCAGGTAGGCGTCCAGCACGGCGAAGGACGCGGTCTCGTCGGCGGTCCAGCCGAAGACGTTGCCGCCCAGGCAGAGCGGGGCGACCTTGAGGTTGGTTGAGCCCAACGGGCGAAGAGGCATCATTTAACGATGTTAAGGAGACGGTCCTGCGATCCTGCCCCGACTGGCCGATCCGGCCAATATCCGGCCAATATCTGGCCGGTATCCGGGCCGCTGCTCCAGTCGTGCACACCCCTGCTGTACGCCGACCGGGCCGCGTTCGAGGCGCGCGAGGAGCAGCCGCACACCCAGCGGTTCCTGACTGACGGACCGGCACGGAAGTGAGCCGTCCCCCTCAGGCCCGGCTGACCTCCTGCTCGGCAGCGGTCGCGGTGCCCTCGGTGACGGCGGACGCCGTCGCCGGCAGCCGCCGCATCAGCGCCAGGTACCCGGCACCGGCCCCCGTGCCGATCACCGCGCACATCCCCCACAGCCACGCCGCGCCGAACCGGTCGATCACGAAACCGCTCATCAGCGGCGCGACCAGCGCGGCGACCGACCAGGACATGCTGTACATGCCCTGGTACCGGCCCCGCCCCCGGGCCGGGGAGAGCCGGACGACCAGCCCTGTCTGGGTCGGCGCGTTGACGACCTCGGCCAGCGTCCACACGCACACGGTGAGCGCGAAGACCCCGACCGACCCGGCGAACGCGGTGAGCCCGAACCCGTACCCGGCCAGCAGCGACGACACGATCAGCAGCCGCCGGGGATCGCGGTGCTCGATGAACCGGGTCACCGGGATCTGGAGTACGACGATCAGGACGCCGTTGACGGCGACGACCATGCCGTAGTCGGCCGGCGTGAACCCGGCCTGCCCCATGGCCACCGGCAGCCCCACGAACCCCTGCTGGAAGATCAGCGCGACCAGGAACGACAGCCCGACCACCCCCATGAACCGCCCGTCGCGCAGTACGGTGCCCAGCGAGACGGGCGCCTCGTCGGCCACGCTCTCCTTGACCGCCGGCCGCGACTCGGGCAGCTTCACGAACACCACGACCGCGCAGACCAGCGTCATCCCGGCCTCGATCAGGAACCCGGCGAGATAACTGAACTCCGCGATGAACCCGGCCCCCGCCGACGACACCGCGAACCCGAGGTTGATCGCCCAGTAGTTCAAGGAGAACGCCCGCACCCGGTCCTCGGGCCGCACGATGTCCGCCATCATCGCCTGCACGGCCGGGCGGGAGGCGTTGGACGCCGCCCCCACCAGGAAGGCGACCGCCGCGATGGCCACCGGCTGGGTCATGAACCCGAGCAGCGCGACGGAGGCCGCCGTCGCCGTCTGCGCCACCAGCAGCGTGGGCCGCCGCCCCAGCCGGTCGGCCATCACCCCGCCGGCCAGCGAGGAGACCACCCCGCCCAGCCCGTGCAACGAGGCGACCAGACCGGCGTACGAGGCGGAGTACCCGCGCTCCAGCGTCAGGTACAGCGCCATGAAGGTCGCCACGAAGGCACCCAGCCGGTTCACGAGGGTGCTGGTCCACAGCCACCAGAACGCACGGGGCAGCCCCGCGACCGACTCCCGGACAGCACGTATCGGACTGGCGGCTGGCATGGCTCCCCCGAGGACTTCCCGTAGAACAGATGTAAGTACCTACATCAGCAAGCACAACTTACTCATCTGTCCTCCCGGGAGCCACCCGATTAACACCGCACCCGGCCCCTGCGCCCACACGCGGGCGCCGCACGGGCGTCGATTACGCTCGGACCCATGGCCGACGCACCGTACAAGCTGATCCTCCTCCGCCACGGCGAGAGCGAGTGGAACGAGAAGAACCTGTTCACCGGCTGGGTGGACGTCAACCTCACTCCGAAGGGCGAGAAGGAGGCGACGCGCGGCGGCGAGCTGCTGAAGGACGCCGGCCTGCTCCCCGACGTCGTGCACACCTCCCTCCAGAAGCGCGCCATCCGCACCGCGCAGCTCGCCCTGGAGTCCGCGGACCGCCTCTGGATCCCGGTGAACCGCTCCTGGCGCCTCAACGAGCGCCACTACGGCGCCCTCCAGGGCAAGGACAAGGCGCAGACCCTCGCGGAGTTCGGCGAGGAGCAGTTCATGCTGTGGCGCCGCTCCTACGACACCCCGCCGCCGGCCCTGGACCGCGACGCCGAGTACTCCCAGTTCTCCGACCCGCGCTACGCGACCCTCCCGCCGGAGCTGCGCCCGCAGACGGAGTGCCTGAAGGACGTCGTCGTCCGGATGCTCCCGTACTGGTTCGACGCGATCGTCCCCGACCTGCTGACCGGCCGCACGGTCCTGGTCGCCGCCCACGGCAACTCGCTCCGCGCCCTGGTCAAGCACCTCGACGGCATCTCCGACGCCGACATCGCGGGCCTGAACATCCCGACCGGCATCCCGCTCTCCTACGAACTGGACGCCGACTTCAAGCCGGTGACCCCGGGCGGCACGTACCTGGACGCGGACGCGGCTGCGGCGGCGATCGAGGCGGTCAAGAACCAGGGGAAGAAGAAGTAACGCAACACCGTTAAGCCCCGGACCTGCTGTTTCTCGGCAGGTCCGGGGCTTTCTGGTGGTGCTGGACCGTCAGGTGCGACGACGCCAGCGGCGGACCCGGATGTCTAGGACGATCAACAGCGCTACGGGAACGGCGATCGCGACGGGGGCGTCGGCCCAGAGGGCGAGCGCGCCGCCGGCGGTGCCGATGAGCGCGAGTGGCAAGTCGCGAGGACAGATGTCGACGGTGACACCTGTGCGTGGGATCATGTGGCCTCCATCTGGGGTCGGTTCCTGGCAAGGGTTCCGGGTGCGGAAATGGAAACGAATGCCGCCTCTGGCCGGGCGGCATTCGCATGTGGTGAGACCATTTCACAGTCAGGGATCGCAGGACAAACGCGCAGCTGGGCGAGGCTTCTACTTCTAGAGTAGAAAAGTAGAAGAGAGAGAGGGGTTCTCCAGGGTGGCCCATTTCATGGAGCGCACGAGGCGTTCAAGGCGTTGAACTGCGGGAACTTCCCCTCCCCGGGGAGGGAAAGTTCCCGCAGTTTCTCAATCTTTCCTTTACTTTCCTGAACTTTCCTGTGTTCGAGGAAAGAGGCTCTCCGGGCGAGGATGGTGGGTGTCATGCTTGCTTTATGGGCCTTGAGAGGCTTGAGCATGCTTAGAAACTAGGCACTACATGCTTCGTATGCTTGCGCGACTGCTTTTCGCGTCCGCTCTTGGCTGGACGGCATGAGGTGCGCATACACCCGGAGCGTCAGACCGGGATCAAAGTGGCCGAGGTACTCGGCGAGGGCCTTGATGTTCTCCCCGGCGTCCAGGAACACCGAGGCATAGAAGTGGCGGAGCGCGTGCATGCCGTTCTCGCGGGACTCGGCGTACGGCTGGCCCCGCTCGGGCACGGGGATGACACCGGCCGCAGCCGGCGCCGGCTTCCACGCCTCCTCGTTGAGCGACGTACGCCGGACGTGCCCGCCACGCGGCCCGGTGAAGAGGAGTTGCTTGGTCACCGGAGGCCCGTCGGTCACCTTCCACGGCAAGGTGATCTCGACCGGCGGAAACCGCTTCATGTGTGCCCGACGGCGGCGGCGCGGTAGGTGATGCCGTGGCGCTGCTGGCCGTTGAACACGGACCCCCACGGACACCCGCTCTCCGGGACGGTCATCTTGACCAGGGACAGCTCCCCGGGGTGCACGCGTGGTGAGAGAATCCTGAAGGGGACCGGGACGACACGAGTTTCGCTTTAGAGCCGACCGACTTGACGGCTATGCAAAGCTGATCGCAGGAGCGGGCGTCAACGTTGATGCAGGCATCAGTTTCGAGCGAGCGCAAAGTCGGCCACATATTACCGAGCGACCGCTGCCGAGCAGGACCGTGCGGTTGATGCCACGTACCCCCGGAGTCGGTCTGGTCAAAGTGGCGATGCCACGGATGCGACGAGCTCGTCGTCGAATTTTGTGCCCAGGGAGGACGCCGAATCACATCTGAAGCCTCCCGGCGGCGATGACGGGTATGTGGCCGACTGGGCCGGAGCGTTCGAATCCCACCCCTTCGAGAAGGGAGTCGGCACGCTTCTCGATTTCGCCAGCCCGTCGGGCACGACTCTTGGGGGGGGGCGCTCAACGCCGTCAACAGTTTTCCAGTGCCCGGCTCGGCGTACGACAACCGGTCTGTGTAGGAACAGGGGGGGCGAAATGACCCAACCGGAGCTTCCTGATATGGGGGACCCGATTCCGCGCGAAGGGCCACCACTGTGGGAGGCGCGTCGCCATCAGTACGCGGTTGTGTTCATCGGGCTGCTGGCCCCGTGGGTCTTCCTCTGGGTTGCCGCGACGAGGAATCCGGGGTTGCTGTGGATTCCGGCGCTGAATCTGCTTGTCACGTACGCGGGACTCCTTGTCCTGCTCCGGAGATCGCGGGGCCGGTCCGGCGGCTGTATGGGACGGTGGGGGTTGTGGTGGTGTGCTGGATCTTCTGCACGGAACTGTTCCGCCACCTGAACTGACCTGCCTGGGCTTGGACGTGACCGCAGGTCAGGAAAGGCCGGTCTCGTCCAGCGCGTGAACTCCGGCCGCGACGAGGCGCGCGACCGCCAGCGGTCTGCACAGGCTGCCGGCCGACTCCGGCGCCACCGACCAATACGACCCATTGCCCCGCAGCGAGAACTCCACGGCATCCAGCCGGGGCACCCCGAGGTACGCGCCGAGGCCCAGGCACGCCACGTCGAGCGGATCGGTGCTCGCGGCCACGGCCTGGACCAGGCGGCCAGGGATACGGACAGTGGAGAACACGGTGCCGAGAGGGAGCACCGCGACACCGTACGTCTGCCACTCCACGCGGGCGAGGCGGGGACACGCGTGCGCGGACAGCAGCCATGCCTCCTGCCCGGCGGCCCATCGCCGGTCGGCGCCGGAGCGCACGAGACCCCCGGGTTCCGCGTCGACCGGTCCTACGGCGTGCGGGGCGTCGCGGCGGTGCGCGGGTCGGCTCGGCATGGCTGTGGCCTCCACGGTGGCGGTGATCCGTCGTACACCCGCGACCGTAGGGACCCGCCGGCAAGGTCAGGGGCACAATCTGTGCCCCGTCCCTCATGCGGCCAGCAGTCCGAGTTTCATGGCGAGTTCCGCAGCGCGACGGCGACGTGCCGGGCTCTTCGCCTCTGCCTCTTCCAGCACGATCCGCTTCGCGTAGCCGTTGTACCGGATCGTCTCCGGGGCAGCCTCGTGCGCCTGAGCCAGGGTGGCCAGCGCCACGTCGGGCTGACCGTCGAGCTGGTAGCCGCGGGCCGCCTCGATGCGGTGCCGGGCCCGCCGTGGCCGGGACGGGATCGCCACGGCGTCCGCAGCCGCCGCCTGGCGCACCGACTCACCGGCCTGGTGCAACTCGACGGCGACCGTGACCGCGTGGGCCCCCATGATGGCCTGGGAGAACGAGGTGACGGGGTGGTAGTAGTCCTGCGGCAAGCGGACCGCCATGGCACGGGCCTGGTCCCAGTACCGCCACGCGGTGCCTGTTCCCCCACGGCGGGCCGCGGTGTAACCGGCCTCGAAAGTGAGCGCGCCCGCGATCGCGAGGACATCGTCGGACGCGTCCGCGAGCAAGGGCTGCAAGTAGGCCAGGGTCCGCAGGTTCACCTCGTCGGCGGCGTCGAAGTGCGAAGGGCCGCAGTCGCGGTGCGCCTGCGCGGCCAGCCACGCGGCGACGCCGATGGCGTGCGGGTCCTCCGACTCCTGAGCGGCGACCAGACCACGCTCGGCGACGCGCCAGAGCAGCGCGGCATCGGGCTGGTAGGCGACGAAGAACTGGCAGAGGCCGTACACCTCGGCGAGGACCGCGTGCGCCGCCCGGCGGTCCACCGCCGTCTCGGCCTGGCGCACCGCGGCTTGCCCGTCCCGGACGAGATCCGGGAGCAGCGCCCCGATCACGTCCCGGTGGTCGGGCGCGCGGTGGCGGGCAGCCCACGCCCGCGCCAGGCGGGCCCGCAGCTGTGCGATCGGCGGCGCCGCACGGTCCGCGTCCAGCGGAAAAGCCTCCACCGCCGCCTTGACCTCGGGCAGACGCGGATGGCCGGGACCGGCGAACAGACCGACGCGCAGCGACTGGTTCCCGGTGAGTTCGGACAGGTCACGGACCCGGAGGATCTCAGCGAGCCGCAGGATCACTTGCAGCTTCGGCGTCTTCAGCCGACCGGTCTCGACGCCCTTGACCCAGGAGCCGGACCGGCCGGCGAGTCCACCGAGCTGTTCCCGGGTGAGGCCCCGACGGGTACGGAGAACCTGGAGCCGTTGACCGAAGACCAAGGGGTCGGCATACGGGTCCGGACTCGGTTCAGCTGGCACGGTCTCGCCCCTCTCCGAACAGCTCGTCACTGTCAGGGTATGGCTCGGGACCCTCCGCTCGCGGGCGCTTTTGGCCCGCTTCTCGATGTTCCGTCAGCGACAGAGTGCCAGGGCGAAGTCGTCGAAGTGGGGGAACTCCCGGGCCGCCTGGGCCAGGACGTCCGGCGCCGGCAGCCGGCAGTCCGCCGCGAACTGTTCGGCGACAACCGTCAGTTCGTGGTTGCTTCGCGCGGTCCAGCCGGGTTCGTAGGAAGTGGCCGCTTCCCAGGGGCCGTAGCCGCCGGCCAGCAGCCACAGGAAGGCGCCGAGATCACGAGCCACTACGCCCGTCTCGCCCTCGGATCCCAGGAAGACGACCGGTTGTCCGGTGAGCGGCTGGTGCTCCTGGAGCATCCAGAACGCCGCGTATCCTCCCGTGCCGTCTCGGCCGAAGACCCGGAAGGCGTCGCCGTCGACTGCCGGATTCCCGGTCCAGGAACGGAGCCAGTCCGTGGTCTCCGCCCGGGACAGGAACGCCGGGAACGGTTCGAAGTCGACGCCCTTGCCGTCGTCGTATTCGAACGACACCGCCAGTGCGGCAGCCAGCGCGGGAGGGAAGGAACGATCCGGACCGTGGCTCATGCGGACAGGCTAGTGATCACCGCCGGTGCCGCCCAGCCAGCAGCACCACGCCCCCCACCGCCCCCGACGCCAGCAGACCCCCCACCGACCGTGCCGACAGCACCGACCACCGGGACTGCGCGGAGAGCAGGGACCCCGTGCTCAGCCACGACCCCATGGAGAGGAAGGACAGCGAGCTGCCGATCGAGGCGATCGACAGGGCCGAGCCCACCGAGCCGATGGACAGCACCGAGCCGACCGAACCGATCGACAGCACCGAGTCCTTGGACCAGAGCGACAGCACGGAGCCGTGGGCGGGGCGGCGGGCCGGGCGGGCGGGCGGTTTCGGCATGGGACCATCATGCCTCCCGCTCGGGATTCCAGGCAGGTCCGTTCCGGAGAACTGTCTCTGAACAGGGCAAACACGGGTCGGCTCGATCTCCGGGCCGCTGCGGCCCCACCGAGTGGCGCGGGTGGGGTCATACTGAGGACAATGACAAAGCCATCTGCACCGAAGCGCCATCTGCCGACCAGCCCCTTCAAGGCCCCGGTCGCGCCGCCCCTCAAACACTTCGCCGTGGGAGACCAGGTCACCCACGACATGTACGGCCTCGGCCGCGTGATCGGCATCGAGGACGGAATCGCCGCGCTCGTCGACTTCGGGTCGGCTCAGCAGCGGATTCTGAGTCCGTACTCCAAGATGAGCAAGCTGTAGCAGCAGCTCGCTCCGCACCCGAACGGGAGACCTCTCATCGAATCGACCTCGCTGTTCTCCGCTCCGGAAGGAGCGCCTCGCTACGCCACCGCCGCGTCGCCGCCGCCCGCGACGAATCCGTTCGTGGCCCCGGATCTCGGGGAGGACGAGGACTTTCCACTGGACGAGGGGCCCGCGTCCTTCTCGGCTGTGGAGGAGGCCCGGCACACAGCGCGCTAGCCCGAGGCGCGCTCACACCGCGTTCAGCCGGGGACGGTGGCCGTGCAGCGCGTGCCACACCGCGCCGTGCGGGCCTGCGCGCCCCAGGGCGAGTGCGTCGGGAACGTGAGGAGCGTCGGCGTGCTGTTCCGAACGGGGGGCGCCGCCGAGGCGGCCTCACACCGTGAGCGGCACCGCGTGCACCTCGTCCGCCGGATGGCCGGCCCGTTCGTGCACCCGCTGGACCGCCGCCGCGGACGGAGCCTCGGAGAGGCAGTAGACCGTGCCGGAGTCCGGGTCCGCCCAGGCCCGTTCGAAGTGCACCCGCTCGTCCTGCTCGACGGCCAGGTCGGCCTGGTGCGCCTGGTGGAGCTGGTCGGCGGTGATGCCGTGCATCCCGTGATGGACGTCCATGAACCGGGTCATGGCTCCGCACCTCCCACACGTTCGAGTACGTCCGCCCCTCACCTCCATGGTGCGTCCGTACGGGGGACCGGGCGACCCGGCGACGGCCGAGGGCCCCGGCGAGCGCGTCGCCGGGGCCCTGAGCCTCGTACCTGAACCGTCAGCCGCACTGACAGGGGCTGCCCGACTGGCAGCCGCAGCCGCAGCCCGAACCGCAGCCGCACGCCGCGATCAGCGGTAGGGACTTCAGCTGCGCGGGCTGCTCGGTGGGGCGTTCCTGTGCGGGATCCGGCGTGGTGCTGGGGGATTCGGCCATGGGTCCTCCTAGCGGCAGATGCCTGTGCCCATTGGATGCCCAGGGCGGCGGTCGCATCAACGGCGCATCGAGGCGCCGGTACGCGCTCCGCCCGCACTACCGCCCGCACCACCGCACGCCCGGTTCAGGCGCCCTCCACCCCCGTCACCGGCTGGATGTCCGCCTGGAGCTCGTCCGCGTGCTCACCGGTGACCAGGTACACCACCCGCTTGGCCACGGCCACCGCGTGGTCCGCGTACCGCTCGTAGTAGCGGCCCAGCAGAGTCACGTCGACCGCCGTCTCGATGCCGTGCTTCCACTTCTCCTCCATCAGGTGCTGGAAGAGCGTGCGGTGCAGCAGGTCCATCTCGTCGTCGTCCTGCTCCAGCTGGAGCGCCAGGTCGACGTCCTTGGTGATGATCACCTCGGCCGCCTTCGCCATCAGGCGCTGCGCGAGCTGGCCCATCTCCAGGATGGTGGCGTGCAGGTCCTGCGGGACCGCGCGCTCCGGGTACCGCAGCCGGGCCAGCTTCGCGACGTGCTGGGCCAGGTCGCCGGAGCGCTCCAGGTCCGCCGACATCCGCAGCGACGTCACGACGATCCGCAGGTCCGTCGCCACCGGCTGCTGGCGGGCCAGCAGGGTTATCGCCTTGGCCTCCAGGTCGTGCTGGAGGTCGTCGACCTTCTGGTCGCCCTCGATCACGTTCTCGGCGAGCTTCAGGTCGGAGTCGAGGATGGCGGTCGTGGCGCGCCCGATCGCCGACCCGACCAGCCGGGCCATCTCCACCAGTCCGTCGCCGATCGAATCCAGTTCCTCGTGGTACGCGTCCCGCATCTTCGGTTCCCTCTCGTACGTCCTGCCAGGGGGTTCCTGTCAGGGGGTTCCTGATCAGGAGGTCGGTGTCCGTGAAGCTCCTGCCCAGGAGGCCCCCGTTCAGGAGGTTCCGGTCCAGGGGGTTCTGACTCCCACGCTGCCACGTTCCGGCCCGTACGCGTCCGTTTCCGGCACCTCAAATGAACCAGTACTGGCTCCAAGGTGAACTCTGGGCGACGAGTGTTCGAGGTCGCACTCCGATGGCTTCGGCCCGGCCGTTCCGCATGCCTAACCTGGACGCATGGACGTGAACGCGGCGGTCGCCGCAGTGGCAGCGATCGCCGGAGCGGTGACCGGTGTCATCGCCATGCTCGCGTTCCGCTGGAGCGAGCGCGACCAGAAGCGCCCCACCCGCACCTCGCTGCACACCGACCCCGTGCTGCCGCCGGGGGTGGACACCGTCCTGTCGGTCCTCAGGTCCTCCGCCGTCGTGCTCGACGAGGAGGACGCCGTGGTCAAGGCCAGCTCGGCGGCGTACGCCCTCGGACTGGTGCGCGGCGGCAAGCTCGCCGTCGAGCCGATGCTCCAGATGGCGCGCGACACCCGGCGGGACGGCGAGATACGCCAGGTGGAACTGGACCTGCCGCGCCGCGGCACCGGCCGGGGCGAGGCCCTGGCGGTCTCCGCGCGGGTCGCGCCGCTCGGCTCCCGGCTGGTGCTGCTCCTGGTCGAGGACCTCACCGAGGCCCGGCGGATAGAAGCGGTACGGCGCGACTTCGTCGCCAACGTCAGCCATGAGCTGAAGACACCCGTCGGCGCGCTCTCGCTGCTGTCCGAGGCCGTCATGGACGCCTACGACGATCCCGAGGCGGTGACCCGGTTCGCCGGGCGCATGCAGATCGAGGCGACCCGGCTCACCAACCTCGTACAGGAACTGATCGACCTCTCCCGGGTGCAGAACGACGACCCGCTGGAGGACGCCGAACCGGTCCGCGTCGACGAACTGGTCGCCGAGGCCATCGACCGCTGCCGGCACGCGGCCGGCACGAAACAGATCACCATGGCCGCGGGCGGCACCGCCGAGCTGCGGGTGCACGGCAACCGCGGCCAGCTCGCCGCCGCCCTCGGCAACCTGGTCGAGAACGCCGTCAACTACTCGCCCGCCCGCACCCGGGTCGGCATCGCGGTCCGGCGCGTCGCCGCCGCCGGCGGTGACATGATCGAGGTGGCCGTGACCGACCAGGGCATCGGCATCTCCGACAAGGACAAGGAGCGCATCTTCGAGCGCTTCTACCGCGTCGACCCGGCCCGGTCCCGGGCGACCGGCGGCACCGGCCTGGGTCTCGCGATCGTCAAGCACGTGGCCGCCTCGCACGGCGGGGAGGTCACGGTGTGGAGCGCCGAGAACCAGGGCTCCACCTTCACCCTGCGGCTGCCGGAGGCGGGCTCGGCCCGTGTCCGCGCACGGCAGCGTCCCGACCGCTTCGGACTCGCCGACGACGCCGAGCACCCCGACGACCCCGACGACGGCCGGCCCGCCGCAGCCACCGGCGCGTCCTCCGTCACACCCCCCGCACCATCCCCGTACGAAACGCTTCCCGCCCCGGAGGTCCTTCCGTGACCCGTGTGCTCGTCGTCGAGGACGAGGAGTCCTTCTCCGACGCCCTGTCGTACATGCTCCGCAAAGAGGGCTTCGAGGTCGCCGTCGCGACCACGGGGCCCGACGGACTCGACGAGTTCGAGCGCAACGGCGCCGACCTCGTCCTGCTCGACCTGATGCTGCCCGGCCTGCCGGGCACCGAGGTCTGCCGTCAGCTGCGGTCCCGCTCCAACGTCCCCGTGATCATGGTGACCGCCAAGGACAGCGAGATCGACAAGGTCGTCGGACTGGAGATAGGGGCCGACGACTACGTCACCAAGCCCTTCTCCACCCGCGAACTGGTCGCCCGTATCCGCGCCGTCCTGCGCCGCCGCGGCGAGCCGGAGGAGGTCACCCCGGCCGCGCTGGAGGCCGGGCCGGTCCGGATGGACGTCGACCGGCACGTGGTGACCGTGGCCGGCGCCAAGGTCGACCTGCCGCTCAAGGAGTTCGACCTGCTGGAGATGCTGCTGCGCAACGCCGGCCGGGTGCTGACCCGGATGCAGCTCATCGACCGGGTCTGGGGCGCCGACTACGTCGGTGACACCAAGACCCTCGACGTCCACGTCAAGCGGCTGCGCGCCAAGATCGAGCCGGACCCGGGCGCGCCGCGGTATCTGGTGACGGTCCGCGGTCTCGGCTACAAGTTCGAGCCGTAGACCGGCCCGCGCCACGCGTTCGCCACGCCCGAAGGGCGGGCCCCCGGTCGTCGGGGGACCCGCCCTTCGGCGTACCGCGCTACCGCGCGGTTGGGCTGTGCTCAGTGACCGGCGGTGTCCGCGTCGGTGGAGGCGCTGGCGGAGGCCGCGTCGGTCGGGGTGCCCGAGTCCGTGCTGTCCGACTCGGAGTCCGACCCGGACCCGGTGCCGCCCGACGCGTCGTCGGACGGCTCGCCCTCGGGCTGCTCGTCGGCGGAGGCGGTCGAGGTGGACGGGTCCTCGGACTCCTCCGGCGAGGTCGGGACCTCGCTCGGGCCCCACGAGGTGAAGTAGGTCTCGGCCGGCACGACGAACGCCTTCAGGCTCACGTCACCGGTCTTGCTGAGGGTGAAGGTGATCTTCTGCGCGTTGCCGTCCTGGACCGCCTCGCGGCTGCTGGGCAGGGTGGCGGCGGCGTTGTCCTTGCCGCCGAGGATCAGCCGGCCCCCGGCCGGGATGGTCAGGTCCTTGCCCTTGAGCGGCTTCAGCTCGGCGGTCTTGCCGGTGCCGTCGACGCGGATCGACTCCAGCTTCTGGTCGGTGGAGCCGCCGTTGAAGAGGGTGGCGGAGATCGCGGCGGGGCCGGTCGACTCCAGGTCGGGCTGGGTGATGACGATGGCGTTCTGGATCTTGATGTCGCCGACGCTCGTCGCCGCGTTGTCCGGCTTGATCTCCAGGGTCTGGGCGCTGTTGCCGGCGCCGCACGCGGCGAGCGGGAGAATCGAGAACGCGATGGCGGCGGCGGGGGCGCCGCGTCGAAGGCTGCTGCTCACGGCGGCGGCAACTCCTTGACTCGTCAGAGGCGGCGGCAGGGATAAAGCCGCCCTAAGTGGTGGTCAGCGGCTTCAGGTTACCGACCGGGCCGTCCGCCGCCGCACCCGACCCTCCCCCTGGGCTCCCGCTTCGCCCGGAGAGCGGCCCGTTCCGCACGGTCCCCACCGGTCGCATTGAGCCGCCCGCGCATCCGCCATTCGGATAAGAACCCGTCCGGCATACCGGCCGCCGAACGGACCGCACATTTTCCGTGCGGAATGCGCGGGCGGCCGCGGAATTGATCACGAGCCGGGTAGTGCGAACGCGGCACGAACGTGTCGTGATCAATTCCGGAATCGTCCGGAAGCCCGCTCCGGACACCGAACGGAGTAGCGGAAGTCGCACGGATGGAATCGGACATATGGGGATGTTCGGTCGCGTGGCCGGTCCTCCGGACATGTGTGACGGCGGTGTTTCGCCCACCCCGAAGAGCCGCTCCGACCTGCGAATACCTGCCTCCGATCGGCCCGCGCAGCACGTTCCGGTTGCTGTTGTCAAGCCCCGAGATATGCCCTGACCTGCGAAAACGCCATTCAGAACCCGCCGTTTCCGTGTTACCCTGGATAGCCACGGAAGGGGTACCTGTCACATGACGTTCAAGGTTGGCGACACCGTGGTCTATCCCCATCACGGGGCCGCGCTGATCGAGGCTATCGAAACTCGCCAGATCAAAGGCGTGGACAAGACCTACTTGGTGCTGAAGGTCGCCCAGGGCGACCTGACGGTACGTGTGCCAGCGGACAATGCGGAGTTCGTCGGCGTGCGTGATGTGGTCGGTCAGGACGGGCTGGACCGGGTCTTCGAGGTGCTGCGCGCGCCGTACGCCGAGGAGCCCACGAACTGGTCGCGTCGTTACAAGGCAAACCTGGAGAAGCTCGCCTCCGGCGATGTCATCAAGGTCGCGGAGGTGGTACGTGACCTGTGGCGCCGGGAGCGTGAGCGCGGACTCTCCGCCGGTGAGAAGCGCATGCTCGCCAAGGCCCGCCAGATCCTGGTGAGCGAGCTGGCTCTCGCGGAGAACACCAACGAGGACAAGGCCGAAGCGCTGCTCGACGAGGTGCTCGCCTCCTGAGGATCCCCCTCCTGAGGCATTCCTCCTGAAGCACGGCGGAACCGCCCCGTTTCCCACCGCTCGGTTCCACACATGAAATGCCGCGGTGCCCGATGACGTCTTTGCCGTCGCGGGCGCTGCGGCATGTTCGCGCCCGGGTCCCCGCACCCGGAGAATGTCTTCCCCGGTCCTGGTGTGCCGGGCCCGGGCAGCTGTCTCGACCGGTGTCACGGAAGGGACCGGTCAAGGCGTCGCGCCCGGCACTCCCAGGGCCATACCCACGCCAGGCCAGCACACAAACCTGACAGGAACCGATGTCTGACGAATCGCGTCCCTCGCCCGTGGTTGCCGCCGCGAACGGCTCCGAGAGCGGCCCGGCGGGCGGGTCCGCCGGGTCCCGTACCGCCGCCGTGATCCCCGCCGCCGGACGGGGTGTGCGCCTCGGTCCGGGCGCCCCCAAGGCCCTGCGCATGCTCGCCGGCACGCCCATGCTCATCCACGCCGTCCGCGCGATGGCCGCCTCCCGGGCGGTCTCCCTGGTCGTCGTGGTCGCGCCGCCCGACGGGGCCGCCGAGGTCAAGAGCCTGCTCGACGCCCACGCCCTGCCCGAGCGGACCGACTTCACGGTGGTGCCCGGCGGGGCGTCCCGGCAGGAGTCCGTCCGGCTCGGCCTCGGCGCGCTGCCGCCCGAGTACGACGTCGTCCTCGTGCACGACGCCGCCCGGCCGCTGGTGCCGGTCGACACGGTGGACTCCGTCATCGAGGCGGTGCGCGGCGGCGCGCCGGCGGTGGTACCGGCGCTGCCGCTCGCCGACACCGTGAAGGAGGTCGCGCCGGCCACCGCGCCGGGCGGCCCGGAGCCGGTGGTGGCGACCCCCGAGCGGGCCCGGCTGCGCGCGGTGCAGACCCCGCAGGGCTTCGACCGGGAGATCCTGGTACGGGCGCACGAGACCGTGACGGAGAACGTGACCGACGACGCGAGCATGGTCGAGCAGCTCGGGCCGGCCGTCGTGGTGGTGCCGGGGCACGAGGAGGCGTTCAAGGTGACGCGGCCGCTGGACCTGGTGCTGGCGGAGGCGGTCGTGGCCCGCAGGAGGCTGAACGATGGCTTCTGACCCGTTGTTGCCCAGGGTCGGCATCGGCACCGACATCCACGCCTTCGAGGACGGGCGGGAGCTGTGGTGCGCCGGCCTGAAGTGGGAGGGCGAGGGCCCGGGACTGGCCGGGCACTCGGACGCGGACGTGGTCGCGCACGCGGCCTGCAACGCGCTGTTCTCGGCGGCCGGGCTCGGCGACCTCGGCCAGCACTTCGGGACCGGCCGGCCGCAGTGGTCCGGGGCGTCCGGGGTGACGCTGCTGACGGAGGCGGCGCGGATCGTGCGGGCGGCGGGGTTCCGGATCGGGAACGTCGCCGTACAGGTGGTCGGCGCGCGGCCGAAGGTCGGCAAGCGGCGGGCGGAGGCGGAGCGGATCCTCTCCGCCGCGGCCGGAGCACCGGTGTCGGTGTCCGGCGCGACCACGGACGGGCTGGGCTTCCCGGGGCGGGGCGAGGGACTGATGGCGGTGGCGACGGCGCTGGTCGTCGCCGAGCGGGGACCGGAGCACCCGTCCACCCGGCTCGGTCAGTAGAGAAGACCGGTCAGTAGAGAAGAAAAGACAAGAAAAGAGCAGTCCCCCCGCCCGGACCCGGGAGGGGGGACCCTCACCCGCCCAAAAGTCATGGGGCACTGCTCGCGGCCCACTACCCTGGACTCGTGACTATTCGGCTGTACGACACCAGCGCCCGGCAGATCCGTGACTTCGCCCCCCTCGTGCCGGGCTGTGTCTCGATCTACCTGTGTGGTGCCACCGTGCAGGCCGCCCCGCACATCGGGCACATCCGGTCGGGGCTGAACTTCGACATCATGCGCCGCTGGTTCGCCCACCGCGGCTACGACGTCACGTTCATCCGCAACGTCACCGACATCGACGACAAGATCATCAAGAAGGCGGCGGAGCAGAACCGCCCCTGGTGGTCCATCGGGTACGAGAACGAGCGGGCGTTCAACGACGCCTACGCCGCCCTCGGCTGCCTGCCGCCGACCTACGAGCCGCGCGCCACCGGGCACATCACCGAGATGGTCGAGATGATGCGCGGCCTCATCGAGCGCGGCCACGCCTACGAGGCCGAGGGCAGCGTCTACTTCGACGTGCGGTCGCTGCCGGGGTACCTGTCGCTGTCCAACCAGGACATCGACGAACTGCGCCAGCCCGCCGGCGAGGGCGAGACCGGCAAGCGCGACCCCCGCGACTTCGCCATGTGGAAGGCGGCCCGGCCCGGCGAGCCGAGCTGGGAGACGCCCTGGGGACGCGGGCGGCCCGGCTGGCACCTGGAGTGCTCGGCGATGGCGCACAAGTACCTGGGCCGCGAGTTCGACATCCACGGCGGCGGGATCGACCTGATCTTCCCGCACCACGAGAACGAGATCGCCCAGGCCAGAGGCTTCGGCGACGCCTTCGCCCGGTACTGGGTGCACAACGCCTGGGTCACCATGAGCGGCGAGAAGATGTCCAAGTCGCTCGGCAACTCGGTACTCGTCAGCGAGATGGTCAAGCAGTGGCGGCCGATCGTGCTCCGCTACTACCTGGGCACCCCGCACTACCGCTCCACCATCGAGTACAGCGAGGAGTCGCTGCGCGAGGCGGAGACGGCGTTCGCCCGGATCGAAGGGTTCGTGCAGCGCGCCGCCGAACTGGCCGGCATCGCCGTGGAACCCGCCGCCGAGGTGCCGCCCGCCTTCGCCGACGCGATGGACGACGACCTGGGCGTCCCGCAGGCGCTCGCCGTCCTGCACACCACCGTCCGGCAGGGCAACAGCGCGCTGGCCGCCGACGACAAGGAGGCCGCCGTGGCGCGGCTCGCCGAGGTGCGGGCCATGCTCGGGGTACTGGGACTCGACCCGCTGGACGCCCGCTGGGCCGGCGACGCCGAGACCGGTGAGGACCTCAACGGCGTCGTCGACAGCCTCGTACGCCTCGTGCTCGACCAGCGGGAGGCGGCCCGGGGCCGCAAGGACTGGGCCACCGCGGACGCCATCCGGGACCGGCTCGGCCAGTCCGGGCTGGTCATCGAGGACAGCCCGCAGGGCCCGCGCTGGAGCCTCGGCCCCCGCTGAACCGCACCCGGTTCCCCTCGGTCACCGAAGATCGACTGTGCCGCCCGGCCTCCCGGGCGGCACACTGCATAGAACGTACCGACCACAGCTCAGGAAGCGAGACCCGTACTCATGGCCGCTAACAACCGCCGCATGTCCGGCAAGAAGGGCGCGCAGGTCGGCAGTGGCGGCCAGCGACGCCGGGGCCTGGAAGGCAAGGGACCCACCCCGCCCGCCGAGATGCGCAAGGGACACGCCAAGCAGCGCGTCGCCAACGCCAAGGCCCGCCGTACCCAGGGCCGCACGCAGGCCCGGCGCGGCGGCCGGTCGGCCTCCGAGATGGTCGTCGGCCGCAACCCGGTCGTCGAGGCGCTGCGCGGCGGCGTGCCCGCCTCCACGCTCTACGTCCAGCAGTTCATCGACAGCGACGAGCGGGTCCGCGAGGCACTCCAGCTCGCCGCCGACCGCGGCGGCATCAACCTCATGGAGGCGCCCCGGCCCGAGCTGGACCGGATGACCAACGGGCTCAACCACCAGGGGCTGGTGCTCCAGGTGCCGCCCTACGAGTACGCGCACCCCGAGGACCTGCTGGCCGACGCCGCCGACGCCGGCCAGGACGCGCTGATCGTCGCCCTGGACGGGGTGACCGACCCGCGCAACCTCGGTGCCGTCGTCCGGTCCGTCGCGGCGTTCGGCGGGCACGGCGTGGTCGTGCCCGAGCGGCGCGCCGCCGGGATGACCGCCGGCGCCTGGAAGACGTCCGCCGGCACCGCCGCCCGTACGCCGGTCGCCCGCGCCACCAACCTGACCCGCGCCCTGGAGCAGTACAAGAAGGCGGGGATGACGGTGGTCGGACTCGCCGCCGACGGGGAGACCGAGGTCGGCGAGCTGGCCGCGCTGGGCGGGCCGGTCGTGATCGTCGTCGGCAGCGAGGGCAAGGGCCTGTCCCGGCTGGTCGGCGAGACCTGCGACTACCGGGTGCGGATTCCGATGCCGGGCGGCGCGGAGTCGCTCAACGCCGGTGTGGCGGCGGGCGTCGTGCTCTACGAGGCGGCCCGCAAGCGGTCCTGACCAGCACCGCAGCGGTGCGGTTGATCTTGACGGGGTCCGGACAGATCCGGCCGGTCAAGACAGTGTCCTAACGTCACGTCACTCGGTTAGATGAGTGTGGACACCAGAACACCCCGCACACCCACGGGGGACCGCTCGTCGGAAATCGACGACGCTCCCGCGCTGAGCATGGTGAAGGTGCCGAGCGATCCGGCCCAGGTCATCGTCAACCACGCGAGTTTCCGCGTCCGGTTGGGTGCCTCGGCGGGGCGGACCACGTCCGCGCGGATCACGCGGCACCTGAGCGCCACCCAGGACACCGCCCGCATCCCCGTCGTGGGCGCCGCCGAGCGCGCGGGCGCGCCCGCGCGGCGCCGGGCCGTCGTCTGGAGCGGCCGGTCGGACCCGGACGACTCCGGTGCCCACCGGCTGCTCCAGGCGGTACGGGCCGGCGCCGCGCCCGCCGACGCCGGGACCACCCAGGTCATCCCGCGCGTCGACGGCGGCGTCGCGGGCGGCGGCGGATACGGCGACCAGTACGACGACCGCGACGACGACCTCGGCCCGGGGACCGTCCCGACCCCCGTCGTCGGCGCCCAGCGCACCGGCGGCCGGGGCGACGGCACCCGGCTGCTGCCCGCCATGCGCACCGTCGGCAGCGCCTACGACGAACCCGCCTTCCAGCCGCCCGGCTATCCGGCGGACGGCTACCAGCACGGCTACGAGGACGACCTCGACGCGGCGGACCCGCACACCGGCCGGCCCGCCGACGACCCCGCCCGGCACGCCTACTACCCCGGCCGCCGGATGAACCTCGGCGTCGTGCTGCTGCCGCTGCGCGTCTTCCTCGGCTTCATCTCCGTCTACGCCGGCATGGGCAAGCTCTGCGACCCGGTCTACTTCGACGGCGGCGAGCGCGGCTCCATGGTGAAGTGGCTGAACACCCTGCACCCGTGGGAAGTCGCCGAGCCGCTGCGGCAGTTCGCGCTCGCCCACCCGGTCGGCTCCGGGCTGGTCATCGCCTTCCTCCAGGTCATCGTCGGCGTGCTGACCGTGCTCGGCTGCTGGCAGCGGGTGGCCGCCGCGGTCGGCGCCTTCCTGTCGGCGGCCCTGCTGCTCACCGTGAGCTGGAAGAGCGTCCCCGTCTACGACGCGCCCGACATCATCTACTTGGCCGCCTGGTCGCCGCTGGTCATCGCCGGCGCGCCGGTCTACTCCGTCGACGGCCGGCTCGCCGGCGGCGCCTGGCGGCGGCTCGGCCCCCGCGCCCACATCTGGGACCTGCGCCGGTACGTGCTGCGCCGCGGGGCCCTGATCACCTTCCTGGTGACCGGCGTGACGCTGCTGGTCGGCTCGCTGCTCGGCGGTGCCGTGCGCGACGCGGACCGGGTGGTGGTGCCCGGCCCCGGCGAGGGACCGCGCAACGAACTGCCGGGCTCCGCGCTCCCCGCCGACCCCGGCGAGCGGAAGGGCGGCGGCCCCGAGGCGCCGGCCGGTTCCCCGTCGCAGGGCGCGACCGCCGGCACGACGACCGGTCCCAGCGGTGCCGCGTCCACGCCGGGCGCGACCCGCGAGACGGACAGCGGTGCCGCCACCGGCGGTACGCCGAGCCAGACCCAGGGCGCCACCGGCGGGCAGGCCCCGCCGCAGCAGTCCGCGCCGGCCGGACAGGCCCCGAGCACCAGCGCCGGTCCGTCCGGCGGCGGGGCCGGCCCGGGCGCCGGAACCGGTGCCGCGACCGGCGGCGCGGGCAGCGGCACCGGCACCGACACCGGGGGCGGCGGCGACGGCGGCGGGGCGACGTCCCCCGGGCGTCCGGGGCTCGTGGGCGGTCTGCTGGGCTGAGTCGGCCGTACCGTACGGGCGGGGCCCGCACCTTCCGGTGCGGGCCCCGTCGGTGTTTCCCGGCCGGTCCGGGCTCAGCGGCGCTCAGCGGCCCTGCGCGGCCAGTTCCTTCGCGGCCTCCGTGAGGTCCTTCGCGGTGTCGATGGCCCGCCAGTAGGACCCCTGCGGGATCGGGAAGCCGGACAGCCGGCGCTCGCGGGCCAGCCGGGGGAACGTGGTCCGCTCGTGGTCACCGCGCTCCGGGAGCAGCGCGGCGAACGCCGAGGAGAAGACGTAGACGCCCGCGTTGATCTCGAACGTGGACGGGGGCGCCTCGATGAAGTCGGTGATGCGGCCGAAGCCGTCCGTCTGCACGGCGCCCCACGGCAGCCGCGGGCGGGCCAGCGCGAGGGTGGCGACGGCGTCCCGCTCGGCGTGGAAGTCGGCCATGTCGCGCAGCGAGAAACGGGTCCAGATGTCGCCGTTGGTGGCGTACCAGGGGCGGTCCGGGTGGGGCAGCCGGGCGGCGGCGTACTTCAGGCCGCCGCCGCGGCCGAGCGGCTCGGGCTCCACGACGGTGGTCACGGAGACCGGCAGGTCGGCGGTGTCCAGCCACTTCTGGAGCACCTCGGCGAGGTGCCCGCAGGAGACGACGACGTCCGTCACGCCCTCCTCGGCCAGCCAGGCGAGCTGGTGACCGATGATCGGTGTCCCCGTGCCGGGGATCTCGACCATCGGCTTGGGCCGGTCGTCGGTGTACGGGCGCAGCCGGGTGCCCTGGCCGCCGGCCAGGACTACGGCCTGGGTGGGGCGGCGGGTGGTGGTCGGGTCGGTCATGGCCGAACCCTACGTGGGTGAGATTCCTCGAGCTGCGGTGTGTAGCGGTCCGGGCCGAGTGGTGCGGTGGTTCAAGGGGTGCGGGGAGGCCGCGGCCTGTCGCGTGGTTCCCCGCACCCCTTCGAGGCGCGCTGCCGGGCCGCGAGTCATCCGTGGGCGGACAGGACGCCGGAGGCGAAGGCCGTGTCGCAGACCGGGCGGGAGTAGGACTGGGCGCGGGTGGGGCCGTAGACGCGGACCGCGGCGCGGCCGAGGGCGCGGGCGATGGAGGCGCAGTGCCGGGCCAGCGACGGGCGGTCGTTGACGGCCTCCTGGAGGTGGGTGAGGGCGACGCCCGGGTCCTCCTCCTGGAGCTCGGTCAGCAGCCGGTCGCGCAGCACCTCGTGCGGGGCGCGGGCGGCGGCCGGCGAGGACGCCTCGGGGGCGGCGGCGTCCGACGCGGTGAGCACCGAGTCGGCCGGGGCGCCCGACCAGTTGACCCGGGTGACCGCGAGGGTCCCGGAGAGCACCAGGACGACGGGCAGGACGAAGGCGAGGGAGCGGCCGATCCGGCGGGCGGGCCCCCGGCCGCGTCGCGTCTGAAGGGCGGTGGAGTGCTTCACGGAGTGCTTCACGCGAGTGAGGGTAGCGTCCGGTAATGATTTGGCGACATTTAGTCACCGGTTCGGGGGATGAGAAAGCGGGGTGACGGGGGTGGGGAGTTGACGAACAGAGGTCGAAATGGGCGGTGTGCCGGGGTATTTGTCGACAACGGGAAGGGCCCCGCGGCAGCGCCGCGAGGCCCTTTTCGTCAACTCGGGTGAATCTGCGCCGGTGTCAGTCGGTGAGCCGCTCGCCCGTGGAGGACGAGAACACGTGGGTCTCGCCCGGCTGCGGCACGACGTGCAGGCTGGCGCCCTTCTCCGGCACCGCACGGCTGTTGACGCGGACCACCAGGTCCTTGGTCTCGCCGCCGACCTGGACCGCGCCGTAGACGAAGCCGTCGGCGCCGGTCTCCTCCACGACGTTGACCGAGACCGCGAGGCCGGCCGGGGCGCCCGCGGTGTCCTTGGCCAGGCCCGCGGCGGTGCCGCCGTTCAGCTCCACCACGTCGAAGTGCTCGGGGCGGACGCCGACGGTGACCGTGCGGTCGCCGCGGTCGGCGGCGGCCTTGAGCGCGTCCCGGTTGACCGGCACCACGCTGTTGCCGAACTTCACGCCGCCGTCGGTGATCGGCACCTCGATGAGGTTCATCGCGGGGGAGCCGATGAAGCCGGCGACGAAGAGGTTGGCGGGCTTGTCGTACATGTTGCGCGGGGTGTCGACCTGCTGGAGCAGACCGTCCTTGAGGACCGCCACCCGGTCGCCCATCGTCATGGCCTCGACCTGGTCGTGGGTGACGTAGACGGTGGTGATGCCCAGCCGGCGCTGGAGGCTGGCGATCTGCGTACGGGTCGACACGCGGAGCTTGGCGTCCAGGTTGGACAGCGGCTCGTCCATGAGGAAGACCTGCGGCTCACGGACGATCGCGCGGCCCATGGCGACGCGCTGGCGCTGACCGCCGGAGAGCGCCTTCGGCTTGCGGTCCAGGTACTCGGTCAGGTCGAGGATCTTCGCGGCCTCCTCGACCTTCTGCCGGATCTCCGCCTTGTTGACGCCGGCGATCTTCAGGGCGAAGCCCATGTTGTCGGCGACCGTCATGTGCGGGTAGAGCGCGTAGTTCTGGAACACCATGGCGATGTCCCGGTCCTTGGGCGGCAGGTGGGTGACGTCGCGGTCACCGATGCGGATGGCGCCGCCGTTGACGTCCTCCAGGCCGGCGAGCATGCGCAGCGAGGTCGACTTGCCGCAGCCGGACGGGCCGACGAGGACGAGGAACTCGCCGTCCGCGATGTCGATGTCGAGACCGTCGACGGCGGGCTTGGTGGAACCCGGGTAGACCCGGGTCGCCTTGTCGAACGTGACAGTGGCCATGGTGAAAGGCCCCCTTCTACCGGCAGGAACGTGCCGGACGATCCGTTGTAGGAAGGAGTTCCACAGCGGAGGACCGGTGGGCGCGAGCGCGCCGGGTCCGCGGTGGTGTCCGTGGATGTTCAGTTGTGGAGGTTCGCGCCTGGTGTAGGCCACACAGGTGAACTGGGTCAGGACGGTACCCCGCGTTCACCTGGTCTGTCAGTACCTCAGGGCATGTGAACTTCGCCGGACCGCCCGTAGCGCCGGGCCAGTTCCGTGACGGTGTCCGCGACGGCCCGGCGCAGCGGCTCGGGCCCCAGCACCTCCGCCTCCGCGCCCAGCCGCAGCAGGTCGCCCACCGCGACCGGCGCCGCCTCGACGGCCAGCTCCACCTCGCTCCAGCCGTCCCCGCCGGGCGGCGGCCCGGCCGCCGCCAGGGCGCGCGCCCCCGCCGCCCCGAACAGCATCGGCAGCAGCCTGCGGCCCCGGGGAGAGATCCGCAGCCGGGCGGTGCCCTGGTGCAGCCGGGCCTCCAGCTGCTGGGCGGACCGCGCCCAGTAGGCGGTGAGGGAGAAGCCGGCGGGACGCTCGAAGGTCTCCTCGGTCACCTCGGCGTCGAGGAAGCGGGAGACGCGGTACGTGCGGGGCGGCCGGTCCGTCCCGGCTGCCACCAGGTACCAGATGCCGCCCTTGAGGACGAGGCCCAGTGGGTGGACCTCGCGGTGCGCCTGCGCGCCGGACCAGCGCCGGTAGCGGGCGCGCAGCGTCCGCTGGTCCCAGACCGCCCGCGCGACGGCCGCCAGGTGCGGCACCGGGTCGGCGTCCCGGAACCAGGCCGGGGTGTCCAGGTGGAAGCGTTCCTGGACGCGGGCCGCCCGTCCGGCGGCCGGGGCCGGCAGCGCGGCCCGCAGCTTCAGCTGAGCCGAGGCCAGGAACGGCCCGAGGCCCAGCTCCCGGGCCGGGCCCGGTGCCCCGGCCAGGAACAGCGAGCCGGCCTCGGCGCCGGTCAGGCCGGTCAGCCGGGTCCGGTAGCCGTCCATCAGCCGGTAGCCGCCGGCCGGCCCGCGGTCGGCGGCCACCGGGACACCGGCCGCGCCGAGCGCCTCCACGTCCCGGTAGACCGTCCGCACCGACACCTCCAGCTCGGCGGCGAGTTCGGGCGCGGTCATCCGGCCGCGGCTCTGGAGCAGCAGGAGCAGGGCGAGGAGCCGGTCGGCGCGCATGGCGGCCATTGTGGCCGGGCGGGGCGAGTACCTGACAGAGGGTGTCAGGTACGGGAGCGACAGTGGTGACCGCACCGCACCGGAGCACTACGCCCGACGGAGAGGACCCCGCCATGCCCGGCACCCGCACCACCGGCCACTTCACCGCCGCCGACTGGAAGGAGCACCCGGTCACCCCGGCCGACGACAGCCCCCGCGTCGCCCGCGCCTCGGTGACCAACACCTTCACCGGCTCCATCGAGGCGGCCGGCACGGTCTGCGAGTACGTCATCACCTACCTCCCCGGCGGCACCGGCACCTTCACCGGCACGGAGCTGCTGACCGGCCGCCTCGACGGCCGGGACGGCACCTTCGCGGTCGAGGAACGCGGCCGCTTCGACCCCGACGGGACCGTGCACTGCGCCTTCGAGGTGATCGCCGGGTCGGGGACGGGAGAGCTGGCGGCGCTGCGCGGGACGGGGGAGTTCACGGCACGGCACGGGGAGGCGGAGGTGGCGTACGCGTTCACGTATGAACTGGGGTGACGGCGAACGTCCTGGCTAGGGGAAACGGGGGCTGTGTACAGTGGAGCCGCCTTCGCGTGCGGCATGGTTGCGCGCGGTGCCTCCTTAGCTCAGTCCGGCCAGAGCAACGCACTTGTAATGCGTAGGTCGTCGGTTCGAATCCGACAGGGGGCTCCGGTGAAGGCCCGGGACAGACGCCGTCTGACCCGGGCCTTTCTGATGTTCCCAAGGGGTCCGCGCCCGTACCCGGCTCCGTTTTGGGTCTCCTCGACTGCCGCCCGGTGCCGGGTGGGTCACCATGAGCCGCCGCCACCGCCGCCCGCTCCGTCGCCCACCGAGGATCCTCCGCCGCCGAAGTCCGACGAGGCCGACGACGAGAAGCCGGACGACGAACTCGGTACGGACACCGGTGTGGTGTTCGAGGTGATGGCGTCGATCACGAGCAGGGCGAGCAGCGGTGTGAGCAGGGACGGGTCCCGCCGGGGCCGGGCCGGGACGGTGGTCGACTCCGTCACGGCGGCCGACCAGTGGTCGGCCTGGCCGAGCGCGACCGCCCAGAGGGTGTAGAGGTCGAGGACACCCGCCGCGGCGGCCTCCTCGGCCTGCCGGGACCCGGCCCCGGCGAGATACCGGCGGAAGCCCTCCACCCGCAGCCACAGGGCGTTGCCCCGCGGCGTCATGGGGCCCAGTTCCTCGGACGCCCCGGTCAGCACGAGACCGGCACCCGCGAGGGCGGCGACGGCCGGCAGCAGCACCGTCCAGAAGCCGTACGGCCGGCCCGCGCCGACCCCGCCGACGACGACGCCGATGGCACCGGCCAGCAGGGCGACCGGGGCGGCACTGGCCACCTTGTCGCCGATCGAGACCGAACGCCGGTCCCGCAGCCCGCGCATCCAGGTGCCGAGCCCGGCGTCGATCCGCTGCCAGCCCCGGGTGAAGGACCGGTCGTAGGAGAGGCCCAGAGTGATCCGGTCGCGGTCGGCGAAGATGTGGTCCAGCACCTCCCGCACCTCACGGTCGTCGCGCGGGGCGTCCTCGCGGGAAGGGCGGGTCAGGACGGGGTGGGGGCCGTCGCCCTCCAGGACGACGTGGCCGTCCCGCACGGCGGTCAGCAACCAGGCCGTCCGGTAGTGCGGGTCGGTCCCCCCAAGGAGGAACCCGCCCTGGGCCGGGGTGAGTTCCGCGGGCGGGGCGGACACCTCGGGGACGAGGGCGGGCAGCCGGGTGATGTCGAGGCGGCGGACCGGTCCTGCCGGGTCCGTGCCGGGACCGGCCGGATCGTCCCGGTGGACCTTCTCGCGTCCGGCCAGCCGCTGCGCCCCCTCGGCGACCAGTCCGCCCAGCAGGACGCACCCGGCCACCAGGAACAGCACATCGAGCAGTCCGGGACGGCCGGTGGACCGCACCGCGCCGGTGGGTTCGGCGGACGCGTCCGGCGCGGCGGCGAGAGCGGCACCGGTGTCCGCGGCGACGGTGACCCCGCGGTGGGCGGCCAGGGCGCCGAACGCGTAGGTGAGCCGGCCCGGTTCCGGTCGGTCGGTCGCGCAGACGGTGCGAGAGCCCGCCCGGCCGCGGACGCAGCTGGGGTCGTCCAGCGCGTAGGGGGCGGTCACCTGGATCTCGACGTCCCTCAGTCCGACGTACCAGCCGGTGCCGACGGCGTTCCAGGCGAGTCGCCCGTCGTGCGCGACATCGGGCAGCCGGTAGACGATCCGGTAGCGGTGGAGGCCGGTGACCGTGCTGTCCGGGTCGCCGATCAGTATCCGGGTCTCGTCGTCGTCCCCGCCGTAGGGCTGGATCTCGTACGGGGCCGGCTCGCCGTCCATGGTGACGTCCACCTCGGACGCCCGCGTCTCGGGGTCCAGGCCGGGGACGTCCCGGTAGATGCCGTGGCGGTAGTCGGTGCCGAAGTCGTAGTCGACCACCTCGGTGATTCTTGCCGAGCCGTCCTTCGCCAGCTCGGCTTCGACCCAGAGGCGGTTGACGGTCTCGGAAGTGACGAACGCGGCGGCGAGGACGGCCAGCCCGCCCAGGACGCATGCGAGGACGATCAGGAGGCCCACCCGCCAGCGGCGTCTGCGCCGCACCTCGTCCACTGCGGTCACGGCTTTGCTCACTGGTTCCCCCTGTCGTCCCCGGCCCCCGGCCCCCGGAGCGCCGCGGGCAGGCTACTACTTCGCGCGCAGTTCGCGATCTTGCTGGTCCGGCTCGGCGAATCCGCGCAACTGCTCAGGAGGCGCGGAGAGTTCAATGGCCCCCGCCGGGAGGCGGGGGCCATTGAACCGGGTGCGCCCGTGGGTCAGGAGCTGCTGCTCTGGGAGCGGCTGAAGAACTCGATCTCGGCGATCGCCACCTGCTTCTTGCTGGAGAAGCCGTACGAGGTGTCGATGGTGAAGCGGACCGCGGTGATCTCGCCGACCCGGAAGGAGCGCTTCTGGGCGCCGGCGGCCTGGTCCAGGGTGAGGCTGCGGGTCTTGGTGGTGCCGTCCTTCATGGTGATCTTCGCGGTGACGCGGTGCGGCAGGGCCGACTCCTGGAGCTTGTCGGCCTTGCTGGAGGTGCCGGAGGTGATCAGTACGTCCAGCAGGCGGACCGGCTCGTTGAAGTGGGCCTCGACCCACTGGCCCTCGCCGGACTGGTTCACGCCCGGTCCCCACCAGGTGTTGCTGAGCTTGTCGAAGAGCAGCTCGGGCTTGTGGCCGGGGTAGGAGCGGGACGCCTTCACCGAGTCCGGGGTGACCGGGGCGCGCTTGGCGAAGTGGTCGCGGGTGGCCTGGTAGCCGTCGGGGATGTAGATGATGGCGCAGATCACCGCGGTGATCGCGATCGCGGCCCAGATCCAGGTGCCGATCCGGTCGAAGGTGCGGCGCAGCCGGGGGCGGTCGCCGGCCCAGGGGGTCTCCTGGGAGCCCCGGAACAGGCGGCGCCACCAGGGGAGCGGGCGGGCGTCCATCCGTTCGTCGCCGGCCAGCGGCATCGCGCAGCGGACGCAGTAGTGGCGGTCGACGCGGTTGGGCGTGGCGCACCAGGGGCAGGGCGGGCCGCTCTCGCCGTCCTGGGGGCCCACCGGCCGTACTTGGGGGCGTTCGGCGATCGGTACGCCGGGGAGGACGGGGGCGACGGCCGGGTCCGAGGGGACGGTGCGGGCCTCGGGGTCGGCGACCGGGACCAGGAGGGAGCGGGCTCGGTGGGCCATCGTGTCGCCCATGTCCGGGGCGACGGGAGTGGCGGGAGTGGCAGGGGAGGCAGGAGCGGCAGGGGGGGTGGGGGGCGCGGGTGTCGCGGATGCCGGCGGGGGCGGGGTGGCGGAGGGGAGGGCCGCGGTTTCGGCGGTGGCGGTCGGGGGCGGTGGTGGGGTGTGCGGGTGGGCGGCTTCCGGGGCCGGGTTCGCGAAGGTTCCGTAGGCCGCGTTCGGGGCGGGGGAAGGGTGGGTGCCGCCCTGGGCCGCGGGGGCCGCGGGGGCCGCGGGGGCCGGTACCGGGGCCGGTACCGGGGCCGGGGCGGGGGTGGGAGCGGGCGCAGGGGCGGGGGCCGGGGTGGACTCCGGGTTCGGGGTGGAGCGGGAGCGGGAGGACGACTCCCAGCTGAGGACGGAGCCGCAGGCGTCGCAGAACGACTGGCCCGGCTCCGCCCGGGTACCGCACTCCGCGCAGAGCTGCTGCGTGGTCATGTCTCCGAAGTCCTTTCGGCGGCGGTCACCTGGACCGTGTAGGGCATGTGAGCGGGGCGGGCAGCCGCCACGAGGGCGTCCAGGCGGTGGGCGTCCGCCGGAGCGGGGTCGGGCAGGCGGACGGTGACGTGCAGGTGCGGGCGCCGGTCGCCGGGGACCGGGCCGAGCGGGCGGGCGCTCCATTCGGCGCCGCCGCTCTCGGTGATCTCGGGTACGACGCCGAAGGCGAGCCGGACCGCCTCGGACAGGCCGCGCCGGGTGCCCCGTACGCGGTGCAGGGCGGCCGCGGCGGCGACGGCGGCGCGCAGCCGGTCGTCGGCCTCGGTGCCGTCGGTCTCCGCGCCGACCCAGTCGCCGAGCCACCGGGTGAAGTCGGCGGGGGCGAGGGACGGCACGAAGTAGGCGTGCAGGCAGTCCAGGACGTTGAGGATCGGCGCCATCGTGTCGTCGAGGCCGCCGACGAACCGCTGCGCGAGGTCGTCGTCGGCGAAGACGGCCGGGAGCATCATGCCGATGGGGGCGGAGGAGCCGAGGTTGTCGACGGCGCCGCGCGCGCTCACCGGTCGTCTCCGATCACGCGGACCCGGTGGTCGAAGGAGAAGACCAGCGAGGGGGCGCTCAGGTCGATGCGGTCGGTGGCGTCGCCGCGCTTGCCGGTGAGCGGGTCGGCGGGGTGCAGGATGACCTCGTCGACGAGTTCGACGCCCGGGACGCGCTGGAGCACGGCGAAGATCTCGCCGGCCTGGACCGGGCGGCCGAACGGCCAGCCCTTGCCGTCGGCGCCGCCGGTGAGCGGGTCGAGGTGGCGGTAGAGGGCGTCGTGGGCCTGGCGGCGCACCTTGTCGGTATCGGCGGCGCGGAAGGCGTGCAGCGTGGCGACGACGGTGACGCCCTGGTAGAACGGCGGGCCGACGGCCAGCCGGGTGCCGATCAGACGCCGCACGTCGAGGTAGCGGGTGATGCGGTCGAGCAGCGCGTCGCCGGGAACCAGCTGTTCGAAGCGGAGCCGGCCGCCGGGGTCGGGCACGGCCTGCGGAACGACCAGGACCCGGACGGCGTAGGCGCCGTGGTCGCTCTCCTCGCCCTCCAGGCAGGTGATGCGGGCGGTCTCCGGGGCGGCGCGGCGGGCGAGTTCCTCGTAGTCGCGCAGGGTGACGGCGCGTTCCTGGGCGCGCAGCGTGATCGGGGCGCGGACCTTGGCCTCCTCGACGGTCTCGCCGTCCACGCCGCCGCGGGCGGCCTCGCGGTTGACGACCTCGCTGACGTACGGGATGGAGGTGCGCAGGATGCGGACGGCGCCGCGGGCGACGTTGCCGGCCCGGCCGCCGCCGGTGCGGTAGCGGCGGGCGCGCAGGACGGCGCCCTTGGGGGCGACCATGCCGTACTGGCGCAGGCTGCCGTCGGGTTCGCGGACCGAGGGGCCGAAGGCTATCTCGCCGGTGGTGGGGTCCAGGGTGATGTGCCGGTCGTCGGGGCGGGAGCCCGCGAAGTGCGGGACGACGTCCCAGTCCACCCAGCCGTCGTGCTCGGCGCTCTGCAGCAGGACCGGCGGGGTGTCGCCGACCACCGGGGCGTGTTCCAGGCGCAGCCGCTGGCCGGGCAGACCGGTGGACTCGCCGAGCGCCTCGTCGTAGACGGTCTCGGCGTGCACGGCGTGCGTGCTGCCGCCGATGGTGCAGGCCTCGGCGGAGCGGACGGTCGGGGAGGTGGTGTAGAAGGGCTGGTCGGCCAGCGGCTCGGTGACGCGGCAGCGCAGCCAGCCGGCCTCGTGGCCGCCGGTGCGGGAGAGTACGTGGCTGCCGGGGACGTGCAGCACGATCTCGCCGGGGCGGTTGAGGCCGCCGGTGCCGTCGCGGTCGACGTCGCAGGACTGCCAGCCGTCCTCGGTCCACGCCTCCCAGACCAGGGGCGGCTGGCGGGGGTCGACGCCGACGCCGTCGACGCGGCTGTCGAGTTCCAGGATGACGGCGCAGTGCGGCACGGCGGCGGTGAGGCCGAGCAGCATGCAGTCGCCGGGGCTCGGGGACTCCGCGAAGCACATGATGTCGGTGCCCTCGGCGAGGTCGTGGGTGCGGTCGGTGACGGCCTGCCCGCGCTGCTGGACGACCAGGTGGCGCAGGGCGCTGGGGACGATGCGCAGGTCCCGGTCGACGGCGAAGACGACGGCTTCCTCGCTCTCCGTGCGCAGCGTGGCGACCTCGGTGCCGACCGGCACGGACACGGCCTCTTCCTGCGGTGCGGACAGCCAGAAGGTGACGTCGGTGCGGGCCGCGGTGGGCGGGAAGAGGGTGATGCCGACCAGGTCCAGGAAGGCGAGGTGGTTCTTCTCCGGGACCCGGTTGAGGCGGTAGACGATCTGGTCGGCCATGTGCGCGACCGTCTCGACGAGGGTGACGCCGGGGTCGGAGACGTTGTGGTCGGTCCACTCCGGGGCGCGCTGCTGGATGTAGCGCTTGGCGTCGTCGACGAACTGCTGGAAGCGCCGGTCGTCGAGGTTGGGAGAGGGCAGGGGCATCAGAGATCGCTTTCGGGGAGGCTGCCGGGGCCGTCGGACGGTGCCGGTGCGCCCGGCTCCTCGTGGGAGGGGATGACGTAGAACGGGAAGACGAGGCTGCGCGGGTTGTTGGTACCGCGGATCGAGTAGCGCACGTCGATGAGGAGGGTGCTCTCCTCGGCGCCCACCGTCACCTCCACGTCCACCACCTCGATGCGCGGCTCCCAGCGGTCGAGGCTGAGGTAGACCTCGTGCTGGATGCGGCCGGCGGTCTCCTCGTTGACCGGGGCGAAGACCAGGTCGTGGATGGCGCAGCCGAAGTCGGGGCGCATCGGCCGCTCGCCCGGCGCGGTGGACAGGACCAGCCGGATGGCCTCCTCGATCTCCTTCTCGCCGCTGACCAGGGCGATGCCGCCGGTCGGCCCGATGCGCAACGGGAACGACCAGCCGGAGCCGACGAACTGCTCGGCCATCAGGGAGCCACCTGCCTTCTGCTACTACGGGTCACGCCTGCCCTACGGGTCATGACGCCCCCGGTATGGGGATCGTGACCACCTTGAAGATCGGGGCCAGCACCGTGAACTGCGCTCCGGTGACCCTGGTCTGGACGGGGGAGGTGACGTTCACGCCGCCGGTGCCGGTGACGTTCGCCATGCCCCCGGCGGTCAGGTTCGCGAGCCCGCCCGCGGTCAGGTTCAGCGCGGCCCCCGCGTTGACCCCGATCTGGGTGGCGGCCCGCATGTTGATCAGGCTGCCGCTCTGGAGCGTGAGCGGGCCGCCGCTCTTGATGGTCAGGGAGCGTCCGGCGGTCAGCGTCATGCTGGTGCCGGCGTCCACCTTCACCGACCGGTTGCCCGTGATCTGGACCGTGCCCTTGCTGTCGATGGTGATCGCGGTCTGGGCCCGGTCGAGGTTGATGATCAGCTTGTCGTCGCCGGACTGGATCCGTACCCCCTGCTTGCGGGCCAGCTTGGCGCTGAGCAGGTCGACGCGGTTGCCGGTGCGGTCGGAGATGGTGTGCCGGCTCGCCTGGTTGCGGCCGCCGCTGTAGAGCTGGACGTCGTTCTTGGTCTCCTTGTCGCGGCCGTTGTAGAGACCGCCGATGACGAACGGGTGGTCCAGGGCGCCCCGGTCGAAGGCGACGAGCACCTCGTCGCCGACGTCCATCGGGAAGAAACCGCCGCCGCCCTTGCCGCCGAGCTGCACGGAGCGGGTCCAGTCGCTGACGTAGGTGTCGTCCAGCCACGGGAACTTGAGCTTGACCCGGCCTCGTTTGAGCGGGTCGGTGACGTCCGTGACCACGGCGTTGGCGACGCTGGGCAGCTTGGGCGAGGTCTCGGCGCCGCCGGAGGCCAGCCCGTACAGCGAGCGCCACTGACGGCCGCTGACGGTGAGCGCGGACTCGTAGTGCTGGCCGTCGCCGAAGCTGTGCCGGACGGAAGTGACGGTGTACTTGCCCTCGAACGGCTTGCCGGTGTCGGCGAGCGCCACCGGGACGCCCGGCCGCAGCTTGGGGTTGCCGCGGACGGCCACCTCCAGTTCGGCGAAGGCGCCCGTGACGTCGTCGGCGAGGGCCTTCGCGGCGTAGGTGACCTCGGCCTGCTTGTCGTAAGGGACGGCGGTCTCGACCAGTTTGGCCGCTTTGAAGAAGCGGGCGGCGGCGCCGGGGGTGGTGCCGATGCTGTAGCCGTCGTTGGTGGTCGCCGGGGCGGTGGCGACGATCTCCTTGGCGAGGTTGACGTCCCAGCCCCGGGCCTCGACCTTGGCGACCTGGTCGGAGGCGGTGACGGCGGTGCGCAGGCGCAGGATGTCGTGCCGGGCCTGGAGCACGAACGGGCTCTTCTCGCCGTCGGTCTGCGGGGACGGCGCGCCGGAGGACGGCTTGGGCGAGACGAAGTTGAACTTGCCCTTGGCGTCCAGGGACATCACCATCTCGTTCTCGTCGGCGAGCCGCGCGATGAAGTCCCAGTCGGTGACGTTGCCCTGGCTGATGAACTCGTACGGCGTCTTCGTCGACTCGATGCGGCCGACCGGCACGCTGTTGAGACCGACCAGTTTCCGCACGATCGAGGAGGCGGTCTGGTTGGTGTACGCGGCCACCCGGCGCTGGCGCAGCAGGCGGTGGCCGAGGTCGTAGCCGCGGATCACGGTGAAGGAGCCGGTGCCGTCGAAGTCGGCCTCCAGGGCGGTGACCTCGCCGGTCAGCAGCGGCTCGGCGGCTCCCTTGCCGTTGGCCAGGGGGGTCAGGACCACCTTGGTGCCGAAGTTGACGCCGAGCAGCTTCAGCAGGGTCCGCTTGGGGTCGCGGAAGGTGAGGCGGAAGGCGGCGGGGACGCCGACGCCCTGGTCCACCCAGCCCTCGATGAGCAGCGGGGCGAGCGTCTTGCGCAGCGCGATGCCGTTGATCTTGACCTGGATGATGTTGGAATACGTCAACGGCGGCATCAGCGACGCACCTCCTCGGTGGCGGGCAGGAGCAGGTCGGTGCCGGTGGGCAGCTGCGCGGGGTTGTCGATCTCGTTGGCCTCGGCGATGGCCCGCCAGGCGGAGGCGTCGCCGTACTCCTGCCAGGCCAGCGACTGGAGCGAGTCGCCGGCCACCACGCGGTGCACGCGCTGCGCGGTGAGCGCGCCGGAGGTCGGGTTCTGGCCCAGGGTGGCGTGCGGCAGCTCGTGCAGCTGGAGCTGGCAGGTGGCGCGGATCGGCACGCCGGAGGTCCCGAACAGGGTGTACGACGCCTGCACGGAGCTGACGTAGGCGGCGAACCGGGCCGTCGAGAAGGAACCCCACTGGAAGATCACCCAGGGCGGGGAGGGCTTCTTGGCCGCCAGGCTCTTGCTCGTCGTCACACAGCAGTCCAGCAGGGAGTCGACCTGCTTGAGGACCTTGTTGCTGCTGGGCTGGTCCGAGCAGTCCAGGAAGATCTCCACGGCCATCTCCCGCGGCACCGGACCCATGAACTCGGGCACCGGCCCGTTGCGGGTCATCGGCGAGTCGGAGTCCTTCCAGTTGGCACGGCGGGACAGGGTCAGCTGCGCCGGGTTGAACTGGAGGGAGAAGTTCTTGATGAGGGCGCCCGGCGAGGTGCTGTCGCCGGTGGGCGGCTCGTGGATGGCGAGGGTGGCGTGGACCAGGCTCTTGCCGGCGCCGCTGCTCTTGGCCATGAGGTGTGCCGCTCCTTTCGTCTGCTGATTCCGCTGGTTCCGCTGGGTTCGACGGTTCCGCTGGGTTCGCTGGTTTCGCTCAGTCCGTGAAGCCGTGGTGGGCGATCTCCAGGACCTCGTTGGCGACGGCCGGGCTGCCGGGGTCGAAGGACGGGCCCTGCCAGCTGACCGGCAGGACTTCCAGCAGCCCCCAGCGGGCGATCTCGGAACCGTCCGCGCGCCGGGCCACGATGGTGCCGGTGGGCCGCTTGATCCCGGTCTGGATGGAGGAGATCCACTTGGCGACCTTGGTGGTGTCCGGGGTGAGCGGACGGGTCAGCCGGACGTTGGAGAAGGTGACGCGGGTCGGCAACTGCCAGACGAAGCCGTTGTTGCCGCCTTCCTGGCGCTGCTCGACCTCCACCTGGGACGACAGGCCCTCGCAGCCGTTCCAGTAGCCGAGGCTCTGGCCGTCGATCGAGAGGGAGAACCAGATGGTGGAGCCCGGGTCCTTACGGGAGGGCATCGAGGGTCGGCCTTTCTGTCGGAACGGTCACAGCGGGGAGGAGGTCAGCGGCGGTCGTCGCGGAGTCGGCCGATCCGTTCACGGTCCATCCGGAGTTCGGTGCGGACCAGGCGGGTGACGCGGCCGATGATCCGGTGCACCAGTTCGTCGAGCTGGGAGTCGCTCAGCTCCTTCGGGTTCCACGCGCCGGCCGCCGTCCGGGGGGCCGCGGTCGGCGGTTGCTGCTGGGCCGTCGCGGAGACGGTCGGTGCGGTGTGGTGCCCGGACGGCGGCTCCGCGCTGTACGGCGGCGGTGGCGCGTCCTGCGGCGTGGCGCCGGCGTGGTCGTGGTTGCGGTGCGGCTGGAACGAGTTCAGGGCGGCGGTGGCGGTGGCCGCCGCGGAGGCGGCGAGCGCACCGATGGCCGACCGCTGTACGGCGGTCTGGGCGGCGGCCTGCGGAAGCGACGGGGGCGTCGCCGTGCGCGGCGGGGCGAGGGAGGCGACCGGGAGGGCCGCGGGCGCCGCCGCGGGCGCCGACGCGGCGCTGCGCAGGGGTACGGGGGTGGCGGCGCCGCCAGTGGCGAGGCGCTGGACGGCCGGGGCCGGGGCGAGCAGCGGGAGCGCGGCGGCTGCCGCGGTGGGGTGCGGGCGGCCGCCGGTGACCGGGAGGGCGGCGGGCGGGTCGGAACGGTGGGCCGCCCCGGGGCCCGAGGCGGCGGCCGGAGCGGTGGCCCGCTGGACGGGGGCCACGACGGGGAGTGCGGAGGGGGGCGCCGAGGGGGCCGGGGTCGTGGCGCGCTGGACGGGGGCCACGGGGCGGGCGGCGGCGGGGGGCGTGCTTTCGGGGGACGCCGTGGTGGCCGTGGTGGCCTTGGTGGTTGTCGCGGCCGTGGTGGTTGTGGCGCGCGGGGGCAAGGGGCCGACCGGCGGCAGGGGTGTGGCGCGCTGGATCTGGGGGGTGCCGGGGGCGGAGCCCTGGGGCAGCGGGGCCGGGGCGGGTCCCGTCCGTGGTCCGATCGGGGTGGCGGGCGTGGCGCGCTGGACCGGGGGCGCGTCGGAGGCGGGCGTGGCGCGCTGGACGGGGGGTGCGTCGGGGCCGGGGGCACTGACCTGTGGTGCTTCCGGGGTGGCGGGCGGCGCCGGGATGTCGCCGGGGACGGCGGGACTCGGCGCCGACGCCGCCGGGGCGGAGGCGAGGGGGAGGCGCTGGACGGCCGACGCGGCGGTGCCCGTAGGGGCCGGGACGGCCGGGACCGAGGGGAGCGGGGCGCCGAGGCCCGGCCGGCGGGCCGGACGCGGTGCGTCGGCGGCGGACCGCCGTACCGGGGGCGGACTCGGCGAAGCGGCGGGCGCGGACGGGGCGTTGCCGCCCGGGACAGCGCGCTGCACGGCCGGTGCCGGTGCCGGTGCGGTCTTCGGCGCGCTGGGGGCCGGCGCCGTACGGGTGCGCTCGACCGGGAGGGCGGTGGGTGCGGCGTCGGGGCGCGGGGCGTCCGAGGCGAGGCGCTGGACGGCCGGGGGAGTGGCGGCGGAGGGGCCGGACGGGGGCGTTTCCGTCACCGGTGGTGCGGACGCGGGGCCGTTCGCGGTGCCCGCGCTGTCCGTGCTGTCCGTGCTGCTGCGTTGGACGGCCGGGGTGGGCGCGGGGGCGCTCGGCCCGGCCGACGTCGCCGCCTCGGAAGCGGAAGCGGATGCGGACGCGGACTGCGGGAGCTCCGTGGACCGGCGCTGCACCGGAGAAGGCGGGACCGGTGCGGCCGGCGTGGCGGTCGCGGGCGTGGCGATCGGCAGTGCCGGGCCGGCGGGGCGGCGCTGGACGGCGGGCGTGGTGCCGGGGGTTGCCGAGCCGCGCGGGGCCGAGTCGCGCGCCGACGTCCGGCGCTGGACCGGCGGCGGCGTGGTGGCCGGCGTGGTGGCCGGCGTGGCCGAGTCAGGTGCGGCCGACGTCCCGGCGGCCGTGGACCGTCGCTGTACCGCTGGCGGCGTGGTGCCGCCCGGTGTGGCCGCGGTACGGGCGGCCGTCGGCAGGTGCGGAGTCACCGGGGCGGCCGGCCGGCGCTGCACCGCGGGCGCGGCGGCGCCGGGGTCGGCGGCTCGCGGGCTGGCGGGCGTACCGCCCGGCGCGGCGGCCGAGGGGGCGGTCGGGGCACCGGTGCCGGGCCCGGCGGGGCGGGTCACCGGCAAGGCTGCGGGGTTCTGCGCACGGTCCGGGGCGGGCGCACCGGCGCGGGGGACCGCGCGCTGGATGGGCAGCGCGGTGTCGGGCGCGGGAGAAGTGCGGGGCGGAACAGGACCGGGGGAGGCGGATGCTCCGCCTCCCCTGCCGTCCCCACCGCCTTCATCGCTTCCGCTGCCCCGGTCCGGCGGCGGCGCCGCGGTGGCCGGGGCGGCCCCGCCCTGCGGCGCGGACTCCCGGCGCGCCGTGGGCAACGACCTGCGCTGTACTGCCGGTGCGGCGGCCGGCGCCGTGACCAGGGGCAGGGCCCGGGGCGGCGCGGTCGGCGCGGTCGTCACCCGGATACCGCGCGGCGGCTCCGGTGCCGGCGCCGGCGGCGGTACGTGCGACACCGCGACGGAGGGTGTGGAGGGTGCGGCCGCCCGCTGCACAGCGGGCCCGGAGCGCGACGGCACCGGCCCCGGCGCGTCGAACGGGTCGGCCGGGACGGCCCGCAGCGGCACCACCGGCGCGCGCTGCACCTCCGTACCGGGCGCGGCGGCCCGGGGCAGGGCCCGCGCGGGCCGCTCCAGACCGGTCACCGGCCCGGCGGCGGCGGTGGGCGCGGCGGCCGACGGCGACGGCAGCAGCCGCTCCGGTGCGGTGTCCAGGACACCGAGGGACGCGCTGCTGCTGAACGACGGGTTCTGCCAGGTCGGCAGCCGGCCGCCGAAGCCCCGGTCGGCCACCCCGGAGGAGCCGGCCGCGGACCGCTGGATCGGCGGCAGCCCCGACCACCCGGCCACCCGCAGCGCCGGCGCCGCAGCGGGCGTCGGTGCCGCGGGCGAAGCCGAAGACGGGGCGGGCGAAGCCGACGCCGGCGCCGGGGTTGGCGCAGGCACCGCCGCCGGTCCGGTCACTTCACCGGGGCGGTCGCCCCGGCCGCGCAGACGGTCCAGGAACCCCACAGGTCAGTCCTCCGCCTCGGACCGCGTCACGAACGACGCGATCTGTTCCGTGTACTGGCGGCGGTCGTGGTGCTCCAGGTCCAGGATCGCCTCCAGGTTCCAGTGGAAGTGGTAGGCGACGTACGCGATCTCCTCGTGCAGCCGGTCGGTCGCGTACGTCACGATTCCCCCAGGCGGCTCCCGCCGAGTTCCACCTCGAAGGGCTCGGAGCAGTGCGGGCACTCCACCGCCGCCCGGGTGTGGCCCTCGGCGTTGATCTGGCGGTAGAAATCCTGGAGGAACGCCAGGTCGGAGGCGAACATGCTCTCCACGATCCCGTCGTGCACCGACGGCAGCGTGCCCAGCTGGGTGATGACCCGGCCGAGCAGGACGACCGACAGGTACGCCGGGTTCTCCCGGACCCGGACGTCACGCAGCGGCACGAGTTCGTCCCGTGCCGTCGACAGCCGCATCACACCCTCGCGGTGCACCGTGCCGCTGTCGTCGACGTAGCCGCGGGGCAGTTCGAAGGGGAACTCGGTGCGCAGTGTCTGCCGCGGGGCCACGTCCGCCGGCGGGGCGGCGGCGGGAGCCGGAGAGCTGATCTCCGCCCCCGCCGCCGCCGACCGGTCGGCCGCGGGCGCCTCGGCAACCCTCGCACTGGGCGCACCGACAGCCGAACGACGCATTACTCGACGACCAGTTCTTCGAACACGATGGTCACGGTCTCGGTGAGCGGATTGGTGTCACCCGCCTTCAGGGTGCCCATCACGATCTTGCTGCACCAGGCGTTGCGCAGGTTCCAGCGCTTGACCGGGCTGTCCTCGTAGTCCATGAGGATGATCGTGGCGTTCTTGCGGGCGGTGGCCATCTGGCCGTTCAGCGAGTCGTTGATCCAGGTGGTGAACGCCGGCGACTGGCTCGCGCCGCGCTCGACCTGGACCGAACCGTCCTTGGCCACGCCCGGCATCAGGGTGACGTTGTTGCGGCCGGTGGTGCCCGCGTTCTGCTGGTACTTGATGACGTCCTGCTCGACCTGGAGGCCGCTGACCGAGTTGAGGTACTCGACCATCACGCCGTCGATCTGGAGACCGAAATTCGGTGCTACGAGGACGTCTTCTGCTTTGGGGAGAGCCATGAGTTCGCTGTCCTTCTAATCCTTCTGGAGGGTGAGGGAGGGAGGAGCCGAGGGAGGCGGGCCGCCTACTCCTCCAGCTCGCCGCTGCCGCTGGAGAACTGGGCCAGCCGGAAGATCACGAACTCGGCCGGCTTGACCGGCGAGATGCCGATCTCGCAGATGACCCGGCCGAGGTCGACGGACTCCGGCGGGTTGGTCTCCTCGTTGCACTTGACGTAGAAGGCCTGCTCGGGGCTCTGGCCGAACAGGGCGCCGTTGCGCCACTCGTTGACGAGGAACGCCGAGACGTTGCGCCGGATGCGGGCCCAGAGGTTGTGGTCGTTGGGCTCGAACACCACCCACTGGGTGCCGATCAGGATCGACTCCTCCAGGTAGTTGAAGTACCGGCGGATGTTCAGGTAGCGCCAGGCCGGGTCGGAGGAGAGGGTGCGGGCACCCCAGACGCGGATGCCGCGGCCCGGGAAGGACCGGATGCAGTTGACGCCGATCGGGTTGAGCAGGTCCTGCTCACCGCGGGTGATCTGGAGCTCCAGGTCGATGGCGCCGCGGATGACCTCGTTGGCGGGGGCCTTGTGCACACCGCGCTCGAAGTCGTTGCGGGCCCAGATGCCCGCCATGTGACCGCTCGGCGGGACGATGCGGGCCTGGCCGGTGGCCGGGTCGAAGGTCTTGATCCAGGGGTAGTACAGGGCGGCGTACTTGGAGTCGTAGCCGGCCGTCTCCTGGCGCCAGACGCGGATCTGGCGGGCGTTCAGCCCGGGCGGCGGGTCGATGATGGCGACCCGGTCGCCCATCAGCTCGGCGTGCGCGATCATGCCGAGCTGGACGGCCTTGACGGCCTCCAGGTCGATGGCGCCGTTCTGGTAGGCGGACATCAGGTCGGGGACCGCGACCATGGAGATCTCGTCGATCGCCTCCAGGCCGCCGAAGCCGGTGCGGTCGGAGCTGTCGCCGAGGTACTGGGCGGGGCCGGGCTGGGAGATCTCGTCCGGGACCCGCTCGACGGGGGCGGCCGGGGCGGGCGGCGCGGCCAGGGTCACCGTCTGGTTCTCCGGCCGGGCCAGCTGCGCGGCCGGCGCGGCCTCGGTGACGGTGATGAGCTTGGAGCGCTCCTTCACCTGGGTGACGACGTAGGAGCGGTTGCCCTTCTTGGCGCTCACGTCGAAGGACTCGACCGGCTTCTCGCCGTCCTTGACGATCAGCTTGAAGCGCTCGGCGGGGCCCTCGCCCTCGGGGTCGGCGACCTCGACGGTGAGCGGGCCGTTCTGGCCGGCGGTGTTCGCGGTGACGGCGAACGTGCCCAGCTGCTTGGGCTCGGCGGCGGGCAGCGCGGCCGGGGCGGCGGCGCCGTTCACGGCGGCGGGGGAGGCGGACGCGCCGTTCGCGCCGGCGCCGTCGGCGGAGCCGCCGACCCGGACGACGTACGCGGCCGATCCGCCGTTGTTGAAGAAGCCGTAGACGGAGTGCGCCAGGTAGTACCCGTCGGTGAAGTCACCGAAGGACGCGACGTACTGCGTCCAGTTGGTCACCAGCGTCGGCTCGTTGAGGGGCCCGGTGGGCGCGAGCCCGACGAAGGCCGCCACCGAGGTACCCACTCCCTCGATCGGGCGCGAGCCGCTGGCCACCTCCTCGACGTAGACGCCGGGCGACAGGTAGGACGGCATGCTCTGCTCTCCTCGGGGTACGAGACAGGACGCCCCTCAGCCTCACGCGCGCGTTGCCTCCGTCGAAACGGCCTCCGGTGCCGGACTGGGGGCATTCTCCTTGCCCCTGGTCGTGCCCATTGGGGCAGAATCCCCGGCTTTCCCTGGTGGTCACCCCCAGTTTCTGCTTCAACATCTTGTGTTGAGTGTCAGTTCGCCAGGATGTCATCTCGCTGTCGAGAGCCCGTCGCCCCGCCGCACCGGGGACGGCGCCGCGGAGGCGAGGACGGTGACGGGACCGGCCACGGCCGGTCCCGCCGGTCAGGAGGCGTGGGGTTGGGCGCAGCGCGGGACAGAGACGGTGCGGGTACGGGCGGGGAGCGGGCACCGGTGACGGCGGTGCCGGCGGGCGGCGCGCGGCGCGCGCCGGCCACGGCCCTGGCGGCGGCCACCGGTTCCCGGGCGGCGCTGGGTTCGCGGCGGATGCTGGACATCCAGCGGCTGGCCGGGAACGCGGCG
The DNA here is from genome assembly GCF_040639815.1 of Streptomyces sp. NPDC023723. Classification (NCBI taxonomy): domain Bacteria; kingdom Bacillati; phylum Actinomycetota; class Actinomycetes; order Kitasatosporales; family Streptomycetaceae; genus Streptomyces; species Streptomyces sp. NPDC023723. The sequence continues at coordinate 126,330 of NZ_JBFAAP010000001.1, forward strand.
GTGAGCCGGCTGGTGAGCGGCCGGCCGTCGGCCGAGGAGTCCCACGAGCTGACGGAGCTGCCGCCCGAGCGGACGGCGGTCACCGAGCGGGCCGCGCCGGCCGGGAAAGAGGTCGACGCGCTCGCCGGCCACTACCTGGGAATGGCCCCCAGGGACCCGGCGGGGGACCCCGGTTCCACCGCGCCGCCGAGCGCGGCGTACCCGCCCGTGACGCTGCCGCCCTACCTGATGGACATGACCACGTCCGGGCACTCCACGGTCTTCGCGCTCCCCGAGGAGGACATCGCCGCGGTCGTTCGGGTGATCCGGGGCACCGACCTCAGGGGCGCGCCGAGCAACCGGCAGGACATCGACGCGTCGGTGGTCGCGGCCCGGCTGCGCAGCGAGCCGGACACCTTCTTCGGCCGCGGCCGGACCTTCGCCCTGGCGGGGAAGAAGAAGCGCGTCTTCGACGTCACCGTCGCCCTCGGCCCGGCGCCAAAGGACGCTCCGTACCCGGCGCTCTTCCCCAACCCGGCGCTGCCCGCGGGCACCGGCAGCGGCCTGACGGCCCAGCAGGAAGCCCTGGCGGCGGCGCACATCGACAAGGAGGTCAAGGACGACAACCAGCTCGCCGCCACCGGCGGACACAACGCGGGCAGTCACCGGACCGCGTCGCCGGGATTCAACCCCAGCGCGAAGGCGTACGGCACACCGGACGGACTCAACTACCTCGGCGGCCACTTCGGGGCCGGCGGCGCCTTCCACTCCGAGCGCAGCCGGCACAGCGGCCGGGCGGTGACCGAGGCGCGGACCCTGCGCAGTGCCCCCCTGTCGGTGCGGGTGAAGCGCCAGGTGCGGTACTCGGTCCGGATCAAGCAGCAGGACGCGCCGGAGCCGGTCGTCGGCAGTCACCTGGGCGGCCTGGAGATGCGGGTGCCCATGGAGTACATGGTTCCCGCGGGCACCGCCCGCCCGGCCTTCGCCAAGGACCTCAGCGACACGCAGAAGGCGGAGGTGGGCAAGGCGGTCTCGCTGTCGACCATCGGGGTGGAGGACACCGGCGACCCGCACGAGGGCGGCGACGGGCTGTTCGACAAGGTGGCCGGGGCGACGCACGGGCGGATGACCGCCCCCGGCACCCCCGGCCGCGCGCAGCTCTACGCCGAGGTGTCCCGGGAGACCATCCACCGGGAGCTGCCGCGCCTGCTGGCCGGGTGGGTGACGAGCGACGTCCTGCAGTCCGACCAGAAGCACCGGGAGTCCCGCGGCGTCTTCCGGATGCGGGCCGAGATCCTCCGGATGACGCCCCTGGTCGCGCCGCCGAAGCCGGGAGCGGCCGGCGGGGACGGCGGAACGGCTCCCGACCCGGGCGGCACCGGCAAGGCGCCGAACGCGTGGGACGAGGAGATCATGGGCGGGACGCCCGGCGGTCCCGAGGAGAGCCGGCCGTCGCCGGCCCAGCTGGTCGGCGCGGGCCCCGACCAGGCACGTCACCACCAGACGGTCGCGAGCACCCAGGGCGTCGCGGCGGCCACCGGATCGAGCGGTGGAGTGGAGGGCGGCTTCGCGTACATCCTCGGGGTGCCGGGGGCGGCGGCGCTGCGCGCCAACCTGGTGGGCAGCGCGGGGGCGAAGAACATGGGCTCCTCGTCGCTCGACCGGACCACCACCGTCCGGCAGGGAGCCGAGGTGCGCGGCCCCAAGGTGCTCTTCCGGAGCACGGTCAGACTCTTCATCGAGTACGGCGGTCCCCGCGACGGGGACCAGATCACCGGGGCCAAGCACCGCGATGCCCAGCACGACATCGAGGCCTGGATGAGCCTGCGGAAGGAGGAGGCGTACCACGTCCTCGGCGACCACCTCCCCGAGGACACCTCGGTCCGCCCCTTGTACGACAAGCGCAAGCGCACCGCGGACGGCACGGTGCTGAAGAACGCCGACGGCACCGACCAACTGCACGACCGGCACCTCCAGTTCGACGGCATGGGGAACAGCACGACCCTCACCCACCTGGACACCGGCGCGCTCATCGCCTACCTGGAGCAGACCTTCGCGGACCCGAAGTCGGGGCTCAGGGGGGAGTACCTGCCGGAGTTCGGCGGCGGGGCGGAGCCCTTCTTCATGGATCCCAGGAAGGGCGACGGCGACCGGCTGCTGACCAACCTCAGGACGCTGCACGAGGAGCTGTCCCCGGCCCGGCTCGCCGTCCAGAAGAGCCGGCTGCTGACCAGCGGCGTCCTGGTACGGCTGCGCAGCAAGACGGACCTGAAGTCCCGGGACGTGGAGATCCGGGTGCACGGCACCATCGGGGACATCGTCTACGAGGGCGACACGGAGAACTGGCTCAACCGCAACAGCGCGGGCGCCGGCTGGAGCGCGGGGAGCGGCAAGCAGAGCTCGCGCCAGGGGAACGTGCGGGCGGAGATCCAGGCCACCGAGGGGCACGTCGGTCTGCAGACGTCGGCCAACGCCGGGTGGGCGGACAGCCGGGGGGTGCAGGGCGGCCCGGTGGGACGCACCGACTCCCTCAACGCCGGTTCCACGACCACCAGCACCTTCGGCACCGAGCTGCGGCTCAGCGTGGACGTGGTCAGGACGACCCGCGGCCGCACCCTGGAACGGAGCTTCCGGCCCGGCGCCCCGGGCCGGGACATGCCCGAGGACGAGCCGTTGTTCTCCTCCGACGCGGACAACGAGATCACCGGCCTGACGAACCAGAAGGGCAAGCAGCCCAGGGTGTACGCGTTCGCCGGGGCCGCACAGCAGGTGAAGCTCTCCACCCCCGCCGAGTTCACCGCCGACTCCGCCGGTCAGCGGGTGACGGCCGGGACGCCCGAGGAGCCCCGGGCGCTCGGCAAGGGCGCGCCGGCGAGCATCTCCGCGCTGGCCACCATGGGCAGCGGCGGGAGCGGGGTGCGGGACTGGGAGTACATCGAGACGGTCGGCAGCGGCGAGCCGCTGTCCGAGCTGGCCTTCCAACTGCTGGCGCGGGCGGCCGCCAAGGCCGACGAGGGAGACGGCGACAAGGTCTTCGAGGCATCGGGGCTCGCCCCCAAGCTGGCGCTCAAGGAGCACTACAGCCCGGAGGACATCCGGTCGGACCTGCGCGAAGGGGTCGACGCCCACCGGGTCGTCAGCGGACTGCGCTACCCCCGGCGGATCAAGACCCTGGAGGGCGCGGTCGGCGACCACTTCGAACTCACCCTCGCCTCGCCCCAGCCGCTGCGCGAGGTCCTCGGCGTCGGCATGGAGAACATGGCGCTGGGCGGACACCAGGCGTCCGCCATGAAGGCGAGGACGACGACGAGGGGCACCGCCGCGGGAGTCACCGGCACTGAACGCGGGGACGGCTTCCGGGTCCGGGAGGGCCTGACCGGCGTACAGGGCACCGGCGAGACGACCAGCCGGGCGGACGCGACGGGAGCCACCGTCGAACGCAACGCGGTCCATCCCCGCGCGCGTGAGCCGCTCTTCCTCGTCCAGTGCCACCTGACCACCACCATGATCGCGGAGGTCAAGCCGGGGCACGGGTCCGACCCCGTGACCCGGGGCGGCAGCCGCACCCTGCCCCGGCAGGTCGCGCTGTGGCTCACCGCGGACCAGCTGGCCAAGGCCGGCATGGGGCCGAACGCGCTGAAGGTGTGGCGGCAGAAGGAGGCGGAGAAGACCAGGGCGAAGGAGAAGGCGGCGCTGGACGAGCACCGCAAGCACCTGGAGCGGCAGGACGCGGAGGAACGGGCGAAGGAGGAGGCGGAGCACAACGACCGCCGGCGGCAGGAGGAGTCCGGGCACCGCGGGGCCGAGCGGGCGGAGCGCGGGAAGGCGACGGCGGCGCTGGGCGACGCCAAGGACCGGCACGCGCGGTCGGAAGCCCTGCGCGTCGGTGAACGGGACCAGTTGCGGGCGGACGACCAGCACTGGGCGGACGAGCTGCGCGAGGAGGACGAGCGGCAGGCCGACACGGACCGGCAGGAGGCTCTGCGCAGGCGGATCGAACGGCTGCGCCTCCAGCAGCGGGAGCTGACGCAGCGGCGGGCGGACCGTACCGAGCAGTGGGTGCTGCAACAGGACCTGGACGCGCTCACCGGCGAGCTGGCGGAACTGGAAGCGGAGCAGCGCCGGCGGGAGCAGCGGGAACGCAGACGCCGCAACCGGCTCGCGAAGAAGCGCGCCCGTACCGGACAGCCCCGCAAGCGGCCCCCGGGCAAGGCCCGCAAGCGGCAGGCCCGGCTGGAGCAGGAGCGCGCCGACCAGGACACGGTGCGTGCGGAGCAGGCCACGGCTGACGCGTCGCGGCAGGAACACGAAGGCGTCGTGCTCCAGCACGAGCAGGAGGCCGACGCGCGCTCGGCGCAGCAACGGCTGGAGTTCGAGGAGGCCGACCGGGAACGGCAGGAGCTGGAGACCGACCGGCAGGCGCGGCGCGGGGCACAGCGCCGGTCCCGGCTGGAGCGGCGCCGCCAGGTCAAGGCGCGGCACTCCGAGGACCGGACCGCCGAGGGCCAGGAGCGCGAGGCGCTCAGGCAGCAGGAGCGGGACCGGCGGGACGAGGCCCGCCAGGAGCGGGCCGGCCGGGACGAACGGCGGGCCGAGGAACTGAAGCGGATCCGCGCGCGCAAGCCCCAGCAGGAGGAGTTCGAGAAGAAGGAGACGGAGCGGAAGGACAAGGCGGCGGACGACGAGACGAAGTGGCAGGAACAGCTCACCGACCACCGGACGAAGATGGACGCGGCGCTGGCCGCCCCCGGCGGGAAGGGCACGCCGGAGGTCGCCACCACCTTCGCCCAGGACCTGCCGCTCGGATTCGGCCTGATCGAGGACGCCCCCGACTTCCTGCCCCTGAAGGACCTGCTGCGCGCGGAACTGGCCAGGCGGAACAAGTCGCTCTGCGACGACCTGCTGCCGGAGAGCGAGATCGAGGACAAGTACAAGAACACGCAGGCGCTGACGAAACTGCTCGGCCGGGACGGTGCCATGGGCGTGCTGGCCAGTGCCATGGACGGTGGGGCGGTCATCCAGCTGAGGCGCAACACCCGCACCCCCTTCCTGCGCGGCAACGTCTACTGGCTGGAACTGCGGGTCGAGCGCACCGGGGACGGGAACGTCACCGGACTGGCCGGCAAGGACCGGGAGATCGAGTACGCCACGGTCGGCTTCCACCAGCACACCCAGAGCGTGAAGGAGAGCACCTCCCGCGGCGCCCAGCTCCCGCTGTCCGGCTCGGGGTCGACCGGCGACGCGGTGATCGAGTCCGCCGGCGGTGCCTCCGGCTTCAGGTTCGACACGGCGCACAGCCGGCAGCGGGCGACGGCCGACCGGGAACAGGTCGGCGTGCGGGCCATCATGGGCGACACCGGGGCGTTCCAGTCGCGGGTGCGGGTACCGGTCGACGTCAAGCTGGTGCTGCGGTCGAACTCCGGGCCCGTGCTGGAGGTGCCCCTCAGGGGCCCGCAGGCGCTGGTGTACCGGGCGTTGCAGAACGACCTGAACGCCCTGGCGAAGATGAAACGGCCCGAACCGGACGCCAAGGCACCCGCGGCGGTCCGCCGGACCGGGGCCGGACAGGGCGCGCAGTCGCCGCGCGCCTGGCGCAAGGAGGGGGTCGGGCTGCCCTGGGCGGTGGTCGTCAACGGTTTCGTCGGCGCGCCGCAGGTGGTCGACACCGTACGGGGCGCCGTGCGGGACGCGGCGAAGAAGCGGTCCGACGTGCTGGCCGGGGCCGACGAGGCCGCCTATGGGCTGCGCGAGGCGGTGTCCACCGAGTGGCTGATCACCTGGCTGCCGCAGATCGTCTCGGCGGGTGTCCCGCTGCCGCCGCAGCATCTGTCCGGACCGGAGGGCTCGGACGCCGACTGCGAACTGCACGGCAGGCTGAAGGACGGCGTGATTCTCGGCGACAGCGAGAAGATGACGTTCGAACCGGTCGCGCAGGCGCTGCTGACCTCCGGTTCGGTCGACGGGAACGACACCGTGGACGGCTCGGCGGTGCAGGCCCCGAGGGCGGCGGGCAACGCGTACTCGACCTCCGCCTCCCATTCCCGCTCCGGAGTCCCCCCCTTCGGGTCGGGCCCGGCGCGGGACGGCACCGACGGGCTGAACGGCGCCGGTACCACCACCGGCATGCCCGGTGGTGACATGGCGTCCAGCGGCAACACCAGCGGCATGGTCCCGTTGCAGAAGCCGAAGGACGACACGGTGCTGGTGCGGTTCGCCCTGGACGTGCGGGCCGTGGCCCGGCTGCGGCACCGGCACACCCAGTGGCTGCGCGGCGCCGAGGCGGTCGGCGACCTGGAGAAGCGGCTCTCCCACCCGGTGGTGATCCGGCTGCACAAGAAGGACGTGGAGGCGATGGTCAAGGACGGGCGTCTGAAGAAGGAGACGACCTGAGCCGGCCCGCTGCCCGTGCGTCTGCCCCCGAGTCCGTTGCGGGGGACGGTGCCGATGGGGCAGCCTGTCATCAAAACAAGCACCTGCCGAACCCCAGCGTCCCCCGAGGAGCGTCGTGCGCGCACACGGAACACAGGCCGCCCGCCAGGCCGGTGAGCAGAGCACGGTCGGCCGCCCCGGCGGTCCGGGCGGCGCCGCCGGCCGGATGCTCGCCCTGCAGCGGCTGGCCGGCAACGCGGCGGTGAGCCGGGCCGTCCAGCGCGCCACGCACGAGCACGGCCCCGGGTGCGGCCACGGGGACCCGGAGGCGGACGTGCAGCGCCGGATGGCACCCTCGGCGCCGGTCCACGAGGAGCCGCGGGTGTCGGTGAACGACGCGATCAGCACCTCCGGCAAGCCGCTGCCCTCGCACATCCAGGACCGTGCGGAGCAGGCGTACGGCATGAGCTTCGGGCACGTCAGGGTGCACGACAACGCGGTGGCGCAGCAGTCCGCGGTGCAGCTCAAGGCGCTCGCCTACACCACCGGCAACCACATCGTCGCCCAGCGCTCCAGCCTGGACGACGCGACGATGTTCCACGAGGCCCACCACGTCTGGCAGCAGTCCCAGGGCAAGGTGGCGGGCACCGACAACGGCCACGGCGAGTCCGTCTCCAGCCCGGACCACTCCGAGGAGGTCGAGGCCGCGGAGGTCGGCGCGCGGATGGCCCGGGGCGACTTCTAGGCCGCGGGCGGACCGGCCCGGTGGGTGCGCCGGTCCCATCGCGCACCCGACAGGGCCGCCGGGGCAGCCGGGTCTGCCCGGTGGTCCCCTGACGACGCCGGTACGGCGCCGTATCGTCGTGCCGTGAGCCTCTGGACCTCTCTTGAGCCCGCTTCCGCGACGGTGGATCCGGGCAGCAGTACACGTGTACGGCTGCGGGTGCGCAACACGGGCGATGTGGTCGACGAGTACCGGTTCGAGCCGGTCGGTGATCTGGCTCCCTGGACGGTGATCGATCCGCCGACGATGCGGCTCTACCCGGGGACGACAGGCACAGTCGAACTGACGTTCTCGCCGCCGCGTACGCCGGACGCGACGGCGGGTCCGAATCCGTACGGGGTGCGGATCACGCCGACCGAGCATCCGGAGGCGGTGACGG
>NZ_JBFAAP010000001.1:133937-371802 GCF_040639815.1 Streptomyces sp. NPDC023723
GTCGATCGCCGGCAGTGACCAGGGTGACCATCTCAACTACGAGTTGCATCCGGCGAGTGTGCAGATCGAGCCGGGGCGGGCGGTGTTCGTCAAGGGCACGCTGCGGCCCAAGCAGGTCACCTGGTTCGGTTCGAAGGAGGACCGGCCGTACTCGCTCGCTCTCCAGCGTTCCGGGGTCGAACCGCTCGCCGTGCCGGGTACGTTCGTGCAGCGCGGTTTCCTGCCCCGCTGGCTGGCCACCTTCCTGAGCATCTTCCTGGCGCTGGCGCTCGCGTTCGTGCTGATCTGGATCGCCTACAAGCCCCAGGTGCGCACCGCCGCCACCGAGCAGGTCGACGAGGCCGGCAGCGTACTGGCCCCCAGCCCGAGCGCCACCCAGGAACTGACCGCCCCCAGCGCGGCCGAGACCGAGGCCCAGCAGCCCGCCACCGAGGAGTCGGAGGACTCCGGCGAAGGCGGCGGCGGCGGGGGCGGCGCCTCGCCGACCGCCACCAAGAAGGCGGTGCAGGACGTCGTACCGGCCACGAACGTGATGCTGCACAACACCGCCACCGACCTGTGCGCCGACATCCTCGGCACGGGCAAGGGCCAGAAGGACGGCAGGGTGCAGCAGGAGAACTGCATCCCGGGCGACGCGGACAACCAGATGTGGAACCTGGAGGTGAAGTACCCCAAGGGCGGTCCCGGCGGGGCGAAGCTCTTCCAGATCCGCAACGTCAAGGACCAGTACTGCATGGACATGGGTGACCACGGGGCGCACCCGGTCGGCACCCCGGTCACCGAGGCCCCCTGCGACAGCACCACCGCCACCGACAACCAGATGTGGTGGGTCGACAAGCAGGAGAGCGGCGACTACTGGATCCGCAACTTCGCCAGCAACCAGCTGTGCCTTCAGGTGGACGGGCTGAAGCAGAAGGTGACCGACGTCAAGCTGACCATCCACAACTGCTCGAACGCCGACGACCAGGAGTGGAAGATCGTGCACCCGGATCAGGGCTGAGCCGGCCGAGTCACCAGGAACCCTCGCCGGGCACCAGGCGCCCCGCCTTGCGGTACTCGCGGCGGGCGCCGTCCAGCAGGTCGGCCGCCGTCACCGCGCTGCCGCGCCCGGCGGCCAGGTAGGCGGCGGTCACCACGGCGCTGCGGATCGAACCGCCCGCCAGCTCGAACTCCTTGGCCAGCGGCGCCACGTCGATGTTCTCGACGGTCGGCACGTGCTTCAGCCCGTGCCGCCACAGTGCCAGCCGCTGCTCGGGGTCCGGGAACGGGAAGTCGACCACCAGGTCGAGCCGGCGGGTGAACGCCTCGTCGATGTTGGCCCGCAGGTTGGTGGTGAGCAGCGCGATCCCGTCGAACGCCTCCAGGCGCTGGAGCAGATAGGCGCTCTCCATGTTGGCGTACTTGTCGTGCGCGTCCTTGACCTCGCCGCGCTTGCCGAACACCGCGTCGGCCTCGTCGAACAGCAGCACCGCGTCGGTGCGGTCGGCCTCGGAGAAGATCCGCTCCAGGTTCTTCTCGGTCTCACCGACGTACTTGTCGACGATCGAGGAGAGCTGGACGACGTAGAGGTCCAGGCCCAGATCGGCCGCGACGACCTCGGCGGAGAGCGTCTTGCCGGTGCCGGACTCGCCCGCGAACAGGCCGAGCACGCCGCGGCCGCGGCCGCCGCCGGCGCTCAGCCGCCAGTCGCCCAGCACCTGGTCGCGGTGGCGGGCGCGCAGCGCCAGTTCGCGCAGCTGGGTCAGGGGACCATCGGGCAGCACCAGGTCCCGCCAGTCCACGTCCGGGCGGATGCGCCGGGCGTGCCGTTCCAGGCCGGAGGCGGACTGCTGGCGGGCGGCCAGCCGCAGATGGCCCGCGGTGACCGGGGTGCCGTCGAAGGCGGCGAGGCCGCGCGCGGCCAGCGCGGCGCGCACCACGCGCTCCCCGCCGAGGTGGTACGGGGCGACGGTGGCCGCCAGGTCGAGCCCGGTGTCGGTGTCGCCGCCGAGCGCCGCCGCCCAGGTGTCCACCGCGCCCGAGCGCCGTCCGGGCGCCTCCAGGACCAGCGGGTCGTGCTCGCTCCACTGGGGGTCGTACGGGCCCTGCGAGGTGATCAGGACCGGTACGTCCGCGGCGCCGGTCAGGGCGCGGACGAGCGTCTCCGGCTTGTCCGGGAGCCCGGTCAGGACGACCGCCCGGCCGGTCAGCCGGACCTCGCGCAGCAGGTCGGGGACGCGTTCCTCGGGGCCGGTGAAGTGCAGGGCCGGCAGGCCGGCGGCGTGCAGCGCGGCGGTGACGCAGGCCAGCCCGTCGCCCTCGCGGCGCTCGCGGACGTAGACGGTCAGCGGAGCGGCGGCGAGCAGCGCGGCCAGCCGGCGCACGAACCGGGTGTCCGGGGCCTCCTCGCCGTCGCCGGCGCCATTGTCGTCGTATGCCGTGACCGGCGCCGACAGCGCCCGGATGTGCCCGGCGAGTGCCGCGTCCGGGGTGTCGTCGCCCAGCAGATGGGCCGCCAGCCGGTCGGGGACCCGCAGCGCGCGGCTGAGGAAGGGACGCTCGGGCTCCTCCACGACCAGCAGCCCGAGCGCGGTCAGCGGCGCCGAGGGGTGGAACCGGGCCCGGGCCGCCGCGTCGTGCACCGGCAGCCCGCACAGGTCCAGGGTGAGCGCCACGGTGGCCCGGCGGCGGCTCACGTCGTCGTTGAGGTAGCCGTACAGCGGCTCGAAGCCGCGGTCCAGGTCCGGGGCGAGGGCGACGAGCAGGACGGCGGTGTCCACGTCGGTCAGGCCCAGCCGGGCGGCCAGCGCGTCCAGCGGGTCCGAGGGGTTCGGGGGGCCGAGGGGCTCCAGCGGGTCGCCGGGCTCCAGCGGGTCGCCGGGCGCCGCCGGGGCGTGCGGGGCGGGGCCGTCGGAGCGGTGCAGCAGGTGCCGTACCGCGTCCTCGGAGAGGTACAGGCCGCGCAACGGGTCGTCGGCCGTGGGGTCGGTCGCCGCGCGGTGCTCGACCAGCGCGGCGACCCGCTCCCGCAGCCGGGCGAGCCGGGCCGGCAGGGCGGACGGGCTGGGGGACGTCATGACTGTTCGTCGTCCTGTTCGGCCGGTGGTTCCAGAATGTTCCCGGCCCGCCAAGCGCGTTTGGCCATCGCCACCTGCCGCGGCCGGTGGGCCCGTTCGTCCCGGACCCGTTCGGTACGGTCGGTCCAGTCGGTGTCCGCGCCGTCCGCCGCGCCGTCGTAGGCCCGGACCCGGACCGCCGCGCCCTCGGTGACCGGCGGTCCGGCGGGGAGCTCGCGGAAGGCCGGGAAGGGCGCGGTGATCACGACGTCCAGGGACGGCTTCAGCTCACCGCCGAGCGCGGACCAGATCTCCGCCAGGGAACGCGCCTCGGTGTGGTGCCCGGCCATCACCACGTGCACCGACAGGCCCAGCTCCTTGAGCGAGCCGGGCAAGAGGGCCGGCGGCACCCACTCGTTGGTCAGCAGCGTGGCCATCACCGCGGACAGCAGCCGGTGTTCGTCGCGCGGCTGCTTGGTCCAGGCGGTGACCAGATAGGCGAGCCGGAACCAGCGCACCGGCTGCCGGCGCTTGACGACGATGCCCTCCTCGTCGTGCACGGAGATCTGGCCGCGGGCCCGGCGGGAGAGTTCCTCGCGGATGTCGTACAGGTAGGCGTTGATGCCCGGCCCGTTGCGGCGGGCCGCCCAGTCGCGGGTCGGGGCGTCGAAGGAGACGTCGACACCCGAGCCGGCCAGCGTCCCGTTGTTGAGCAGGTCCTTGAGGACCTCGTCCACCTCGTGGATCACTGCCGTGCTCCCGCCTCACACCCGCTCGCCGTGCTGTTCCGCCCGCCGGTCACCGCGTTCGATGGTGCCCGGTGGGCCGTCCGCCCCGCACGCGCGGCGGGGACGGGGACCGGGCAGCGACGCTGCCCGGGAGTCCGCCTTCGATTGCCCGTTCGGTCAGATGTAGCCTTCCCTGAGGGCATAGGCCACGGCGTGCGCCCGGTTGCGCAGGTGCAGGCGCGTCGTCAGGCCGTGCATCACGTTCTTGACCGTGCGTTCGGAGTAGGACAACTTGCTGGCGATCTCCCCGGTGTCGAGTCCTTCGGCCACCAGCCGCAGGACGTCGACCTCGCGCGCCGCCAGACCCAGCGACGGCGAGCCGGGCCGGCCCGCCGCGCCCCGGTGCAGCGTGCCCACCTGGTTGATGAGCCGGCCGAGCAGATCCGAGGGCAGATCACCGTCGCCCCGGGAGGCGGCCAGCACTGCCTGTACGAGCCGGTGGTCGGTGGCCTCCCGGCGCCAGACGATGGCCCCGACGCCGCACTCGATGACGTCGAGCAGCTCGTTCTCGCGGATCGTGCCCACCACGAGCACGGCGCGGGCGCCCTCGCTGCGCACCAGCCGGCGCAGCCGGGTCAGCCCGGCCTCGTCCAGGGCGTCCTCGATCAGCAGGGCGACCGTGCCGGGGCCGGTGGCCTCGCGCAGCTCGATCTCCGGGTGCCGGCGCAGCTGGCTGATCGCGCCCTCGCGGCTGATCGGGTCCGGGGCGGTGACCGACACGGGTGTCCTGCGCCCGGGGCCGGCCGCGCGGCCGGTGTCTGTGGTCCGGGGTGAGTTGAGCAACCGTTTCCCCCAAGTTCACGTGTCCGCGCGTCCGGTGAGGGGCGGAGGCGGATGAGCTTGTTCCACACTTCTGGGACTGCCGTGACACCCGCAATCGTGGAGCACCACGAGGTACACCACGAGACCAGTGCGAAAACTCCCGGCGAGGCCGCGGAATCCGGCCGTCGCCGCAGGTCAGACGGTGCCTGGAGGCGCTTTCGCGTCCTCCGGGCCGCCGGGTGGGCGCCGTGGTGAGCCTCGCCACAGCCACGCCACCGCCACGCAACCCCGTCCGCCCCACCCCGTCCTACAGGCCGAGGCGCACCGTCCACCCCGGGAGGCAGCCATGACCGGACCGCTGTGCGAACGCGACGACACACACGCGCTGCTCGCGGCCGAGACCGAGCGCGTCCGCGCCGGCACCGGTCGCCTCGTGCTGCTGCGCGGCGCCACCGGCACCGGCCGCACCGCCGTCCTGGAGGCCGCCGCCGAGCACGCCGCGGCCCGTGGACTGAAGGTGCTGCGAGTGCACTGTTCCCCGCAGGACAGCGACGTACCCTTCTCGGCGGTCCGCGAATGCCTGAGCCGGGTACCGCGGTTCGCGCACCAGGGCCCGGACTCCGTTCTCGGTGACGGCGGCGACGACCGGGACACCGCCGTCCGGCTGTGGCGGTGCCTGTGCGCCTACGCCGCCGACTCCCCGGTGATGGTCACCGTCGACGACGTCCACCTGGCCGACTCCGCCTCCCGCCGCTGGCTGGTCGAGGCGGCCCGCCGGGTCGGCCGGTTACCGGTCCTGCTGGTCGCCACCGAGCGCAGCCAGTACGACGTGGCGCCCGGGCCCCCCGGACTCACCCACGCGCTGCCCCCCTCCCTGGTCACCGTCCACACCCTGGCCCCGCTCGGCCACGCCGCCGCGGCGGCGCTGGCGCGTGCCGCGTTCCCGGCGGCCGGCCCCGACTGGACGGCGCAGTGCGTACGCGCCGGCGCGGGCAGCCCGCTGCTGCTGCGCGCCCTGCTGGACGACCTGGGCGCGGCGCTGCCCGGGCCGCCGGCGGCGGCGCCGGGCGACGGGGGCGGCGTCGGCATGGGCGATGCCGGTGGGTGCGGTGCCGGTGGGGGCCGGGGCCCGCGACTCCCGCAACCCGTCCCGGAGACCTGCGCCGCGCTGTACCCGGGCGCCTACCCGGCCGCCGTCTCCTGGTGGCTGGAGAACGCCGGACCGGCCACCGCCGAGGTGGCCCGCGCACTGGCCGCGCTGGAACAGGCGTGGACGGCTCCGACCCGGACCCGGACCACCGCGGGCCCCGCCGCCTCTCCGGGCCTGGGCATCGGTGCGGGCCCGGGCATCGGTGCGGGTCGCACCGCCCCGGACGCCGGCGCGGGCCGCACCGCCCCGACCCAGGCGTTTGACGCGACCGGCGGGCCGTTGGCCGCCGCCCTGCCGGCCGAGGCGACCGGTACCGAGCCGGCCCCGGCGCCGGACGCGGCCGGCGGTCCGCTGGACGCGGCGCTGCTCGCGGAGGCGACCGGCGCGGCTCCGGCCTGGGCGCTGGACGCGGCTGGCGGCCCGTTGGACTCCGCCGGTGGCCCGCTGGACGCCGCGCTGCTAGCGGAGGCGACCGGCGCGGCTCCGGCCTGGGCGCTGGACGCGGCCGGTGGCCCGTTGGACTCCGCCGGCGGTCCGCTGGACGCGGCGCTGCTCGCGGAGGCGACCGGTACCGACCCGGCCCGGGTCGAGGGCTGGCTGACCGCGATGACCCGGCTCGGCCTGCTGCGCCCCGACCCGGCCGGCCGCCCCCGCTACGCCCACCCCCTGCTGCGCGACGCCGTGCTCACCGGCTGGCCCACCGCCCGGCGGGAGCGCGCCCACCGCGTCGCCGCCGAGGCGCTGCTGCGCCGCGGCGGCCGGGTCGAGGCGGTCGCCCGGCACCTGGCGCGCACCCCGGCCGTCGGCCTGCCCTGGGCGCTGCGGGTGCTGCGCGACGCGGTGACCGCCGCCGTCGACGAGGCCCGCCCCGCGGACGCCGTCGCCTATCTGCGCCGTGCCCTGGCCGAACCGGTCCCCGACGACCTCAGACAGCGCATGCTGACCCAGCTCGGCTCCCTGGAGTACGCCGCCGCCGACACCCCCGCCGCCATCGCCCGCCTCGGCGAGGCCCTGCACCTGCCGGCCGCGCCCCGCGACCGGGTCCGTACCGCCATCGCCCTGGGCACCGCCCTGGCCGGCCGCGGCGAGGTCCGTACCGCGATCGGCGTACTGCGCCGCACCGAGGGCCACCTGCGCCAGGAACCCGGCCTGGCCCGCACCGCCCGGACCGCCGCCGCGCTGCTCTCCGACCACGACCAGGGCCAGCGGCAGGAGGCGTACCGGCGGCTGGCCGAGGCCGCCGACCGCGCCCCGGAGACGGTCGGCACCGCCGGGCGGGCCCTGCTGGTCCGGTTCGAGGCGTCGGCCGGGACGCTGTCCGCGCAGGCGGCGATGAAGCGGGTGCGGGCGCTGCTCGCCGAGCCCGGCGACCCGCTGGCCGAGCCGTTCCTGCTGGGCACCGCCGCCGCGCTCGCCCAGTGGGCCGACGAACTCGACGAGGCCGAACGGCTGGTGGAACGCGGCCTGGCCGGCCAGCACCCGACGCTGCTGCACCCGATGCGGCACGCGCTGCTCAACACCCGCGCCGACGTCGCCGCCGCCCGCGGCGACCACCCGGCGCTCCTCGCCCACCTCGACGACGCCACCGTCCGGCGCACGCCGTGGGCCCGCAGCGCCCCCTTCAACACCGACGCCCACGCCCTGCTGGCGCTGGTGCACACCGGCCGGCTGGACGAGGCCCGGCGCTTCGCCGGCGGCTTCGACCTGCGGCAGGCCCCGGACTCCTGGGAACTGAACCGGTTCCTGTACGCGCGCGGCGCGCTGCGGGCCGCCGTCGGCGACCACGCGGGCGCGCTGCACGACTTCCTGGAGTGCGGCCGCCGGCAGGCCGCCCGCGAGGTGCTCAGCCCCGTCGTCACCCCGTGGCGCACGGCGGTCGCCGAATGCCGGCTCGCGCTCGGCGGCCGCACCCGCGAGGCACTCGACCTGGCGGCCGAGGAACTGCGCCTCGCCCGGGTGTGGAACACCCCCCGCACGGTGGGCCGGGCGCTGCGCGTGCTGGGCACCGCGACCGGCGGCCGGCACGGCCTGGACCTGACCGAGCAGGCGGTACGGGTGCTGCGGGACGCGCCGGTCGACACCGACATGGAGCTGATCGAGGCGCTGCTCGCCCGGGGCCGCCAGCTGATCGCGGCCGGCGAACGGGCCCGCGCCCGGGTCTGTCTGCGCGAGGCCGCCGAACGCGCCGAGGACAAGGGCGCGCTGCGGCTGCGCGGGCTGGCCCGGGACGCGCTGCGCGACGGCGGCGCCCGCCGGCCCGGCACCGACCGCACCGGCAGCGACGCGCTGACCGGCAGCGAGCGCCGGATAGCGGAACTGGCGGCGGACGGCCGGACCAACGCCGAGATAGCCGACCTGCTGCACCTGGCCCGGCGCACCGTGGAGACCCACCTCACCAGCACCTACCGCAAGTTGCGGATACGGCGCCGGATGGAACTGCGGGCGGTGCTGGGGCCGGCGGCGCGGGACTGAACCGGCGCCGGGCGCCTCCCCGGTCAGGCCAGGGCCCGGCCCTTGCCCTTGACGCCCTTCCTCCTGACGTCGTTCTCCGCCGGTCCCCGCAGTTCCGAACCGAACCCGTTGTCCGGGCCGATCATCCGCTCGACCTCCGGCGCCGGCATCCGGATCACCACCGGCATGGGCAGCGTCATGTCCCGGGCGGCCTTCTTGACCCGGTGCGTGCCCCGGTCGGTGACCTCGGCCACCACCCGCAGGTCCACCGTGAACTGCACCAGCGTCGAACGCGCCTTGGGCTTGAGCACCGGCAGCGAACCGGAACCGCTCGCCGACATGTCGGCCGACCCGTCGGTGCTGTCGTAGTTGAGCGTGCCCTGGTTGATCCGGGCCTCCGGGCTGACCAGGGTCGGGCCGAGCACCCCCCGCAGCGTCGACGACTGGTCGCCGGCGTGCTGCTCGTCGGACTGGGTGTGCCGCATCTCCCCGGGCCCGCTCGGCGCGATGCTCTCGAAGGTGAACTCCTCCTTGGCGTCACTGGTGCCCAGTACCCGTCCGGCCCGCAGCCGCGCGTGCACCCAGGCCCGCAGATCCTGCCCCTGCGCCCCGCTGGCGTGCACCGGCGGCAGCTCCGCGCCGGAGGCGGCGAGCAGCGGCAGCGCCGAGGCCAGCCACTCGGTGGAGACCGCTTCCTGAAGGGTGTACGCGGCGTTCTGCCCCTTGTCCCGGTACCGGTCGCCGCCGCCGGCCGCCTTGACCGCGTTGAGCACCAGCTGCCGGGCCTGCGGCGCCCCCTTGAACCCGTTGACCTGCGCGGCCAGCGGCAGCCGGACGCCGCGCGCGTGCCAGCTCTCCTGCGCGGTGTCCACCGAGTCGTCCCGCTCCAGCACGAAGCTGACCCGTTCGACCTTGCGCATCGCCTCCAGATCGGCGGCCGGGGCGCGGAACTCCATCTCGTGGTAGCCCAGCGGCGCCGTGGTCAGCGGCGCCGCCGCCCCGGCCGGGAAGATCTCCAGCTTGGCGTCGATCGGCAGCACCATCTTCACCATCCGGCTGGACCCGTGGCCGACCACCTTCATCCCGGCCTGCGAGCGGGACGACGTACCGTCGCGCCGCTGGCCGGCCGAGGCGACGCCGGGGCCGGTGGCCGGACCGACGCTGCGCACCGGCCCGGCGCCGTCCTCGGGCTTGGCCGAACCGGCGAAGACGCCCTCCGCGGCGTACCCCTTGCTCTCCTCGTGCGCGTCCGAGTCCTGGGCGACGGCGGAGCTGATGTGCTCCATGTCCCGTCCGTCCCCGGCCAGTCCGGCGGACCGGCCGTCGCCCTTGCGGTGCACCGAGAACACCGCCCAGTACGGCGTCTTGCGGCCGTTGTACAGCGGCACGGTGACCCCGCCGTCCATGGCGCTGGACATCAGCCCGGCGGCGCCGTCCCGGCCCAGCACCTGGGCCAGCCGCAGCACGTTGTCGAAGGGGTCCTTCAGCAGCTGGGTGGGCAGCAGTTCCTCGGCGAGGTCCTGGTCGATCCGGGACAGTCTGCCGCGCACGTCGTCCAGCAGCGGCAGGAAGTCCGGCACGTTGCCGAACATGCCGAGGCCGAGCGGCAGGTCCCGGGCGAGGGTGTGATCGGTGGGCGGGGTGAAGCCGGACGCCCGCGCCCCGGCGTCCCCGGAGCTCTCCCCGGCCCGCTGCTTGCCGGTCCGCTTCAGCCTGGCCCCCGTGCCGCCGGTGCCGTCCTTGTCGCCCCCGGCGGAGCCGGCCGGCAGCTTCAGTTCCGCCCGGGCGGACGCCGGCAGTTCGATGCCGGCCGTGCGCAACTGCTGGGCCGTCATCCACACCAGCGCCTCACCGGGCAGCGTCCGCCCGGCCGAGGAGACGTAGGGACCGCCGAACGTCACCTTCACCTCGGCCACCATGTTGACCAGCAGGTCGGCCCGGACCAGGTACAGCTGCTGGTCGCGGGAGGTGTGGGAGTTGCGCTCGATGGTGCCGGACACCGTCCGGGCGCCGCTGTCGCCCTGGCTGGTGGTGCGGGAGCCGGAGACGCCCTGCGCCAGCCGCCAGTCGGTGCCCTGCTCCACGCCGGTCACCCCGCCCTGGTACATCGTGGACGTGCCCTTGCCCTGCTGCCCGGTGGCCTGGTGACCGCCCATGACGAACGTCTCGGTGCCCGCGCCCTTGCCCTCGTGCACCACCTTGGCGTTGGCCAGCCCCAGCCGGGTGCCCACCGCGCCCTGGAGGTCGGCCAGCCGCCGGGCGTGATGCAGGTCCTGGACCACCCACCCGGAGGACACGGCCTGGCGCAGCGCCGCGCTGATCGAGTTCGCGCTGAACCGGTCCTCGATGGTGCGCCGGGGCGCCAGGCCCTCCGCCGCCAGGGCGGTGTCCTTGCGGTCCGTCTTCGCCCCGCTCGCGTCCCGGGTCTTCTCGTTGCGGGCGGCGGCCTTGGCCAGCAGGTCGAAGGCGAGGTCGCGGACGGCGGCGCCGTCGCCGACGCTCTCCACCAGCGTCCACTCCTTAACCCCGCCCCCGCCGGCCGGCTCCGGGGCCAGCCGGACCAGGTCGCCGATGCCGCCGGCCGTCAGGTCCCGGTGCACCGGCGCCGGCCGCTCGCCCGCGCCGGCCGCGTCGAACGCCTGCTTCTGCTCGTCGTCCATGGTGAACGCCCGGGGCGTGTACAGCCGTACGTCCTGCTGGTCCAGGGAGAACCCGGGCAGTTCCTCGGTGTCGGGGTCGTCCCGGCCGAAGGAGCCGAATGAGGTGGCCCGGCCGTACTTGTTCTGGAGAGTCGCCGTCCTGATCCGCACCGACAGGGTCAGCGGCGCGGTGAAGGCGCTGGCCGCCTCGGTCTTCTCGTTGCCGTTGGTGAGGACGTCGGTGCGGGTGACGGGGCCGGCCTGGTTGCGCCGGGAGCTGATGTGCTGCTTGTCGCGGCGGGCCCCGAGGGTCAGTACGGCGGGGACCACCCGGAGCTGGCCGACCAGTGAGTAGCCGATCGTCCGGGAACTGCTGCGGCCGCTCAGCCCGCTGCCGCTCACCCCGGAGTGCGAGCGCACCAGCCAGTCGTCGATGTCACCGTCGTAGGAGGTCTTCCCGACCGAGCCGGTGACCTGCACCTCCACGTCGTAGTCGTGCAGGGTGCCCTTGCGGCGCATCGGCACCCGGATGCCGGAGGACAGCAACTGCTCCTTGTTGGCCGACAGGTTCTCCTGGGACAGCTTCTCGACCAGGTCCCGGTAGTTCTGCCGCTGGAGTTCGGCCTCCTCCTTGGTCGCGTACGCCGCCTTCTTGTCGTCGCCGAAGGCCGGCAGATAGCCCTTGAGCCGGCCCTCGGCGAACTCGCTCTGCAGCCTGGTCAGCAGCGGCCCGGTGTCCAGGCCGGTGAGGACCACGTTGGCGCCGGCCGCGCCGTGCACGAGGTGCCGCTCGGCCCGCGCCTCCTCCTCGGTCTGCCCCTCTTCGGGGGCGTAGTCGAGGAGTTCCTCCTCCTCCGGGACGGTCGTCAGGGCGGCCTTGCCCTTCCCCTTGCCCCGCGCCTGCTCGGCGGCCTTCCTCTTCGCGGCCTGCTTCGCGTCCCTCGGGAACGGCTTCTTGACCTCGACGTCGGGCGGCAGTTCCAGCCCGAGGGCGGCGGCCTCGTCGGCCCGCAGGGTCAGCCACATGTACATCTTGTGGGTGGCGACCCGGCTCTTCTTGGCGAGGATCATGTCGGCGGTGCGGGTGCCGGTGCCCTCGGCGGTCAGGTTCACCGCCGCCAGGTAGAGCACCTTCTGGCCCTTGATCTCCGCGCCCCGCCGGGTGGCGGCGGTCTGCTCGTGTCCGCTGAAGTGCTGTTTTCGCAGCCCGGCCAGGAGCATCGCGGTGGTGCGCAGCACAGCCACCTGGCCGGTCGGGCCGAGCCCCAGGGCGGGGCCGACACCGCCGGACAGGTTCCGGCCCTTGCTCTGGTTGGAGGTGGCCGAGTCCTGGGTGTGGTCGAAGGCGCGCAGCGCGGTCTTGCCGCCCGCCCAGGCGGGGGCCAGCTGGGTGATCTCGGCCCGCATCCGGTACGCGCCGGTGGTGTGCGGGTCCTTGGAGGGCATGTCCTCGCTGAACACGCCGTCCCCCAGCATCCGCGGCAGGTCCTCGGCGACGGTGGCCGGGGCGGTCGCGGAGTACAGCGCCGCCCGGCCCGGGCTGCCGGGCGCGGTGATCGCCGGGTGCAGCACCGAGGCGACCTTGTCGAACAGCCCGCCGCCGCCCTCGTGCGACTCGGCGGGGTCCACCGCGGCGACCGCCGCCAGCGAGTCGGCGGCCTTCACCCGCCCGGCGGCCCGGGTGCCGAGCGCCTTCGGCCGCGGGTTCGGCGCGGCGCCCGGCGGCACCAGCTGCTCGGTCGGCACCTTCTGGTCCAGTTCGCCGTCGCAGCGGTCGTACGTCGGCCCGTCGCCGTCGTGCGCCGCGACCCGCACCGCGAACCGCACCAGCCGCGGTACGTGCACGGACCCGCTGTCGCTCCGCAGCACCCGGCCCTTGGTGGTGGTCTTCAGCCGGCGGTACTCCTTGGACGACTGCCACAGCTGGGTGCCGCCGGACACGGCGAACCCGGCCCACAGCGGTCCGGCGGCCGGGAACAGCACGAACACCATGCCGCCGACGCCGGCGCTGCGGGAGTCGCCGGTGCCGCTGCCGGTGGCCCGGTTGGACAGCCGGTGGGCGTCCATCTTGGTGGCCTTGCCGAGATCCGCCCCGTCCGCCGGCAGCTCCGCGTGGATGGCCTGCTCATCGGGGTGCGGGCCGATGGAGACGGTGACGTCGTAGGACTTCTTGCTGCCCTTGACGCCCTCCACGGTGAACGAGCGGCCCGGCCCGAAGAACGAGTCCGGCCGCCCGGTCAGCTCCTTCACGATGGCGGCGACCGTGCCGCCCTCGTGACCGACCCGGTCCTTGATGACCTGGCGGACCGAGTCCTGCCCGGACCGCAGCAGGGTGGTGGACAGCCCCGGCGCCTCCAGGTTCAGCAGATAGGGCGGCAGCGTGACGGGCGTCAGCGCGGTGTCGGTCCCCCCACCGCCCCCACCCGAGACATCGGCCGTGTTCGCCACCGCCGTACTGCTGCTGCTACTGCTGCTCCCCGAGTGCAGGGCCTGCACGACGGCCGCGTTGCCCGCGCTGCGCTGGAGCGCGAGCAGCGAGCCCGGCCCGGGGCCGCCGCCGCCCGCCGGGCGCGGGCGTGGCGCCGGAGCCGCCGAAGGGGTCCGCTGCCGGGTGTCGGCCTGGTGGTCGTCCGCCGTCCGTTGTCCTCGCACGCGCGTCAGCGTATGAACGACGGAAGCGGCGCAGGGGGCCTGAACGGCGCCTGGAAAAGATCGTCGACGGACCCTCAGCCGACGTTCAACTACCGTGCATCCTGCCGCCCTTGACAGCGCCGGTACGCCGCAGCAGCCGGCCGGTCTCCAGCCGGGCACCGTCCGGCGGACGGCCGTCCTGGACGTCCCACAGGGTGCTCTCCAGCACCCGGCCCAGCGTCCAGGCCCGGGCCCGCTCCCGGTCCAGCCCGAGGACGTCGGCCAGCGCGTCGAACCGCCACCGGACCTCGCCGGGAGCGTAGCGGTTGACCAGCGCGGGCAGCAGCTCGAAGCCGGGGTCGCCGGCCAGCGGCTTGGGATCGATGGCCAGCCAGCGGGCCCGCTCGCCGGGTTCGCCGGGCTCGCCGCGTTCGCCGCGTTCGCCGCCGAGGACGTTCCCGAAGTGCAGATCCCAGTGCAGCAGCCGGTCGCCGGGCTCGTCCACGACCTCGCGTACGGCGGCGGCGCAGTCGCCGGCCAGCCGGCGCACCTCGGGATCGGGGATGCGGGCCAGGGCGGCGGGCGTCCGGTCCAGCAGGTCCCGGGCGAGATCGCCGAGCCGCCGCAGCCCGGCCGGCGCGGGTACGGCGGTGAGCCGGGCCAGCAGCCGGGCGACGACGCGGACGGCGGCCCGGGAGTCCGAGACGCCGGCCAGGGTCCGGGCCGCGTCCAGCCGCTCCAGCAACAGCGCGCCGCTGTCCGGATCGTGGTCGAGCAGCCGCACCGCCGCACCGCCGCCTCACACCCGCAGGGCGACCGGCTCCCCAGCGGTCTCCTCGTCCACCGGCTGCACCTTCAGCACGGCCGCCCGCCCGTCCCGCTCCCGCAGCACGGGCACCACGAGCGCGGCCGCGCCGTGCCGCACCGGCCCGTCCACCCGCAGCCCCCACCCCGCCAGCCGCCCGGCCACGATCGAGGGCACCGCGGCGACGAAGTCCCGCCCCGCGGCGCCGCGCCACCGCACCTGCGAGGCGACGAAAGCGGCCGGGACGGAGATCATGGCGGGAACGCTATCGAGACGCCGTCGAACCCGGAACGGAGAAAGTCCCCGACGCGCCGGCGCCAGGTGGACCCCGCTGCCGGACGTCGCCGTCACCCCACCCCCGCCGCCACCCCCCGCTTGGGGGCCCGCGCCGTCACCATCACCCCCGCGATCAGGCCCGCCAGCAGCATCACACCGGCCGCCACCCAGATGGCCACCGTGTAGCCGTGCACGATGCCCTCGCGCAGTACCGGTCCGCGCCGGGCGGGGTCGGTCAGGTGGGCCTTGACGTATGCCGTACTGCTGGTCGTGGCGATGGTGTTGAGCAGTGCCGTGCCGATCGAACCGCCCACCTGCTGCGAGGTGTTGACCGTCGCCGACGTCACCCCGGAGTCCCGCGCGGCGACCCCCGCCGTGGCGGTCGCGAACACCGGCATGAAGGTCAGGCCCATGCCGAGCCCCATCAGCACCAGGGCCGGCAGGATCTCGCTGACGTACTCCGAGTGCACGGTCATCCGGGTCAGGATCACCATGCCGGCCGCCGCCAGGATCATCCCCGGCACCATCAGCGCCCGCGGCGGCACGTGCTGGAGCAGCCGTGCCGAGATCTGCGTCGACCCGATGATGATCGCCACGGTCAGCGGCAGGAACGCCAGCCCGGTCCGCACCGGCGAGTAGCCGAGGATGACCTGGAGGTAGTACGTCATGAAGAGGAACAGGCCGAACATGCCGATGACCGCCAGCATCATCGTCAGGAAGCAGCCCGCGCGGTCCCGGTCCCGGACGATGTGCAGCGGCAGCAGCGGGCTCGGCGCCCGGGTCTGCCACAGCACGAAGGCCACCAGGAGTACGACGGCGGCGGCGAAGAACGCGAGCACCAGTGCGTCGGTCCAGCCCCGTGACTCGGCCTCGCTGAACCCGTAGACCAGGGCCACCAGGCCCCCGCAGCCCAGCACCACCCCGGGCACGTCGAGGCGGGCGCCGGGGTGGCCGGGCCGGTCGTGCAGGAGAACGAGCGCGCCGATCACGGCCACCGCGGCGATGGGGATGTTGACGTACAGGCACCAGCGCCAGTTCAGGTACTCGGTGAGCACCCCGCCGACGATGAAGCCGATCGCCGACCCGCTGCCGGCCAGCGCGCCGTAGATGCCGAACGCCTTGCCGCGCTCCTTGGGATCGGTGAACGTCGTCGTCAGCAGCGACAGGGCGGAGGGGGCCAGGACGGCGGCGAAGACCCCCTGGAGGGCGCGGGCCGCGAACAGCATCCCGGCGCCGCCCGCCGCGCCGCCGAGCGCGGAGGCCACCGCGAAGCCGACCAGGCCGATCAGGAAGCTCCGCTTGCGGCCGATGAGATCGGAGATCCGGCCGCCGAGCAGCAGCAGTCCGCCGAAGGCCAGGGTGTACGCGGTGATCACCCACTGCCGGTTGCCGTCCGAGATGCCCAGGTCGCGCTGGGCGGAGGGCAGCGCGATGTTCACGATGGTCGCGTCCAGGACGACCATCAGCTGGGCCAGCGCGATCACCACCAGGGCCCACCAGCGCCGGGGGTCGGTGTCCGAAGTCACTCGGACAGAACACCACGGATCGTCATGTTCCGCACCCACGGGGGCCGGGAGCGGTTCGGGGTCAGGGTTCCAGTACCACCTTTCCGATCGTCCGCCGGGTCTTCAGTGCCCGGTGCGCGGCGGCGGCCTCGGCCAGCGGGAACCGCTGGACGGCGGGCCGCAGCCGTCCCGCGGCGGCCTCGGCGAGGGCGCGCAGTTCGAGGGTGCGCAGCGGATCGGGGCCGCCGGTCCGGGCCAGCATCGCCGGGCCGAGGACCTGCTCGGACACCCCCTCCACGAGGTAGGGCCGGCCACCGCGGATGCCCGCCCCGGACCAGCCGAAGACCAGGTGCCGGCCGCCCGGCCCGAGCAGTGCGACCGCCGCGCGGGCCACGGCGCCGCCGACCCCGTCGAAGACCACCGTCGCGGCCCGGCCGCCGAGGTGCGAGCGGACCTGGTCCGGCCAGCCCGGCAGCCGGTAGTCCACGGCGAGGTCCGCGCCGTTCGCCGCCACCCGGGCGGTCTTCTCCGGGCCGCCCGCGAGGCCGATCACCGTGGCACCGCGGTGCTGCGCGTACTGCGTCAGCAGCGTGCCGATGCCGCCCGCGGCGGCCGGGATCACGGCCACCGAGTCCGGGCCGAGTACGGCGAACCGCGCGATCCCCAGCGCCGTACGGCCGGTGCCGATCATGGCGACGGCGGCGGCGAAGTCCAGTCCGGCCGGGATCTCGTGCAGGCGGCTCGCGGCCACCACGGTCAGCTCGGCGTAGCCGCCGGGCGCGAACCCGAGATGCGCGACGACCCGCTCGCCGAGCCGGCCGGCCGGCACCCCGTCCCCCACCGCGTCGATCACGCCCGCCACCTCGCGGCCGGGGACGGTGGGCAGTTCGGGCCGGGCGGGCGCCGGGCCCCGCTCGCCCTCGCGCAGGGCGGTGTCCAGCAGGTGGACGCCCGCGGCGCGGACGGCGATCCGGACCTGACCGGGACCGGGCACGGGGTCCGCGGTCTCCTCGTAGCGGAGGTGGTCGGCCGGACCGAAGGCGTGCAGACGGATGGCGTGCATGGCGGGGCCCCCTCGAAGGTGCGCTGGTCTGCCCGCCAGCCAACGGCCTCAAGCGCGCTTGAGGTCAAGCGCGCTCGAGATCGCCCGTGTTCCTGCGGTCAGACCCGCTTGGGCGCGAGCTCCCGTCGGCCCAGCGCCAGCGACACCGCCGTCAGCGCGCTGGTGAAGGACACCTCCGACAGCACTCCCGGCGCCGCGACCTGGTCGCCGGCCAGGTACACGCCGGTGCCCCGGTCGACGGCGGGCCGGTCCCGCCAGGTGCTGCCGGGCGGGTCGACGGCGCCGGTCCGGCCCTGTGCGACGGACTCCCGCCGCCAGGTGACCCGCTGCCGCCAGCCCGGGAACCCGAGGTCGAGCAGTTCCTCGGCGCGCGCCACCCCCGCCGCCCGCGACTCCCGCGGCCCGATCGGGAACTGCCCCTGGATCAGCTGCTCGCCGGCCGGTGCCAGCGTCCGGTCCTGGGCGGTGAACCGCTCGATCCACCCCGGCGCGTCCAGGTCGGACACCGCGAACGCGTCCCCGCGCCGGGTCCGCACCGCCAGGTCGACCAGCGCGGTGCGCCCGCTCGGCCAGGTCAGCGCCGGGTCCTTCAGCAGCCGGCGGGCGGCGTCCAGCGAGGTGGCGACGACGACCGGCTGGTCGACCGGCAGCGCGTCGACCCGGGAGCAGGTCTCCACCCGCACCCCGAGGTCCCAGGCGCGGGCCGCCATCCGGTCGATCAGCGCGGACCAGCCGCCGCGCGGATAGTGCGCCTCGGGCGGCAGCCGGGCGGCCCGCCGCAGCCGTTCGTGCACGAACGCGGCGGACAGCGAGCCCGGATCGTGGTGGAAGAGCGCGACCGCGCAGTAGTGCGCGGCGGCCCGCGCCCCCTCCGCCCCCGCCACCCCGCCGGCCCAGGTCAGGAAGTCCACGTCCACGGGTGCCGGACCCGCGCCCCGGCGCGACAGCCGCAGCAGGGCGAACGGCGGGGTACGGCGCAGCGCGCCCCGGTGCCGGAACCGCAGCCGGGCGCCCGCCGACGGCGGGACGGGCGCGAGCGGGCCGATGAGGTCGCGCTCGCGCAGCCAGCTCCAGTGCGGGCCGCCGTTGTAGAGGGCGTGCGGGCCCTCGTTGGTCCGGTACGGCCCCTCGGCGGTGCGGGCCCGGCCGCCGAGGGCGTGATGGGCCTCGTACAAGGTGACCCGGGCGCCCGCCTCGGCGGCGGCGACCGCGGCGGTCAGGCCGGCGAAACCGCCGCCGACGACGGTGATGCGGTGCATGCGGTACTCCCTCCTCGTCCTTCCGGTTTCCCTTCCCCCTCTACGACGTCCGGGGCGCCCGCGCTGTGACAGGGCGTTGTCAGTGGCGGGGTGCAGCATGGGGGCATGACGGCTACGAAGGTGAAGGCGGCCCGGCGCCCGGAGCTGCGGCTGCCGCCGCTGACGGCGTACGCCGGCGGGGGACTGGCACCGGACGGGGACTACGACGGACTGGACGTCCGGGACGCCGACCTGACCGGGCAGGACGGCGCGGGCGCCCGTTTCATGGACTGCGCGCTGACCGGCTGCGCGCTGACGGAGACGTCCCTGCGCAACGCCCGGCTGCTCGACTCGGTCCTCACCGGCGTACGCGGGGTGGGCACCGATCTGTCCGGGGCCACCCTGCGCGACGTGGAGCTGCTCGACGCGCGGCTCGGCGGCACGCAGTTGTCCGGGGCGGTGCTGGAGCGGGTGGTGATCCGCGGCGGCAAGATCGACTTCCTGAATCTGCGCCAGGCCCGGCTCAAGGACGTCGTCTTCGAGAGCTGCGTGCTGGTCGAGCCCGACTTCGGCGGCGCCCGGCTGGAGCGGGTGGAGTTCGTGGACTGCGCGCTGCGGGAGGCGGACTTCAGCGCCGCCGTCCTGGCCGACGTCGACCTGCGCGGCGCGGCGCCGCTGGAGATCGCCCGGGGCGTGGACCGGCTGGCCGGCGCGGTGATCAGCCCGGGGCAGTTGCTGGACCTGGCCCCGGTGCTGGCGGCGGCGCTGGGGCTGCGGGTGGTGGCGTGAGCGGATGAGATCAGTCGGCGGCGGCCGGGACGGCGGCCGCGCCCCGTTCCGGCCGCCCGCCCAGCACCGCGAGGGCCAGCGTCACGGTGACCGACCCGGCCGCCATCAGGGTGATCGCCGTGGCCGGGGAGGTCAGCTGGGCCACCGTGCCCGCGAGCACGGCGCCGATCCCCTGCATGGCCGCCATGCCGGTGCCGTGCAGGCCGAGGGCCTGGCCCGCGAGGTCGTCGGGGGTGTGGGACATCAGGCGTTCCTGGAGGACCAGGCTCGCGGCGAAGCCGACGGAGGCGACGGTGACCGCCGCGGCCGACAGCGCCACGCCCGGCCGCAGGAAGAAGCACAGATAGGGCGCCGCCAGCAGCAGCCGCAACGGCGTCGCGAGCCGGCCCACCGCCAGATCACCCGCGAACATGCCCAGCGCCCCGCACGCGTACAGCGTGCCGGCGGCCTCGGGAGCGTAGGGGACGTAGAGCGAATCGCCGCCCACCACCAGGCCGTTGGGCACCCACAGCCCCAGGTAGGCCAGGCGGCGCGGAGGCGAGGACCACAGCAGGGCGTTGGTGCGCCAGGTCGCCGCGACGGACGGCCGCCCCTTGGCGCGGGCCGGCCGGCCGGTCAGCCCCAGCCGGGTGACGACGGCCGCCAGCAGGTACAGCGCCGCCGCGAGCAGCAGACAGCGCCGCGGGGACAGCAGTGCCAGCAGCGCGCCGCCGGCCGCGAACCCGGCCAGCTGCGTCAGACCCCAGAGCATGTTGTACACGGACCGCCCGAGGACGTACCCGTCCTTGGGCAGGATCTCGTTCAGCAGCCCGCCCCGCACCCCACCGCCCAGCGCGGCGACCAGCCCCTGGAGCAGCACCACCACGAACACCGCCCCGACCGGCAGCCCGGGCAGCGCCAGCACCGCCGTACCGGCCGCGAAGGCCAGCGACAGTCCGGTCAGCACCGCACGCGGCGGCAGCCGATCCGCCCCCGACAGCAGAACCGCGCCCCCGAGCAGTTGCGCGAGCTGCGGCCCGAACGTACTCACCGCCGACAGGAACGGCGACCCGGTGGCCCGGAACACCAGCGTGCCCAGCGCCAGCCCGCCGATGGTCTGCGCGGCGGCGGAGGCGGCGAAGGAGAGCAGGAACGGGGTGAACTCCGGGGTCCGGACGAGGGAGCGGTAGCTGCGCATGCGCGGAAGTATCGGAGCGGCCCCGGAGCCGTGTTGAGTGTTTCGCCGACACGCGAAAGGTCGTGAGCGTCGTATGGGGTTGTGGCAGATCGACACCGACATCCTCGCCCGCAGCCGGTTCGTGCTCTCGCCGTTCGCCGAGACCTTCGCGAGCCTGAAGCTGCTGTACGCGGCCACCGGTGCGCATCCGGGCGAGGCCGCCTGGCTGCGCGCGCACCTGCCCGGGTACCGGGCCCGCCTCGCGGCCGACCCGGTGACCGGGCCGCTGGTGCGGGCGGCGCTCGGCACGAACTGGATCGCCGACTTCTGCTGCCCCACCTCGTGCGTCGGGGAGCGCTTCGAGCAGACCGTGGCCCGGGTGCGGGCCGCCGCACCCGAGACGGCCCGGGCCGACCTCCGGGTGTCCCTCGGCGGCCCGCTGCCCGCCGTACTGGACCGGGACGACCTGCCCGAGCGGGCGACCGCGCTGCTCACCTGGGTCTGGGAGGAGACCGTACGGCCGTACTGGGAGCGCCGGCGCAGGGTCCTGGAGGCGGACGTGGTCGCGCGGACCGCGCGGGTCAGCCAGGGCGGCTGGGCGGCCGTACTGGACTCGCTGCGGCCGGGGACGACCAGATGGCTGGGGGAGAGCCGGTTCCAGGTCAACCTGAACGCGTATCCGCCGCGGCAGATCGCGGCCGGCGCCGACCTGCTGTTCATGCCGGTCACCCCGCGGACCGGGTGGGTGTCGTGGGAGGGCCGGGAACGGTACGCCGTCGTCTACGCCTGCCTGGGCGTGCTCGCCGAGGACCACGAACGGCGCCCCGTCCCGACCGGCCTCGCGGCGCTCGTCGGGACCGCGCGGGCCGGACTGCTGACGCTGCTCGGCACCCCGATGAACACGACCCAACTGGTCGCCGTGACCGGGCAGGCGCTGGGTTCGGTGGGCCGGCACCTGCGCGTGCTGCTCGACGCGGGGCTGGTGGAGCGGTGGCGGGCCGGCCGGTCGGTGCTGTAGGTCCGGACGGCGGCCGGTGAGGTGCTGATGAAGGCGGCGGGGAGCGACAGGCGCTAGACGCGGGGGAACTTGGCCTGGAGTGTCCAGATCGCCGGATTGTCCCCCAGGTCCTCGTGCAGGTCGGTCAGGTCGGCCAGCAGGTCGTGCAGGAAGTCGCGGGCCTCCCGGCGCAGGGCGGTGTGGGAGAAGGAGAGCGGGGGTTCGTCGGCGGGCAGCCACTCCGCGTCGATGTCCACCCAGCCGAACCGGCGCTCGAACAGCAGCCGGTCGGTGGACTCGGTGAAGTCCAGCTCCGCGCGCTGCGGCCGGGCCGCCCGGGAGCCCGCCGGGTCCCGGTCGAGCCGTTCCACGATGTCGCACAGCGCCCAGGCGAAGTCCAGCACCGGCACCCATCCCCAGGCGGTGGAGAGCTCCCGGTCGGCCTTGGTGTCGGCGAGGTACACGTCCCCGCAGAACAGGTCGTGCCGCAGCGCCCGCACGTCCGCCCGCCGGTAGTCGGTCTGCGGCGGGTCGGGGAAGCGGTTGGAGAGGGCGTAGCCGATGTCGAGCACGGGGTCGATGGTGTCATGCGGGGGCGGCGCGCCGGTCAGGGCCGGTCCGGCTGCCCGTCCCCGCGCAGCCAGTCCTCCCACACCGCCGTGAAGTCCTCGTCCGGCAGCCGTTTCTCCACGTACGCGGTGAAGTCGTCGGTGTCCGCGGTGCCGTGCCGGTGCGCCGCCGCCCAGCCGCGCAGCAGGGCGCGGAAGGCGGTGTCGCCGGCCTGCTGCCGGATCTTGTGCAGGACCATCGCGCCGCGCTGGTACACCGGCGCGGCGGAGATGTGCGCCGCGTCCGGCGGATCGGCGGGCGGGAACGCCCACACCACGTCCTGCCCGTAGGTGGCTTCGAAGATCTCCTGGGCGCCGGCGCCGCCGTGGTCCTCCTGCCAGAGCCATTCCGCGTACGTCGCGAAGCCCTCGTTCAGCCACATGTCCCGCCAGGTCTTCGGCGTGACGGAGTCGCCGTACCACTGGTGGGCGAGTTCGTGCACGAGCAGCACGATGTCGGGGGCGCCGGGGAAGACCGGCCGGTTCTGGGTCTCCAGCGCGTAGCCGATGTCGGACGGCCGGTCGACGATCGCCCCGACGGAGGAGAACGGATACCGGCCGAAGAGACCCTCGGCCCAGTCGACGACCTCGGGAATCCGCTTCAGCACGGCCGCGCTCGCCGCCGCCTGGGTCGGGTCGACGGCCGTGTACACCGGGAGCCCGTCCCGGGTACGGGAGCGGTCCGTGCGCCAGTCGCCGATGGCCACCGTGGCGAGGTAACTGGCCATCGGCTCGGCGGTGCGCCAGAGGTAGGTGGTGCGCCCGGCCGGGGCGGTCCGCTCGCCGGCCGGCTCGCCGTTGGAGACGGCGCGCAGTCCCTTCGGCACGGTGACCGCGACGGCGTAGGTCGCCTTGTCACCGGGGTGGTGGTTGCCCGGGAACCAGGCCATCGACCCCACCGGCTGGCCCAGCGCCAGCGCGCCGTCGGCGGTGCGCAGCCAGCCCTCCCGCGAACCGTCGGGGTCGGTGATCGTCTCGGGTGCGCCGCCGTAGCGCACGGTCACCCGGAACCTGTCGCCCCGGTCGAGGCCGTCCGGCGGCCGGACGGTCAGTTCCTGTCCGGCGCGGTGGTACCGGGCGTCCCGGCCGTCGACCGTGACGTCGTCGACGCGCATGCCCTTCAGGTCGAGGTCGAACGCCGGCAGGTCCTCGGTGGCCCGCGCGGTGAGCGTCGCCGTACCGGTGAGGCGGTGGCCGTCGGGCTCGTAGGACAGGTCGAGGTCGTAGTGCGTGACGTCGTAGCCGTCGTTGCCCGCCTTCGGGAAGTACGGGTCGCCGGCCCCGGAACCGCCGGGCCCGCCGCGCACCCCGCCGCACGCGGTGAGTCCCAGGACGGCGGCGGTGACCACGACGAGCGGGCGGGGGGTGCGCACGCCGCGATCCTACGATCGGGACGGACTCCTGGTGTGGAGCACCTCGCGGCCCTGTTCCGCGGCGCGGGTGATGCTCTCGCCGACGAAGTCGAGGAAGCGGGCGATGTTCTCCAGGCGGTCCGCGGCCGGGGTGCCGGGGCCGAGGACGCCGACGCCCTGTCGTGAGACGTCGATGACCTGGACCAGCGACCGGGCGCTGGCGACCATCGCCTGGTACCAGATGTCGTCGTCGACGACGTACCGGTCGCGGCGCCGCTCGTCGCGCTCCCGGCGGACCAGCCCCTGGCTCTCCAGGAACGTGATCGCCTTCGAGATCGACGCCGGGCTGACGTCGAGCCGCTGGACCAGCTCGGCCGCGGTGAGGCTGCCGGTGTCGGTCATGTAGAGGGCGGCCTGCACCCGGGCCATCATCTTGGGCGTGCCCGCCTGCATGAGGACGGTGGTGAACATCTCCTCGTACTCGCGCACCGCCTCGGCGTCGCGTCCGTGCGGCTGCGGGGACACCGCCGGTCCCTGGGCCGCGGTCTGCCGGCGCCGCTGGGTGCGGCGCTCGGTGGCGCGGTGGGCGAGGTCGGCGCGGTAGGCGGTGGGGCCGCCGTTGCGCGTCACCTCGCGGGTGACGGTCGAGGTCGGCCGGTCGAGCCGCCGGGCGATCTCGGCGTAGGCGAGCCCGTCGGCCAGCCCCAGCGCGATCTGCTGACGTTCCTGCTGAGTGAGCCTGCCGCCCGGCATCGGGGTCTCCTTCATGGTCCGTGGTGCTCCCACCATAGCGTTCGATTCATTCCATTGCAACGAACGCGGGAGTCGTCGTTGCGTTAGATCCCTTTCCATTGCAATGATTTAACTGCGCTGACCTGCTAGGAATCCATCTACGTGCAACAAGGACGTTGCCAGAACATCGAACGCAACGTAGCTTTTCCAATGTCGGAAACAAGGAACGCATGCGCCGAGGAGCACCCCATGCAGAAGTTCGCCACCCCCGCCCCCGTCTCCGCCGTCCTGGACATCCCCGCCGGGCGCGTCCGGTTCATCGCCGCCGACCGGGCCGACACCACGGTCGAGGTGCGGCCGGCCGACGCCTCGAAGGGCCGCGACGTGAAGGCGGCGGAGCAGATCACCGTCGAGTACGGCGACGACGGCGTCCTGCGCATCGCGGCCGCCCCGGCGAAGAACCGGATCCTCGGCCCCTCCGGCGCCGTGGAGGTGACCGTCCAGCTCCCCGCCGGCTCGCACGTCGCGGCGAAGGCGGCCGCCGCCGAGTTCCGGGGCGTCGGACGGCTCGGCGACGTCACGATCAAGGGCGCGCAGGGCCCGGTCAAGCTCGACGAGACCGCGACCGCCCGCCTCACCGCCCTCGACGGCGACATCACGGTCGGCCGGCTGGGCGGCTCCGCCGAGATCAGCACCCAGCGCGGCGATGTCCAGGTCACCGAGGCACTGGGCGGCACGGTCACCCTGCGCACCGGGGCCGGCGGCATCTCGGTCGGCGCCGCCCGCGGGGTGTCCGCCGCGCTGGACGCCGGCACCGGCCACGGCCGGATCCACAACGCGCTCCAGAACACCGCCGGCGCCACCGCCGGCCTCAGCATCCACGCCACCACCGGCTACGGCGACATCACCGCCCGCAGCCTGTAAATCCACCACGTACTCAGGGGGGACCCCACATGACCAGCCCGGCCATCGCGGCACACGGACTGCGCAAGTCCTACGGCGACAAGACCGTCCTGGACGGCATCGACCTGACCGTCCCCGAAGGCACGGTCTTCGCCCTGCTCGGCCCGAACGGCGCCGGCAAGACCACCGCCGTCAAGATCCTGTCCACCCTCGTCTCCGCCGACGCCGGCGACCTGCGCGTCGCCGGGCACGACCTGGCCACCGCCCCGCAGGCGGTGCGCGCCGCGATCGGTGTCACCGGCCAGTTCTCCGCCGTGGACGGGCTGATCACCGGCGAGGAGAACATGCTCCTGATGGCCGACCTGCACCACCTGCCGAAGGCGGAAGGCCGCCGGGTCACCGCCGAACTGCTGGCCCGGTTCGACCTGGTGGAGGCGGCGAAGAAGCCGGCGTCCACCTACTCCGGCGGTATGAAGCGCCGTCTGGACATCGCGATGACCCTGGTCGGCAGCCCGCGGATCATCTTCCTGGACGAGCCGACCACCGGCCTGGACCCGCGGGCCCGGCACGGCATGTGGCAGATCATCCGGGAGCTGGTGGCCGGCGGTGTCACCGTCTTCCTGACCACCCAGTACCTGGAGGAGGCGGACCAGCTCGCCGACCGTATCGCGGTCCTGCACGACGGCCGGATCGCCGCCGAGGGCACCGCCGACGAACTGAAGCGACAGATCCCCGGCGGCCACGTACGGCTCCGCTTCGCCGACCCGGTGGCCTACGGCCGGGCCGCCGACGCCCTGCCCGGAACCACCCGCGACGACGAGTCCCTCACCCTGCGCATCCCCAGCGACGGCACCCAGCGCGAACTGCGCGCGATCCTCGACCGGCTGGACGCGCTGGGCACCGAGGCCGACGAGCTCACCGTGCACACCCCCGACCTCGACGACGTCTTCTTCGCCCTGACCGACAGCAACGCACCTGCCCAGGCCAAGGAGGCCGTCCGATGAGCACCCTCTCCCTCGCCGTCCGCGACTCGTCCACCATGCTCCGCCGCAACCTGCTGCACGCCCGCCGCTACCCCTCCCTCACCCTCAACCTCCTGCTCACCCCGATCATGCTGCTCCTGCTCTTCGTCTACGTCTTCGGCGACGTGATGAGCGCGGGCATCGGCGGCGGGAACGCCGACCGCTCCGCCTACATCGCCTACCTGGTCCCCGGGCTGCTGCTGATGACCATCGGCTCGACCACGATCGGCACGGCGGTCTCCGTCTCCAACGACATGACCGAGGGCATCATCGCCCGGTTCCGCACCATGGCCATCCACCGCGGCTCGGTGCTCATCGGGCACGTCATCGGCAGCGTGCTCCAGTCGGTCGCCAGCGTGCTATTGGTCGGCGGCGTCGCCGTGGCCATCGGCTTCCGCTCCACCGACGCCACCGCCCTGGAGTGGCTGGCCGCCTTCGGACTCCTCGTCCTCTTCGCCCTGGCCCTCACCTGGATCGCCGTCGGCATGGGCCTGGTCAGCCCGAACGCCGAGGCGGCCAGCAACAACGCGATGCCGCTGATCCTCCTTCCCCTGCTGTCCAGCGCCTTCGTCCCGCTCGACTCGATGCCCGGCTGGTTCCGCCCGATCGCCGAGTACCAGCCCTTCACCCCGGCCATCGAAACCCTGCGCGGCCTGCTCCTCGGCACGGAGATCGGCCACCACGGCTGGCTGGCGCTGGGCTGGTGCGTCGGCCTGGCGGTCCTCGGCTACTTCTGGTCGGCGGCGAAGTTCAACGCCGACCCGAAGTGACGGGTCACCGCACCGAACACGCCCCGGGCGGGTGTCAGCGGCTCAGCGCCGCGGCACCCGCCCGGGCCCGCGACCGGCGCGTTCCTCGCGGTGACCGGGACCCGCGCGGCCGCGCTCAGGCGATCTTGTCCAGCTCGGCGAGATCGTCGTCGGACAGGACGAGCCCCGCGCCCGCGACGTTCTCCCGCAGGTGCGCCACCGACGAGGTGCCGGGGATCAGCAGGATGTTCGGCGACCGCCGCAGCAGCCAGGCCAGCGCCACCGCCATCGGCGTCGCCGCCAGCCGGGCGGCCACGGCCGTCAGCGCCGCGGACTGGAGCGGGCTGAAGCCGCCCAGCGGGAAGAAGGGCACATAGGCGATGTTGTCCGCGGCCAGTTCGTCGATCAGCTCGTCGTCCTGGCGGTGGGCGAGGTTGTACAGGTTCTGCACGCACACCACCGGCGCGATCGTCCGCGCCTCGGCGACCTGTTCGGCCGTCGCGTTGCTGACGCCGAGGTGCCGGATCAGGCCCTCCTGCCGCAGTGCGGCGAGCGTCTCGAACGCCTCCGCGAGCGAACCGGGCCGGGGCCCGTGCGCGTCCCCGAGCCGCAGGTTGACCACGTCCAGCGTGTCGACGCCGAGGTTCTCCAGGTTCGCGCGGACGGACCGGCGCAGCTCCTCGGGCCGCCGCGCCGGGGGCCAGCCGCCCTGCTCGTCGCGGACCGCGCCGACCTTGGTCGCGATGGTCAGCGAACCGGCGTAGGGGTGCAGCGCCGTACGGATCAACTGGTTGGTGACGTGCGGCCCGTAGACGTCGGCGGTGTCGAGGTGGGTGATGCCGAGGGCGACGGCCTCGCGCAGCACGGCGAGGGCGCCGGCGCGGTCGGCGGGCGGGCCCAGCACGCCGGGGCCGGCCAGCTGCATGGCGCCGTAGCCGAACCGGGTGACGGTCCGGTCGCCCAGGGTCCAGGTGCCGCCGGGAAGGGAAGCGGGGGACGTGCTCATCGTCTGCCTCTCGTCGCGGGCCGGGCGCTGGTGCCCGGCGGTGCTCTGCCCCATCCTTGGTGCGTAGCTTCCTGTCGGGAAGAAGGCACTTCGGAGTGCGTAAGGCACCCCAGGCACCACAGGCACCCACGGGTGAGAGGAGCGGCCCATGGCCACGCGGACGGCGGCCCAGCAGCGAGCACAGGCCAAGGCGGAGTACAACGCCTTCCTGGCGGCCTGCCCCAGCCGCACACTGCTCGACCGGATCTCGGACAAGTGGGTCGCGCTGATCCTGGCCGCGCTCGGCAGCGACAGCTGGCGCCGGCCGGGCACGGAGTGCGTGGGCGAGCCCCGGGCGATGCGCTACTCGGAACTGCTGCGCACGCTGGCCGGCGTCAGCCAGAAGATGCTCACCCAGACACTGCGCGCCCTG
Organism: Streptomyces sp. NPDC023723; assembly: GCF_040639815.1. NCBI lineage: Bacteria > Bacillati > Actinomycetota > Actinomycetes > Kitasatosporales > Streptomycetaceae > Streptomyces > Streptomyces sp. NPDC023723. The sequence continues at coordinate 162,007 of NZ_JBFAAP010000001.1, forward strand.
GAGCGCGACGGCCTGGTGACCCGTACCGTCACTCCGACCGTGCCGGTCACCGTCACCTACGAGCTGACCGGCCTCGGCCTGTCGCTGTTCGAGATGATGCGCGGCCTCAAGTCCTGGGCCGAGGACCACATGGACGACGTGCTCGCCCACCGCGAGACCTACGACACCGGCGTCAACTGACCGAGCCCCACCGACCGGCGAACCGCGCGCGGCCAACGGTTCGACGACCAGGCCGACGTGGTCCAGGAGCAGCAGCAAGTCGTCCAGGACGGCCGCGACGGGGAACCAGCTGGCCACCCCGCCGGCGATGGTGTCGGCCGTGCCTGTGTCCACCTCGCGGTCAGGAGCCCCGACTCGACCGGGAACAGCGCGAAACACTGGACCAGGTGAGGGAAGCTGGCCACCTCACCGCGGTCCAGCAGTAACAGCCACGGGATCAGATGTCGACCGGTGGTGCCCGGGATCGGCTTCTCTCAGACCGCGATGACCTGCTGGGCCAGCAGGAGTGCCAGCGGCCCCCCTTGAAGCAGGAAGCGTGCCTCGGTAGCGGCCCGGATCGCGTCCGGCATCGGCCACCACATGAGCTGAAAACCTTCCTCGCTCGGCGTGAGCTGCTGCGGGCCGCAGGTGAGACCCTCGGCCAGGAAAAGGTGGATGCGGGCCGTTGAGTCGAGGGCGATGGCGTACGAGCCGAGGGGCTGCCAGGCCAGGGCGGTGACGCCGGCTTCCTCACGCAGTTCGCGCCGCGCGCACTCCTCCGGTGTCTCGCCGTCCTCGCGGCGTCCTCCGGGCAGGAACACGTACTCGCCGCCGTGCTGGGGGAACTCGGCGGTCAGGATGGCGACCATACCGGCCGCGTCTCGGGCCACGATGACGGAGGCGTCGCGCATCGACCCTCGTCGAGGTGAGTCGGTCATGGCCGGGGAGCGTAGCCGCCGACTCTGACAGCCAGGCCGCGAACGGCACGTTCAGCTCCTGCTGGTGAGCCCGTCGACCAGGCGCCCCAGATGTTTGTCCGCGTCCGCGAGCGCGGCGGCCTGGGACTGCATGAGTCGCCGCTGTCTTCGGTGTAGTGGCCGCGGGGGGACATGGGTGGCGGAGACGTTGATGAACAGGAACAGCGGCCGGTCGGAATACTGATACCTGTCGGCGACGGTCAGGGCGTGGTCGGCCTGCCAACGGGTGGAGTCGGGCTTCGGCGAACAGAACTCGGACCGCCAGTGCCAGCACCCGAACAGGCAAGCCACTACTGACGTTCAGCAGATCGCCTCCGCGCTCGGCGTGGAGTCCGAGCAGGCCGCTCAGGGCCGCTACCGCCTCATCTCAGCGGCAGGGACTTCGGCGCCGACGGCGCACCTTCAAGGACGCCGGTCAAGCGGCAGACTCACCGTCAGCTGGGGTAGTGGGTGTCTGTCCGCTCACCCAACGCACGGCGTCCGCGAGGTTCGCGGCCGTGCCCACGGGTTCGTACGAGAATCCGCTCCACTCCTCCAGTGCCCTCGGCTCCTGGGGACGGAGGTGCCCGCCGCCACCGTGCAGCGGGCGGTGCCGACGGGTGACGCCGAGTGGCGGACGGCGTCGCTTGTCGTACGCGGCGAGCCGGTCGTCAGCGTCCAGACTGGGGACGGCTCGGGATGGCTGGTTCGGCGGTCCGGGTCGGGAGTGCTTGCCCATGGGCTCAATGGTCTCAGGCCGCGAAGGCGGTCGGGTGGGCTGTGGCGAGATCGGCGGCGCGAGTGCGGACCTCGTCCGCCGTGGCGGTTCTGTAGGGGCGGGCGGCGTCCAGCAGCGTGTTGAGCCGGGAGGCGACAAGCATCGAGTCCACCCGAGCGGCTTCGTCGAGGGCCCGCTGAGCGGCCTGGGCGGCCTGCTCGGGCTCGCCCTCGTCGAAGAGCGCGGCAGCGAGGCCGACGCGGTCCATGACCTTTACCCGGTCGAAGCCGGGTCTGCGCATGGCGAGCGCTTCGGTGAAGTGGACGCTGGCGCGTCTGCGCCGGTCGCCGATGCCGTTGAGGTCGCGGGCGGAGACCGCGCGAGCGCCGGCGTGTTCGGCGGCGTCGAAGTAGTCCACCCACGCAGGAACGTCGTCACCCAAACCTTCGGCCAGCAACTCGTCGGCGGCGCCGAGGTGCTGATCGGCCTGGCGCTCGTCACCGAGGGCCGCGTGTACCCGCCCGGTTTGGGATGCCACCAGGGCTCTGGTAGCGGGCAGGCTGGCCTTCGCCGCGGCGACACCGAGCAGCCCCAGGGCGTCGCCGGGGTGGCCCAGGTAGATCATCTGGTGGGACATACGGGTGACGATCTCCACCCCGCGATCCGGCTGTCCGGCCTCGGAGGCAGCGTAAATGCCGTAGGACCAGTACCGCTGGGCGGCGGCGTACCGGCCGCAGTCGTGGCTGGCCCACCCGGCCAGCGCGGCAAGGTCGGAGGTCACCGCGAACACCCGCGCTTTCAGCTTGGGAGGGACACCGTCCTGGACGCGGCGGGCGACTTCGGCGAGCTGGGCGACGATCGCGGACCGGTACAGGCCGCCGCCCTTGGAGGTGTCTGCCTTCGTGAAGAACTCGGTGACCTGCTCCAGTGCGGCGGTGGTGTCGGGGTCGAAGCCCTTGGTGCCGGGGCCCAGAAGGCGAGCGGTTCCGCCCAGCATTCGCTCGGCGGCCAGGATCAGTGGGGCGCCGAGAGCGAGCTTGAGGGTGTCTCGACGGTCGAGGAAGAGGTCCAACTGGGTCCATCCGGCCAGAGTCCGGGCGGCTGCCTCGGTCAGCAGCGGAAGCTGGATGCTGTCCAACATGGGCCCAGCGGCCGTCAGACCGAGATCACCCGGGGTGAGCGGCTGGCCGACCGCGTCGGATATGACCACGGCGAGCAGAGCGGGCACCGGCGGGCGGGGTCGCTCGCCGTCGATCCACCGCCGTAACCGGGTGGCATCGGGGGAGATCTGCCGATGACCTTGCCGGATTGCCTCTGCGGCGACGCGGCGGGCGATCTCCCCGTGGGACAACCCGGTGGCGACGATCCACAGCGCGAGATGCGCGTTGCCTGTTCTGCCGGTCATCGAGTCTTTTACCCTCCCGACTTCTGTCACGCAGCGTGGCGAATTCGCCACGGTTCGCGGCACCCACGGTACTGGTCAGGGTGGGTGCGGGAGGTCGATTCTGCTCACGTGGCAGCCGCCCGGCCGCCGCTTTAGCGCAAGGGAAAGGACTTTCACCATGGCGACGCTTGTACCCCAGGTTCCGTGGGCGATGCGGTTGGTCACCGATCGGCTTCCGGTCGGCCCGCCGTCGTACGTGGCGGTCGAGCTGGACATGGCCACGCAGACCGCCCGGTACACCGACGCCGCCGGCCAGGTGGTGGAGATGGGCAAGCACGGCACCAGCAGGACGACCGGGACCGCGTCGATGTCCGGCGGCGGTGACGGGCAGAACCCGCAACCGCAGACTCAGGACGACAACACCACCGACTACGAGTCGGACTGATCCGATGACGGCTCCCCTCGTTCTGGTCATCACGTCCCTGGAGGACGTCACGGCAGACCGTGTGATCTCCGCGCTGAACGAGCGTAAGGTGCCCGTCGCCCGCGTCGACCCGGTTGACATCGGGCCCGGTCTGGTCTTTGGCGCCCGTATCGGCGGCGGGGCGCCGACGTGGGGCGGGCAGTTGCGTACGGCCAGCCGCGAGGTGGAGCTCGGGGAGGTGGCGGCGGTGTACTACCGCCGCCCCACCCCGTACCTCTCGCGCTTCGCGCACCTGCCCGCCCAGCAGCGCGACTTCGCCGCTGCCGAGGCCCGGCACGGTCTCGGCGGAGTGCTCAGTCACCTGCATGGTGCGACGTACGTCAACCACCCCTCGGCGGTCACAGCTGCGGACTTCAAGCCCGCGCAGCTCCTGCGGGCGGCCCAGCTCGGCCTGACTGTTCCGCCGACCCTGGTCACCAACGACGTCGAGGAGACCCGGAAGTTCGCCGCCGAGCGCAGCCCGGTGATCTACAAACCGTTCCGTGGCCTGCCGCGTTCCGAGGAGGACGGGCACACCGGCGCGATCTGGGCCCAGCGCGTCGAGGCCGACACTTTTGACGACTCCCTTACGGTGACCGCCCATCTGTTCCAGGCCGAGATTCCCAAGAGCGGCGACGTCCGGATAACCGTGGTCGGCCCCCGCGTGTTCGCCCAGCGAATCGCCGCGCCGGACGGTGCGCTGGACTGGCGCCGCGGCGACTGGGACCAGCTCCTGCACGCCCCTATCACCGTCCCGGCCCCGATCGAGGCGGCACTGTTCAGCTACCTGAGCGCGTTCGGCCTGGTCTTCGGCTGCTTCGACTTCGCCCTTACCGGCGATGGCGACGCACCGGAGGACTGGGTGTTCATCGAGTGCAACCCCAACGGCCAGTGGGGCTGGCTTCCCGACGCCGACGACATCACCGAGGCGTTCGCCGACATCCTGAGCATGGAAGGAGGCGGAGCCCGATGACGCCCGCCGACTATGAGACCGACGCCGTCCGGCTGCGCGAGGCGCTGGCCAGGGCCCTCGCCGACGACGGCGTCCTTGCCGATCCCGGCTGGCGGGCGGCGGTGGAGAAGGTGCCCCGGCACGCTTTCGTGCCCGGGTTCTACCTGCCCGCCGACCAGCGCGACGAGCAGGGCCTGACGATGTGGGAGCCGGTCACCGCCGAGTCCGACCATGGCCGGTGGCTGGCCGCCGCGTACTCCGACACCACGCTGATCACCCAGTTCGATGGCGACGAGCCGGACTGGAAGGCCCTGCGGGTGCGGCACGGTGGGGCGCCGACCTCGTCGTCCACGCTGCCGTCGTTGGTGGTGCGGATGTGGGCGGACGCGGACGTGCAGGAAGGGCACACGGTGTTGGAGATCGGCACCGGTACCGGCTATTCCACCGCGCTCGCTTGCGAACGCCTCGGCTCCGCCGACGTCACGTCCATCGAAGTCGACCCACATCGGCTCCACCGGGCCGCTGCCGCGCTGTACTCGCGGGGGTACACTCCGACGCTGGCCGTGGCGGACGGGCTGTACGGGTATTGGCCCGAGGCATCGTTCGACCGGATCGTGGCCGCCTGCTCCTTCCGCGCCGTGCCCCCGGCGCTGCTGGCCCAAGTTCGGCCGGGCGGGAAGATCCTGCTCACCCTGTCCGGCTGGCTCTACGGCTATGCCCGCGTCCTGCTCACCGTCGGCGCGGACGGCACCGCCGAGGGACAGTTGCTCGATGGCACGGTGTCGTTCATGTCCGCCCGTACGCACGCGGCGCCGGCGTTCGGCAATCCCGCCCACTGGGCCGCAGGGCTACCGGAGACCGGCCGGCTGGCCCGGCACAGCCCGGAGCGGATCACAGCCGCGACCGAGGAGGCGTTCCACCTGCGGTTCCTCGCCCAGTGCGCCGTGCCTGACGCACAACTGACGACCGTCGGCGAGGTCGCGCACCTGGTCGACGTCGTGACCGGCTCAGCCGCCACCCTCACCCCGCACGAGGACAGGTGGGAGGTCCGCGAAGGCGGCCCGGTGAAGCTGTGGGAGCGGGTCGAGGCCGTGCTGTCCGCGTACGACGAGGCGGACCGCCCGGGGCCGGAGACGTTTACGCTGCACGTGTACGACGGCGGACAGCACCTGCGGCACCCGCACCTGCCCGGCCTGCCGCTGCCCCGCCCCTGACCACCACGGGACGCCGGGCGCCCGGGGCGGGAGCACGTGACGGGCCTCCACCCCGGGTCGGCTGCGCCGGAACCGGGTGTTGCTGCCGGGACCAGCCGGACAGCGCGAACTCTGCCAAGACCAACGGTGCGTCGGCGCGCAACAGTGCGGCAAGCACTCAGGCAGCCTCTCGCACGTGCGACAGGAAGTCCTCCCAAACGGTGCAGGAGAAGGCGAGGTCGGCCTGTGTGGTGGTCTTGGAATCCCGGACCAGGATCGTGTTTCGGTCGACGGCTGTCTCGACACAGTTGGAACTGTCGCCGCTGTAAGAGGACTTCCGCCACTGGGGAGTCGTCATCGTGATCCCTTTTCACAGGTCTTGTACGAGGTTGTGGATGAAGTCGCGTGACACGGCACCGCTGAGAGTGCAGGACTCCATGTGATCCAGAACGGCACGGTACTTGACCAACTGCGCCTCGGCGTCGAGGAATCCGCAGCCACCATGGTGAGTGTCCAGTTGCACGGTGTCGAGCTGGGGCACGGTTCCCTGGACGTAGTCGAAGGATTGTCCAGTACTTGGGTAGTGCTCCGCCCCGAACGGGACCACACGGATCGTGACGTTGGGCAGTTCACTCATCTCCAGCAGGTGTCCGAGCTGTCCACGCGCGACGGCTGGACCGCCGAAGCCCATGCGAAGGGCCGACTCATGGATGATTGCCGAGTACGGAAGCGGAGTGTCCCTGTGAAGGATGCCCTGACGCTTTATGCGATGAGTGAGTCGGTGCTCGATCTCGTACTGGCGCAGGGGCGGGACCACGGCTCGGAAGAGGGCGCGCGCGTGGGCAGTGGTCTGTAGAAGCGCGGGGATGTGTATCGCGAGGGCTACGCGCAGCCCGGTGCTGTGGTGTTCCAGTTCGGCGAGGTCGACAAGGGCCGTCGGGAGGTGCTCGCGGTACTCCTCCCACCAACCGCGAACCCGACGGCCGGTCATCGCTGACAGGGCCGTGACCAGATTCTCGTCGGCACAGTCGTAGGCGGAAGCCATCGCCCGGACGCGGTCGGCGCTGAGTGAACTCCGACCGGTTTCGACCATGCTGACCCGGCCCTGGTTGACGCCCAAGTGCGCGGCGGCCTGGGTAACCGTGAACCCAGCTCGTTCACGGAGTTTGCGCAGTTCGGCGCCAAGGCGCCGCTGACGCAGAGTCGGATTGTTGACGGGGGGCAAGACACCTCTCCTCAGCCGCTGGGCGGCGCGCTTGTCACCCACACGAGGCAAATGCAGGTGCATCTCTCCGATATGGGGGATGTATCTCCCCTGTGGCGTCTACGGTAGTCCCCGTACCGCCCAACTCGCCGCGTCTTCCAGCCGGAAGCGCACCTCCCCAGGCACTGCCACCGCCATGCGCGGCCGTTGGGAAACCGCCTTCTCCCTCACCTCCCGGAGACCCCCATGCGCACCGTATCCCTGTCCGACACCTGGGCGTACGCCCTCCGCCTCCCCCATGACCCCAGAGCCGCACGCGTCGCACGTATGACCGTGCGGGCCGCTCTCGGCGGGCACGGGCGGCATGATGTCGTCGACGACGTCGAACTGTTGGTGTCCGAGCTGGTCACCAACGCCTACCGGCACGCGGGCGGGCCCTGCTCGCTGCGGATCAGCGCGCTCGGTGACGGGCGGCTCCGGGTCGGAGTGTGGGACGGCCACCCGTACGTGCCCCGCTCTTCGCCGAGCCGGGATCGGGATCACCCCTGGCCCGGGTCGCCCCCGGCGCGAGCGGCGGACACGGGCTGCACCTCGTGCGGGAGTACGCCGAGAAATGGGGCGCCTGGTCGCTGGGCGAGGGGCTGCCGGGGCGGCGCGGCGCCGGAAAGCTGCTCTGGTTCGAGGTGGGGGAGCCCCGGCCCGGACCGGCCCCGGTGTGAAGAGGGCCGCACCGACCGCGCGGACCGGCGGCTCAGTCACCCGGGCCCGGGTCGGAGAACTCGCGTGCCAGGCCGTGATGCCGGTCCGCGACCAGTTTTCCCTGGGCGGGGGTGATGACCGATCCCGGCATGCGGCTCAGGCGCTCCACCTCCCGCGCGAACCGGAGGTGCGCGCGGCCGGCGTGCTCACGGCAGGGCAGGCAGGTGACCCGGTCCGGACGCGGAGAGGTCATCGCGTACGGCACTCGCGACCCGCAGCCCGTGGTGACGAGACGCGGCAGGTCACCGGCCAGACCGAACGTGGCCGCCAGCGTGTTCCGGACGGCGGCGTTTCCGTGCACGGCCTCCGACCGGACGTGGATGTGCGGGTCGTTCCCGCTCACGGAAACCTCCCGGCTGCAGAACCTCCCGGCTGCCCGACAAGCCCTCGGCCCCGCCGAACCGAAGCTCAGACGGGGCCGGAGAGAGACAGGCGACGTCAGACGTTCACGCCGAAGTCCTGGGCGATGCCCACCAGGCCCGACGCGTAGCCCTGGCCCACTGCGCGGAACTTCCACTCCGCGCCGTTGCGGTACAGCTCGCCGAAGACCATGGCGGTCTCGGTGGCCGCGTCCTCCGACAGGTCGTAGCGGGCGATCTCCGCGCCGCCGGCCTGGTTGACGATGCGGATGTAGGCGTTGCGGACCTGGCCGAAGTTCTGCGAGCGGTTCTCCGCGTCGTAGATCGAGACCGGGAAGACGATCTTCTCGATGTCGGCCGGGAGGCCGGCCAGGTTGACGTTGATCGCCTCGTCGTCGCCCGCGCCCTCACCCGTGCGGTTGTCGCCGGTGTGGACGATGGTCTGGTCCGGCGTCTCCTTGTTGTTGAAGAAGACGAAGTGGGCGTCCGAGAAGACCTTGCCCTGGGTGTTGACCGCGATCGCGGACGCGTCCAGGTCGAAGTCGGTGCCGGTGGTGGTACGGACGTCCCAGCCGAGGCCCACGGTGACGGCGGTCAGGCCCGGAGCCTCCTTGGTGAGCGAGACGTTGCCACCCTTGGACAGGCTTACAGCCATTGTTGGGAGTCCCTTCCCTCGTGTACGTACGGCAAGAAAGCTACAGCTACCCCCAAGAACGAAGAGGGGGGTACGCAAGGTTCCAGCTCCCTTTACTTTCTTTACCTCGGATATTCGGGTGACGTGGACCGGACCGGGACGGGAACATGGACCCCATGTCCCCCTCGTCCGCCCCGCATGTCATCCGAGGCTCCGTCTCCCTCCCGGAGGCCGAGCTGATCTGGCGTTTCTCGCGGTCGTCCGGGCCCGGCGGACAGCACGTCAACACCACCGACACCCAGGTGGAACTCCGCTTCGACCTCGCCCGCACCGAAGCGCTCCCCGAGGTGTGGAAGCGGCGGGCGCTGGAGCGGCTGGCCGGCCGGCTGACCGACGGCGTCGTCACCGTACGCGCCTCCGAGCACCGCTCCCAGTGGCGCAATCGCGAGGCCGCCGCCGTCCGCCTCGCGGCGCTGCTGGCCGAGGCCACCGCACCACCGCCCAAGCCGCGCCGCCCGACCCGTATCCCGCGCGGCATCAACGAGCGCCGGCTGCGGGAGAAGAAACAGCGCGCCCAGACCAAGCGCGGACGTACCGGCAAGGGCTGGGACTGAGGAATGAGGACTGAGGACTGAGGACCGGGACCTCACTCCCCGTCCGTGTTCGCGTTCGCGGACAGGTCCAGCACAGCCACCCGTTCCCCCTCCACCGTCTCCCCGTTTGGCCGGAAGCCGAGCTTCAGGTAGAACGGCTCGGGACCCGCCGGGCCGAGGTGCCAGGAGACGTAGAACTCCTTCGTCTGGCGGCGGCGCAGTTCCGCCGCCACCGACTCCACCGCGAACCGGCCGTAGCCCCGGCCCTGCTCGTCCGCCGCGATGTTCAGCCGCCACAGCCCGGAGCGGCGGACGCTGCCGTCCTCGAACCAGTCGATGTCGAAGAAGGCCATCAGGAAACCGACCGGGCGGCCGGCGTCGACGATCAGGCGCGGCCACGCGACATCGGGATGGACGTATGCCTCGGCCAGGGACTTCACCACGGGGGAGACCGCGAACTCCTGGTCCGGGCGGACCCGCACACCGAGCGCGGCGGCCAGGTTGCGCGGGCTGATCTCTTCGAGCTGCGGTCCGGGCGTCGTCATGTGCGGACGGTAGGCGGAGAACTCCCCGCGCCGCCACGGATTTCCGCTCAGCCCAACTGCCGGTACCGCCCCCGGAAGTAGGTCAGCGGGCCGCCCTCCGCGCTCGGCACCCGCGCGGTCAGCACCCGGCCGATCACCAGGGTGTGGTCGCCGGCCGGGACCCGCTGCTCGGTGCGGCACTCCAGGGTGGCCAGCGCCCCGCCGACCAGCGGGGCGTCCGACTTCTCGCCGCGTGCGTACGGGATGTCCTCGAAGAGCAGCCGGTCGCTGAGCCGGCCCTTCATCGCGAACCGGCCGGCGATGTGCCGCTGGCTCTCCGACAGGACCGAGACCGCCCACAGGGGCTGGTCGTCCAGCAGGTCGTCCATCCGGGAGCCCTCGCGCAGGCTCACCAGGACCAGGGGCGGGTCGAGGGAGACCGACAGGAAGGCCGTCGCCGTCATGCCCACGTCCTCCCCGAGCGGGGCGGTGGGGTCGTCCGGGTCCAGGGACGCCTCCCGCGCGGTCACCAGGACCACGCCCGAGGCCAGCCGGGACATGGCGGCACGGAACTCGTCGTTGCTCACTCCCTCAGCATGCACGGCCGCTGCGGAAGGAAAGGACACGGTGGCGGGGCTGGAGGCGGACACCCGGTCACGCTAACGGCCGCGCCCCGGCACCCGCATCGGCCCCCGGTCCCGGACCGGAGACGGACCGGGGACCTAGGACCAGCACAGGACCAGCACAGGACCAGCAAGGACAAAATTTGCGTTCAGGAAACGCGCTGGGAAAGCGCGGAAACGCCGTCCAATTGTTCATCTTTCGCTGTGACTTGAGTCACAAGGGGTAGGAATTGTTGACCCTGTGTACCGAGTGGGCAGCGCGCTGTGATTCAGTGGCGGGGAAGCTGCAAGAGCATCATCGTGCACGATCCGGCAAAGGCGCCGAAGAGAACCCTTGATTCGCGCGAGGTCTCGGGGGGAGGGCGAGCATGGAGACCGAGTCGGAGCCGTACGTCCGCCTTGCGTCCCTTCGGCAACTGCACCAGGCCATGGCCGACATGAACACGGCCCGCAGCCTGGCGGACACCCTGCAGACCGTCGCGGACGGCGTGGTGCAAGCCCTCGGCTACGAGATGGCGTGCGTCAACCTCGCCCGCCCCGACGGCGACCTCGTCGTCGCCGCCTTCGCCGGGAACTCGGCCGCCGAGGCCCTCATCACCGGCCGCGTCGGCCCCCGCGCCTCCTGGGAGCGCCGGCTGAACATGGGCGAGCGCTGGGGCGACCTGATCTTCATACCGCACACCGAGGGCTGGATCCTCGACGACGACGACGTACCGCAGTGGTACACCGACGGGCCCGCGCCCCGCTTCGAGGACGAGTGGCACCCCTCGGACCGCCTCTTCGCCCCCATGTACGCCCCCGGCCCGCAGGGTGGCGGCACCAGCGGCGAGCTGATCGGGGTGCTCTCGGTGGACCGCCCGCGCAACGGCCGCCGGCCCGGCGCCTGGGGCCGCGAGGCTTTGCAGATGTACGCGTTCCAGGCGGCCATCGCGATCAGCAACGCCCGGCTGCGCTCCAACATGCAGCGCGCCCTGGTCCGGCTGGAGCGCGAGCAGCAGGCCCTGCGCGCCAGCGAGGAGAGCTTCCGGCAGGCGTTCGAGTACGCCCCCTCCGGCATGGCCATCGCCGAGATGGGCGGCGACCAGCACGGCCGCATCCTGCGCACCAACGACGCGCTGTGCCGCCTGCTGGGCCGCCCCGCCTCCGCGATGCGCCGCTACTCCTTCTCCGACCTGGTCCACCCCGAGGACATCGGCACCCTGCTGCGCACCTCCGCCGAGGGCGGCCGGGCCGAGCTGCGGCTGCGCCGCCGGGACGGTTCCTACGTCTGGGTCTCGCTGCGCAACAGCGTCGTCGCCGACGCCGCCGACGGACCCCGCTTCCTGCTCACCCACGTCGAGGACATCGAGGAGCGCAAGCGCCGCGAACTGGCGCTGGCCCACCGCGCCTCCCACGACTCCCTCACCGGCCTGCCGAACTCGGCCGAACTGCGCTCCCGCCTCGCCGCCCGGCTGTGCACCCGCCCCCAGTCCGCGCACCCGGCGGTCGACGCCATGGACGCCGCCTACGGGGACGTCCCGCACAAGGACCTCGTCCTCGACTCCGGCGGGCACCGCTTCGACTTCGACTTCCCGCCGCCGCACCCCGGCCCCGGCCCGTACGACGGGCACGACCACCACGTGCACGCCATCACTCCTGAGGGTGACCGGGACGACGGCACCAAGGGGCTCGCGGTGCTCTTCTGCGACCTCGACGGCTTCAAGTCGATCAACGACCGGTTCGGGCACAACGCGGGCGACGCCGTGCTCATCGAGGTGGCCCGCAGGCTCTCCGGGGGCGTCCGGGACGGCGACACGGTGGCCCGGCTCGGCGGCGACGAGTTCGTCATCCTCGCCGACGGGCTCGGCCGGGCCGACGCCGCCGACCTCGCCGTACGGCTGCGCAACGAGATCATCCAGCCGATTCGGGCCGAGGGCCGGGCGGTCCGGGTGGGCGCCAGCTTCGGCATCGGCTGGGCGCACTGCGGCATGACCGCCGACGAGGTGCTGAAGTCCGCCGACGAGCGGATGTACATCGAGAAACGATCTCGTCCCAAACAACATCGGCGGGCGGGATGACCCCCAGGTCAGCGAGTTGATGCGGTCCGGGTCACCCGTTCGGGTCACCGACACCGGGTAGGCTCGGCCTCTCACCACACGCACCGCACCCGCACCGCACCTGGTTAGGAGACCTAGGGATGACGCCCGGCAACAACGGCGCGAGCACGCCCGAGGACGACGACCCCTTCGGCTATCTGTACGCCGACGGGCAGGCCAACGGGGCCCAGCCGCCGTCCGGCGGCTACGGCTACCCGGGCTCGGTCAACCGCGTGCGCCCGGTCGGTACCCGCCAGTACGGCGGCCAGTCCGCCGCCCCCCAGGCCGCCCCGCAGCAGCAGGGCGCCTACGGCCGGCCGAACGCGCCGTACGGCGCCCAGACCCCGCCGCACGGCGCGCAGAACCAGCCCTACGGCGCCCAGAACCCGCACTACGCGGCCCCGGAGACACTTCCCGGCGGCGGCGCCCCCACCGCCCCGCACCAGCAGCCCGGACACGGCGGCGGACGCGGCGGCGGGCGGCGCGGCCCCAACACCAAGGGCCTGCTGATCGGCGCCATCGCGGTGGTCGCCGCCGTCGTCATCGGCATCGGCGTGGCCATGACCAGCAGCGGTTCGGACGACGACAAGAGCGAGGACCAGGCCGGCGGCGCCACCCCGACCCAGTCCCAGACCGGCGAGTCGTCCCCGTCCGCCAGCAGCAGCGCGCAGGACGACGCGGAACTGCCCACCACCGACGCCGCGGGCCTCCAGCTCAGCGGCGCCGCCACCGCCTCCGACGTAGAGGGCGCCGAGTCCGAGGGCGGCACCTACGTGACCGGCCTCAACCAGACCGGTGCCTCGGCCACCTGGACCGTCGACGGCATCCCGAAGGACGGCGTCTACACCCTCTTCGCCCGCTACAGCACCGCCGACGCGGACCAGTCGATGACGCTGACGATCAACGGCAAGGCGTTCGGCAGCAAGCTCAACCTGGGCAACTTCGCCGGGGCCAAGGACGGCGACTACACCAAGGGCTGGACCCAGACCTACGCCTACCCGTCGCTCAACAAGGGCACCAACACCATCTCCGTCTCCTGCCAGGACGGCGACAAGTGCGACATCCTGCTGGACCAGCTCTGGCTTAAGGAAGGCCAGGTCAAGAGCTGAGGCCGGGCTGAGTCCGGAGCTGATACCGAGCTGATCCCGGGTTGAGCCCGGCGACCGTGCCCGGTCAGGCCGCGCCGGCCTCCGGGAGCACGGTCACCCGGCCGAGCAGTTCCTCGTAGGCGGCGCGGTCGTACTCGCCCGCCACCGGCGCCAGCACCGTCGCCGCCGACAGGGCGACCGCGCGGGCCAGCCGGTCCGGCCAGGGCAGCCGCTCGGCCAGCCCCGACAGCAGCCCCGCCACCGCCGAGTCGCCGGCGCCGGTCGGGTTGCCGCGCACCCGGGCGGGCGGCGCGGCCCGCCAGCGGCCCTCCCCGGTCACCGCCAGCAGCCCGTCGGCGCCCAGCGAGGCGACCACCGCGCGGGCACCGCGCCGCCGGGCGTCCTGGGTGGCCCGCAGCGGCTCGTACGAACCGGTCAGCTCGGCCAGCTCGTCGGCGTTCGGCTTGATCAGGTCGGGGCGGGCGGCGACCGCCCGGCGCAGCGGCTCCCCGCTGGTGTCCAGCAGCACCGGCACGCCGGCCGCCCGCGCGGTGCGCACCAGGGCGGCGTACGCGCCCACCGGGACGCCCGGCGGCAGGCTGCCGCACAGCGCCACCGCCGAGACCCCGGCGAGCAGATCCCCGTACGCCTCCTGGAACGTGTTCCACTCGGCGGGAGTGATCAGCGGGCCGGGTTCGTTCAGCTGGGTGGTGTCGCCGGTGCGCTCGTCGACGACGGCGATGGTGCGCCGGGTGGCGCCCGCGACCGGCAGCAGCGCGTCGACCACCCGGTCCCGGCCGGCGAGGCCGTCCCGCACGGCGCGGCCGGTGGCGCCGCCGGTGAAGCCCGTGACCGTCACCTCGTGCCCGAGGGACGCCAGCACCCGGGCCACGTTGACGCCCTTGCCGCCGGGGCGTTCGGTCACCTCGGTGACCCGGTGGGAGGCGTGCGGGGTCAGGCCCCGGACGCGGTAGGTGATGTCGAGAGCGGTGTTCAGCGTGACCGTGAGGATCACCGAGCCGGCCCCCCGATTTCCCGAGTGCGTGCGAATGCTGTTGTTTCGGCGCTTGCTTCGATCATGCCAAACGGACGGCGGCCGGCCCAGCCCCCCGCACGGATCAGCTCGGTCGGGGATCGACCACCCACCGGCCCCGGCGCATCACGCCCACCACGTCGAACGCCGCGTCCAGCACCACCAGGTCGGCGTCCTTGCCCGGCTCCAGCGAACCCACCCGGTCGGCCAGGCCGAGCAGCCGCGCCGGGTTGGCGGAGATCGCCGCGACCACGTCACCGACCGGCAGCCCGTCCACCGTCACCGCCCGCTTGAAGGCCCGGTCCAGGGTGAGCGTGGACCCGGCGATCGAGTCGCCCTGCACCAGCCGGGCCACCCCCTCGCGCACCTCCACCTCCAGCGGGCCGAGCAGATAGCGCCCGTCGCCGAAACCGGCCGCGTCCATCGCGTCGGTGATGAAGGCGACGCGGGCCGCCCCCGCGTGGTGGAAGGCGAGCCGGAGCGCGGCCGGGTGCAGGTGCACGCCGTCGTTGATCAGCTCGACGGTGACCCGCTCGTCCTCCAGCAGGGCGGTGATCGGGCCCGGCGCGCGGTGGCCGATCGGCGGCATCGCGTTGAACAGGTGGGTGGCGACGGTGGCGCCCGCGTCGATCGCCTGGAGCGTCTGCTCGTACGTGGCGTCCGTGTGCCCGACGGCCGCGAGCACGCCGTGCTCGACGAGCAGCCGTACGGAGTCCAGACCGCCGGGCAGCTCGGTGGCCAGCGTCATCATCCTGGCGTGGCCGTGCGCGGCGTCGATCAGCTTGCGGACCTCGGCCGGGTCGGGGGCGCGCAGCAACTGCTCGTCGTGCGCGCCCTTGCGGCACGGGGAGATGAACGGGCCCTCGAAGTGGATGCCGGCGATGTCGCCCTGCTGGGCCAGCTCGGCGAGCATCCCGGCGTGCAGGGCGAGGAAGTCCAGGTCACCGGTGACGGCGGAGGCGACGACGGTGGTCGTGCCGTGCCGGCGGTGCGTGGCGACGCCCTTCAGCACGTCCTCGGCGGTGCCGCCGGCGAAGGAGGCGCCGCCGCCGCCGTGGTTGTGCAGGTCCACGAAGCCGGGGACGATCCAGTGCGCCGTCAGGTCGATGACGCGGGCGTGCTCCGGGGCGGTGGCGGCGATGCGGGTGCCGTCGACGGTCACTTGACCGCCCTGGACGGTTCCCGTCGGAAGGACAACGTTGGCGCCGGAAAGGATCAGGGGGGACTTGTCCGTTGCGGGGAGCGGGTTCGTGGTGGTTGCTCGCGCAGTTCCCCGCGCCCCTGAGGGCATGTCCGTCACGTTGTTTCCTCCGTACGGTCCGTTGCGTCGAGTAGATCCCAGGCCAGGAGACCGGCGCCGAGACATCCCGCCGTGTCGCCCAGGGCCGCCGGGACGATGGACGGCTGGGTCTGGAAGGTGAGCCGGCGGGTCACGGCCGCCCGCAGCGGTGTGAACAAGGTTTCCCCCGCTTCCGCCAGACCGCCACCGATGATCAGGGCCCGGGGGTCCAGCAGGGTGAGGGCGGTGACCAGGCCGTCGGCCAGGGCGTCCACCGCCTCCTGCCAGACCCGCAGCGCCCGTACGTCCCCGGCGTCGACGGCCTTGGCGCAGTCCGCGGCGTCCGCCGCCGGGTCGCTCGAGGCCGCCGCCCACGCCTGGCCGACCGCGCTCGCGGACGCGTACCGCTCCAGACAGCCGCGCTGCCCGCACGGGCAGGGGACGCCGTCGGGACGTACGACGACATGGCCGATCTCGCCCGCGAAGCCGTGCGCGCCGCCCTCCACCCGGCCGTCGATGCCGATGGCGCCCGCGATGCCGGTGCCGAGCGGGACGAAGAGGAACCGGTCGGCGCCCCGGCCCGCGCCGATGCGGCCCTCGGCGAGGCCGCCGGTGCGCACGTCGTGGCCGAGGGCGACCGGGACGCCGCCGAGCCGGTCGCTGAGCAGGGTGCGCAGCGGGACGTCCCGCCAGCCGAGGTTGGCGGCGTAGACGGCGAGGCCGCGGGCGTCGTCCACGATGCCGGGGACGGCGACACCGGCCGCCGCGGGCGGTGTGCCGAACCGCCGCGTCCCGAGGGCGCCCAGGTCGGCGGCGAACTCCAGGATGGACTCGACGACCGCCTCGGGCCCGCGGTCGCGGCCGGTGGGCCGGCGGGCCTGGTGCAGCAGTTCGCCGCCAGGCCCGGCCAGCGCGGCCTTCATTCCGGTGCCGCCCACGTCCAGGGCGATGACATGTCTCACGGGGACAGTGTGACCCGATGACCCACGAGAGGTCTAGTCCACTCGCGTGGTGTAGACCTTGATCCGGTAAACGGACAACGATCGGCGGTAACCGGTCGGCGAAGCGGGGAGCGAACAGTGCGGCGGCGTGGAAAAGGGACGATCGCGGTGGTGTCCGCGCTGGGTCTGACGGCACTCCTCGGCGGCTGCGGCGCGGGCGGGCCGGACGAGGTGACGCTGCGGCTGGTCGCCGCCGACTACGGCTCCGGCAAGTCCAACGGCTCCCAGCGGTACTGGGACGAACTGGCCGCGTCGTACGAGTCCAGCCACCCCGACGTGCACGTCGACGTCACCGTCTACTCCTGGAACGACGTCGACCGGAAGGTCCGGGAACTGGTCGACGCCGGCAAGGCGCCCGACCTGGCACAGATCGGCGCCTACGCCGACTACGCCGACGAGGACCTGCTCTACCGGGCCGACGACCTGCTCTCGATCCCCACGCAGGCCAACTTCGTCTCCCAGCTCGCCACCGCGGGGCAGGTCAACGGGGTGCAGTACGGGATGCCGTTCGCGGCGTCCACGCGGGTGCTGTTCTACAACAAGACCCTCTTCGCCGAGGCGGGCCTGAGCGCGCCCAGGAGCTGGGCCGACCTGGCCGCCGCCGCCGAGGCGCTGAAGGCCGAGGGGGTGACGTACCCCTACGCGCTGCCGCTCGGGTCCGAGGAGGCGCAGGCGGAGACGATGCAGTGGATGCTCAGCGGCGGGGGCGGCTACACCGACACGGTCGGCACCTACGGCATCGACTCCGCGCAGAACATCGACACCTTCACCTGGCTCAAGGACGAACTGGTCGACAAGGACCTGACCGGCCCGGTCGCGCCCGGCAAGCTGAACCGCGCGGACGCCTTCGCCGCGTTCGCCAACGGGGAGGTCGGCATGCTCAACGGCCACCCGTCGCTGATGGCGATGGCCGAGAAGAAGGGCGTGCGGTTCGGCATGGTGACGACGCCCGGCGTGGACGGACCGAGCCAGAGCACGCTGGGTGTCACCGACTGGATGACGGCCTTCAAGCAGAACGGCCACCAGGAGCAGGTCGGCGACTTCCTCGACTTCGTCTACAGCGACGCCAACGTCCTCGACTTCTCCTGCCGCTACGACCTGCTGCCGGTCACCGGCTCGGCCTCCGAGACGATGGCGGCGGCGGACGAGGACCAGGACCTCAAGCCGTTCCTCGACGAACTGGTCTCCTCCGAGCTGTATCCGGTGGGCGAGACCTCCTGGGCCACGGTCAGCGCGGCGATCAAGAAGAACATCGGCAAGGCGGTCGCCGCCGGCCAGGACCCGAAGTCGGTCCTCGAACTGCTCCAGACGACGGCGACGCAGGCCGACTAGCGCCGTCCCGGTGTCAGTGGCCGGCGTTACGGTGCGGTCATGGACGAAGGCGAAGGCGGGCGGCGGTCGCTGGGGGAGCGGGAGCGGGGCATCCTCGCGCTGGAGCGCCGCGGGTTTTCCGGCCCCGGCGCGAAGGAGCGCGCGATCCGCGAGGAACTGGGCCTGGTCCCGGTCCGCTACTACCAACTCCTCAACGCCCTCCTGGACGACCCCCGCGCCCTGCGCGAGGACCCGGTGACGGTGAACCGGCTGCGCCGGGTACGGGATGCCCGGCGGGCGGAACGGTGAGGGGGCCGTGCGGCCGGCTGGACCGGGGGCGCGGGCTCTAGTCCGCCGACGGGTGACGGTGAACCGGCTGCGGCGGGTACGGGATGCCCGGCGGGCGGAACGGTGAAGGGGCCGTGCGGCCGGCTGGACCGGGGCGTGGGCCCGCCGGCCGGTGCCGCTGGGTGCGCTGTATGTCTCTGCGGGGCGGATGCCGGCCGGGAGGTAGCTGTTGCGGGCGGTGGGCCGGCCCGAGGGGGTCTGTCGGCCGGGTCGCTGCGTCGGCGGGCGGGGTAGCCGGGAGGTGCCGGCCGGAGCTGCTGGGTGCGCTGTATGTCTCTGCGGGGCGGATGCCGGCCGGGGAGGTGGCTGTTGCGGGTGGTCGGCCGGCCCGACGAGGTCAGTGGGCCGGGTCGCCGGGCCGCCGAGTCGCCGGGGCGCTGAGCCGCCGAGCCGCCGAGCTGCCGAGCCGCCGAGTCGCCGGGGCGCTGAGCCGCCGAGCCGCCGGGCCGCCGGGCCGCCGGGCCGCCGAGCCGCCGGGGCGCTGAGCCGCCGGGTCGCCGAGTCGCCGGGCCGCTGAGCCGCCGAGCTGCCGGGCCAGGCAGGCCGGACCGGCGAGGCGTGGTACCCGCCCCCGCGGGATAGGTTCGCCGTATGGGCAGCCACACGAGTCATCCGGACGTCACCCCCGACCCGCCGGCCCCCCTGCCGGCGCCCGCCACCGAGGCCGGGCGGGCCGGGCTGGACGGAATCCTCGCCGACCCCCGCCGGACGGTGATCGCGCTCGACTTCGACGGCACACTCGCCGAGATCGTGCCCGACCCCGACCGGGCCCGCGCCCACCCCGCCGCGGTGCCCGCGCTGGCCGCGCTCGCCCCCCGGGTCGGCTCCGTCGCGGTGATCACCGGCCGCCCGGCCGAGGTCGCCGTCCGGCACGGCGGCTTCGCGGACGTACCCGGCCTGGAACACCTCGTCGTCCTCGGCCACTACGGCGCCGAACGCTGGGACGCCGGCACCGGCGCCGTCACCGCCCCGCCCCCGCACCCCGGGGTCGCCGCGGTCCGCGCCGAACTGCCCGCACTGCTGGCGCACAGCGGCACGGAGGGCACCTGGACCGAGGACAAGGGCCGCTCCGTCGCGGTCCACACCCGCCGGGCCGCCGACCCGGGGGCCGCCTTCGAGCGGCTGCGCGGCCCGCTCACCGACCTCGCCGCCCGGCACGGACTGATCGTCGAGCCCGGCCGCATGGTGCTG
This sequence comes from Streptomyces sp. NPDC023723, assembly GCF_040639815.1. NCBI lineage: Bacteria > Bacillati > Actinomycetota > Actinomycetes > Kitasatosporales > Streptomycetaceae > Streptomyces > Streptomyces sp. NPDC023723. Next base: position 181,674 of record NZ_JBFAAP010000001.1, read on the forward strand.
GAACTGCGCCCGCCCGGCATGGACAAGGGCGCCGCCCTGCTGGATCACGTCCGCGCCACCGGCGCCGGTTCGGTCCTCTACGCCGGCGACGACCTCGGCGACCTGCCCGCCTACTCCGCCGTCGACCGGCTGCGCACCGAGGGCGTCCCCGGCCTGCTGGTGTGCAGCGGCAGCGACGAGGTGACGGAGCTCAGGAAGCGCGCCGACGTGGAGGTGGCCGGCCCGGCCGGGGTGGTCGCCCTGCTGGGCGCGCTCGCCCGGCGGCTGGCCCAGGACGACTGAGACAACGTCACAGCGGGTTTCCCCGACTGTCACAGGACGGTCCGGACGTCCCGCCCGGGGCAACGGGCCGCCGCGCCCCGCCCTCCTCGCTTACGACAGGCCCGCGCAGTGCCGGGCCCGCAACCGAGGAGGAAACCCCATGTCCGCTCGCAAGACCCCGATCCTCGCCCTCGTCGCCCTCGTGGCCGGCCTGACGCTCACGGCCTGCGACAACGGCGGCGGCACCGACGCCGCCGCCCCCGCCACCACGAGCGCCACCCAGCCGTCCACCCCGGCGGAGACCGCGACCACGGCCGAGACCACGACGGAAACCGGCACGGACACCGGCACGGACACCACGGCGGGCACGGACAGCGCGGGAACCGGCACCGGCAGCACGTCCGAGTCCGCAGCCGCCGTGGACACCAGCCGGTGCACCAACCAGCTCGACTACGCCGGCGACCCGCGCTCGAACGCCGAGATCAACTCGATCGGCTCCGACACCGGCACCTGCCCGGCCCCGCTGACCGGCACCTCCGCGAAGGGCGACACCAAGTGCACGGACCTGATCGACTACGCCGGCGACTCCCGCTCCAACGCCGAGATCAACTCGATCGGCAACGACACCGGCTACTGCCCGGCCGTCCAGACCAAGTAGCCGCCCCTCAGCCCCGCAACGCCTCCAGCTGGTCCAGGAACCACCGGGCCGGCGGCAGCGCGGTCGCCGCCGCCGCCAGCCGCTTCGACCGCTCGGCCCGCTCGCCCGCCGGCAGGCCGAGCGCCGTGTGCAGCGCCTCGGCCGTCCCCGTCACGTCGTACGGGTTGACGACCACCGCGTCCTCGCCCAGCTCCTCGTACGCCCCCGCCTCCCGGGACAGCACCAGCGCGCACCCCTCGTCGGAGACCACCGGCACCTCCTTGGCGACCAGGTTCATCCCGTCCCGGATGGGGTTGACCAGCGCCACGTCCGCCAGCCGGTACGCCGCCAGCGACCGCGCGAAGTCGTCCTTGACGTGCAGCACGACCGGCGTCCAGCCCGCCGTACCGAACTCCTCGTTGATCGCTTCCGCGACCCGCCGCACCTCGGCCGTGTACTCCTGGTAGACGGCGAGGTCCTGCCGGGACGGGTAGGCGAACGCGACGTGCACCACCCGCTCGCGCCACTCGGGCCGGTCCGCCAGCAGCCGCCGGTAGGCCAGCAGCCCGCGCACGATGTTCTTCGACAGCTCGGTCCGGTCCACCCGCACGACCGTCCGGCGCGGACCGCCGTCCGGCCCGGTCCCGATCTGCTCCCGCAGCGCCGCCATCCGCTCGTCCACATCGGCCTGGTGCGACCGCTTCCGCAGGAAGTCCGCGTCCGCGCCCAGCCCGTGCACACCGATCACCGTCTCCCCGAGCCCGCCCACCAGCGCCTCGCAGCACCCGGTGAACGCGTCCGCCCAGCGCCGGGTGAGGAAGCCCAGCCGGTCCGCGCCCAGCATCCCGCGCAGCACCTGGGCGGCGATGTCGTCGGGCAGCATCCGGAAGTACTCCACCGGCGCCCACGGCGTGTGCGAGAAGTGGCTGATCCTGACGTCCGGGCGCAGCTCGCGCAGCATCCCCGGCACCAGCGTCAGGTGGTAGTCCTGCACCAGCACGGCCGCGCCCTCGGCGGCCTCCTCGGCCAGCGCCTGCGCGAACGCCCGGTTGAACGCCTCGTAGGACGCCCACTGCCGCCGGAACTCCGCGTCGAAGACCGGCTCCAGCGGCGTCTGGTACAGCATGTGGTGCACGAACCACAGCACCGAGTTGGCGATCCCGTTGTACGCGTCCGCGTGCACCTCGGCCGGGACGTCCAGCATCCGCACGCCGTCCTCGCCGGCCCCGCGCCGCACCGCCTCGCGGTCGCCGTCGGACAGCGCCGAGCACACCCACAGCGCCCCCGCGTCCGGCCCGATCGCCGACAGCCCGGAGACCAGTCCGCCGCCGCCGCGTTTCGACCGCAGCGAACCGTCCTCCTGGATCTCGTACGAGACGGGGCCCCGGTTGGAGGCCACCAGCACCTGAGCAGCACCGAAGGATGACGAAGAGGTGGAAGCCATACGCCTCAACCTAGCCCGGCCGCGAACAGCTCAAACGTACGTTCACGCGACCTTGCGCCGGGCGTACTCGGCGATCTCCAGCATCGGCGGCCGTTCCTCGGTGTCCACCGAGAAGGTGCGTGGCTCGAATCCGTCCGCGCCGCGCTCGAACTGGGTCAGCGACGGCCGGATCAGATGGCCCCGGGCCAGCCTGAGCTGCGCGGTGCGGTAGATGGCGGCGGCCATCCGGCCCAGCGCCTGCCCGTCCTGGTGCCGGTGCCTGCGCACCCCGACGTCCACCTGGGCCAGCGCGTCCAGGCCCACCAGGTGCAGCGCGTCCACCAGCATGCCCAGCTCCACGCCGTACCCGACCGGGAACGGCAGCTGCTCGAGCAGCGACCGGCGGGCCGCGTACTCGCCGCCCAGCGGCTGCACGAACCCGGCCAGCCGCGGCCAGTGCATGTTCAGCAGCGGGCGGGCCATGAGTTCCGTCACCCGGCCGCCCTGGCCCGCGGCGGCGCCCAGCGGACGGTCGTACATGGCCTTGACCAGGTGCACGTCCGGGTCGGTGAGCAGCGGGCCGACGATGCCGGTGACGAAGTCGGACGAGAACTCCTTCAGGTCCGCGTCGACGAACGCCACGATGTCGCCGCCGGTCACCAGCAGTGACCGCCACAGCACCTCGCCCTTGCCGGGCACGGGCGGCACCCGCGGGAGTATGCCGTCGCGGTGCACGACCCGCGCGCCGGCCGCCGTGGCCACCTTCGAGGTGGCGTCCGTCGACCCGGAGTCGACCACCACGATCTCGTCGACCAGCGGCACCTGGCACATCAGGTCGTGCCGGATCGCCGCGACGATGTCACCGACCGTCTCCTCCTCGTTCAGCGCCGGCAGCACCACACTGACCGACTGCCCCGTGCGCTGCTTGGCGGCCAGGATCTGGTGCAGCGGACGGTCGGACACGGACCAGGAGCGCGCGTTCAGCCACCGCTCGACTTCTTCCAGCACGGTCCCGGCTCCTCCCTGTACGGACCACGTGTCGCGGGTGTGATCCATCTCGCGCATCGGACGACTATCTCAACTGTCCTGGCCTTCGGTTACAGTCTTGAACAACGCGGATGACCATCGCATGTCGGGGGTGGCCGCCGCTGACAACCACATACAGCTCATCCAGAGGGGCAGAGGGACACGGCCCGATGAAGCCCCGGCAACCCTCCAGCCGGCACTCGTGAAGATGCGAGGCTCCCGGCTCGGGAAGGTGCCAAATCCGTCTCACGGCGAGATGCGTCGTGAGGAAGATGAGGAAGGGCCTCGCCTCCATGGCTGTGCAGACCGCCGAAAACACCACCTCCGCTGCCGCTGTCGATCTCGGCCCCGCCGCGGCGCTCTCCTGCCGTGAATGCGGACACCGGGTACCCCTCGGTCCGGTCTTCGCCTGCGAGGAGTGTTTCGGCCCGCTGGAGATCGCTTACGACTTCTCCGGGTACGACACCGAGAAGCTCCGTGCGCGCATCGAGGCGGGCCCCGCGAACATCTGGCGCTACGCGCCGCTGCTCCCCGTACCGGCCGACGTGGCCGACAAGCCCAACATCAACCCGGGCTGGACCAAGCTGGTCAAGGCCGACCGCCTCGCCGCCGAGCTCGGCGTCACCGGCGGCCTGTACGTCAAGGACGACTCGGGCAACCCGACGCACTCCTTCAAGGACCGCGTCGTCGCCCAGGCCCTGGAAGCGGCCCGCGCCTTCGGCTTCACCACCCTGTCCTGCTCCTCCACCGGCAACCTGGCCGGCGCGGTCGGCGCCGCCGCCGCCCGGGCCGGCCTGCGCTCGTGCGTGTTCATCCCGCACGACCTGGAGCAGGGCAAGGTCGTCATGGCCGCGATCTACGGCGGCGAGCTGGTCGGCATCGAGGGCAACTACGACGACGTCAACCGCTTCTGCTCGGAACTGATCGGCGACTCGGCCGGCGAGGGCTGGGGCTTCGTCAACGTCAACCTGCGGCCGTACTACGCCGAGGGCTCCAAGACCCTGGCGTACGAGATCTGCGAGCAGCTCGGCTGGCGGCTGCCCGACCAGCTCGTCGTGCCGATCGCCTCCGGCTCCCAGCTCACGAAGATCGACAAGGGGCTGAAGGAACTGATCGAGCTGGGGCTCGTCGAGGACAAGCCCTACAAGATCTTCGGCGCGCAGGCCGAGGGCTGCTCGCCGGTGTCCACGGCGTTCAAGGCGGGCCACGACGTGGTCCGCCCGCAGAAGCCGGACACCATCGCCAAGTCGCTGGCCATCGGCAACCCGGCGGACGGCCCGTACGTCCTCGACATCGCGCGCCGCACCGGCGGCGCGGTGGAGGACGTGACCGACGAGCAGGTGGTCGCGGCGATCAAGCTCCTGGCGCGCACGGAGGGGATCTTCGCGGAGACGGCGGGCGGGGTCACCGTGGGCGTGACGCAGAAGCTCGTCGAGGCGGGTCTGCTGGACCCGAGCCTGACGACTGTCGTGCTGAACACCGGGGACGGTCTCAAGACGCTGGACGCCGTCGCCGGGACCGGGCTCACGGCGACGATCCGGCCGAACCTCGAATCGTTCCGTGCGGCGGGGCTGGCGTGACGCGCAGTTCCCCGCGTTCCCCGCGCCCCTGCGTACATCCCCTGACCGGAGGTCTGAAGTGAGCGTTTCTGTCCGCATCCCCACCATCCTGCGTACCTACACCGGCGGGCAGGCCGAAGTGAGCGCCGAGGGGGCCACCCTCGGCGAGGTCATCGCCGACCTGGAGAAGAACCACACCGGCATCGCCGCCCGGGTCCTGGACGACCAGGGCAAGCTGCGCCGGTTCGTCAACGTGTACGTCAACGACGACGACGTCCGCTTCGAGCAGGGCCTGGAGACCGCGACCCCCGACGGGGCCGGCGTCTCGATCATTCCCGCCGTCGCCGGCGGCTGACCCGGCCGGTCACGCACCGTTCCCCTGAATTGCCCCCTCCGCAATAGAAGCGGAGGGGGCAATTCCATGTGGTTGAGCGCGGTACAGTTGGGGAACGCGCTGCTGATCACCGAAGCGCGAGCTCCGAATTTCTGCCGCCCGCCCGACTAGATGTAGCCAAACTGTGGGCATTCTTTGCGGCTTTTGTGGCTTTCATGTGGCCCGACTTGCCCTGGAATCGGACGAATTCTCACCATATTCCGGACCGCTCCCGTCCGGATTTCTCGTCCAATTGACCTGTTGCAGAGGGCAGTTGGACAGATACATTCGGCCGCGGTCGACGCGTTCCGGCGCACGCCTCCGCAACCTTGGGGGCGAGGTCTGACCCGGATTCGCGAAGTGCGGATCTGTGCAAGGGCCAGTAATAGGGGAGTTAGGCATGGCTCAGGGCACCGTCAAGTGGTTCAACGCGGAGAAGGGGTACGGCTTCATCGCGGTCGACGGTGGTGCGGATGTTTTCGTCCACTACAGCGCGATCCAGATGGACGGTTACCGCACCCTTGAAGAAGGCCAGCGGGTCGAGTTCGAGATCTCGCAGGGTCAGAAGGGCCCGCAGGCCGACATGGTCCGCGTCTCTGCCTGATACGCGCGACCACCGCAGCGAACGGTTCTTCTCCGGAGGGCCCGTACCTCGTCGAGGTACGGGCCCTCCGGCATGTTCGCCGGGGGCTGAGCGCCGCCCCCGATCCGGGGGAGGCGCTTGCACTCGCAGGGGTCGAGTGCTAATCATTGCGTTAGCACTCTGAAGGTGAGAGTGACAACGAAGGACCGGGTCGGTGAGGCCCGCAGGCCGGGTGGGGAAGGAACCCACGAGGCCGGCGAGCCGTCCGTCGCGGGCGCGGGCGCGGTCCGAAGGAATCACCCCCAGTCCTGGAGGGACCACTTCACATGGCCAAGATCATCGCGTTCGACGAGGAGGCGCGGCGCGGCCTCGAGCGCGGCATGAACCAGCTCGCGGACGCCGTCAAGGTGACGCTCGGCCCCAAGGGCCGCAACGTCGTCCTCGAGAAGAAGTGGGGCGCGCCCACGATCACCAACGACGGCGTCTCCATCGCCAAGGAGATCGAGCTCGAGGACCCGTACGAGAAGATCGGCGCCGAGCTGGTCAAGGAAGTCGCCAAGAAGACGGACGACGTCGCCGGCGACGGTACGACCACCGCCACCGTGCTCGCCCAGGCCCTGGTCAAGGAGGGCCTGCGCAACGTAGCCGCGGGCGCCAACCCGATGGCCCTCAAGCGCGGTATCGAGAAGGCCGTCGAGGCCGTCTCCGCCGCCCTGCTCGAGCAGGCGAAGGACGTCGAGACCAAGGAGCAGATCGCCTCCACGGCCTCCATCTCCGCCGCCGACACCCAGATCGGCGAGCTCATCGCCGAGGCGATGGACAAGGTCGGCAAGGAAGGCGTCATCACCGTCGAGGAGTCCCAGACCTTCGGTCTGGAGCTGGAGCTCACCGAGGGTATGCGCTTCGACAAGGGCTACATCTCGGCGTACTTCGCCACCGACATGGAGCGGATGGAGGCCGTCCTCGACGACCCGTACATCCTGATCGCCAACTCCAAGATCGCCAACGTCAAGGACCTGCTCCCGCTCCTGGAGAAGGTCATGCAGGGCGGCAAGCCGCTGCTGATCATCGCCGAGGACGTCGAGGGCGAGGCCCTGTCGACCCTGGTCGTCAACAAGATCCGCGGCACCTTCAAGTCCGTCGCCGTCAAGGCCCCGGGCTTCGGTGACCGCCGCAAGGCCATGCTCGGCGACATCGCCATCCTCACGGGCGGCGAGGTCATCTCCGAGGAGGTCGGCCTCAAGCTGGAGAACGCGACCCTGGACCTCCTGGGCCGCGCCCGCAAGGTCGTCATCACCAAGGACGAGACCACCATCGTCGACGGCTCCGGCTCCGCCGACCAGGTCGCCGGCCGGGTCAACCAGATCCGCGCCGAGATCGAGAACAGCGACTCGGACTACGACCGCGAGAAGCTCCAGGAGCGCCTGGCCAAGCTCGCGGGCGGCGTCGCGGTCATCAAGGCCGGTGCCGCCACCGAGGTGGAGCTCAAGGAGCGCAAGCACCGCATCGAGGACGCCGTGCGCAACGCCAAGGCGGCCGTCGAGGAGGGCATCGTCGCCGGTGGTGGCGTGGCCCTGCTCCAGGCCTCCCAGGTCTTCGAGAAGCTGGAGCTGGACGGCGACGAGGCGACCGGCGCCAACGCCGTGAAGCTCGCGCTGGAGGCCCCGCTGAAGCAGATCGCCGTCAACGGTGGTCTCGAGGGCGGCGTCGTGGTGGAGAAGGTCCGCAACCTCACCGTCGGCCACGGCCTCAACGCCGCGACCGGTGAGTACGTGGACATGATCGCCGAGGGCATCATCGACCCGGCGAAGGTGACCCGCTCCGCGCTGCAGAACGCGGCCTCCATCGCCGCGCTGTTCCTCACCACCGAGGCCGTCATCGCCGACAAGCCGGAGAAGGCGGGCGCTGCCCCGGCCGGCGGCGGCATGCCGGGCGGTGACATGGACTTCTGATCCTCCCGAGGGTCGGATCCGTCCGTAGCGTGACCGAGGGCGGCATCCCCTGTTCCGACAGGGGGTGCCGCCCTTCGGCGTTCCGCCGCCGCGGTGGGGTGTGAGCCCGGTCATGCGGCCGGGACGGACGGAATGACGCGGGCGGGGCGTCGGTTGTGCGGAGCGCAGGACGTATGCGCGTGCACATACTGACCGGTTGACGCAGATCGGACGACGCGGACCAGACGACGCGGATCGGATGACGCCGACCAGATCTACGCAGGTCAGATCTACGCAGACCAGATCTCCGCAGACCAGAGGAGCCCCCACGTGACCACCTCCCCCGACGTCGCCGCCCGAGCCGCCGAGATCCTCGCCCGCCCGGCCGTCATCAACGGCCTGACCGTGCCCAACCGCATCGCGATGGCCCCGATGACCCGGATGTTCTCGCCGGGCGGCGTCCCCGGACCGGACGTGCGGTCGTACTACGCGCGCCGCGCCGCCGCCGGGGTCGGACTGATCGTCACGGAGGGGACGTACGTCGGTCATCCCTCCGCCGGGCTGAGCGACCGGGTGCCCCGGTTCCACGGCGCGGAGCAGCTCGCGGGCTGGGCGAAGGTCGCCGAGGCGGTGCACGCCGCCGGCGGCACCATCGTGCCGCAGCTCTGGCACATCGGCACGGTCCGCAAGGAGGGACAGGCTCCCCATCCCGACGCCCCGTCCCACGGCCCCTCCGGCCTGCGCATCGGCGAGGACGAGCCGACCGCCACGGCGATGACCCAGCAGGACGTCGACGACGTGGTCGCCGCGTTCGCCCAGGCCGCCGCCGACGCCGAACGCATCGGCTTCGACGGCGTCGAGATCCACGGTGCCCACGGCTACCTCGTCGACCAGTTCCTGTGGTCCGGCACCAACCGCCGCACCGACGCCTACGGCGGCGACCCGGTGGCCCGGACCAGGTTCGCGGCGGAGATCGTCGCGGCCGTGCGGGCGCGAGTGTCGGCGGACTTCCCGGTCATCTTCCGGTACTCGCAGTGGAAGCAGGACGCCTACGGCGCCCGGCTCGCCGAGACCCCGCAGGAGCTGGAGGCGATTCTCACCCCGCTCGCCGCGGCCGGCGTCGACGCCTTCCACGCCTCCACCCGCCGCTACTGGCGGCCCGAGTTCGACGGCAGCGACCTCAACCTGGCCGGCTGGACCAAGAAGCTGACCGGCAGGCCCGTCATCACGGTCGGCTCGGTCGGCCTGGACGGCGAGTTCGGCCAGGCGTTCCTCGGCAAGGGCGCCGAACTGCGCGGCCTGGACGACCTGCTGGAGCGCCTGGAGCGCGACGAGTTCGACCTCGTCGCCGTCGGCCGCGCCCTGCTCCAGGACCCGCACTGGGCCGAGAAGGTCCTCGCCGGCCGCTTCGCCGAACTGGCCCCGTACGACGCCGCGTCGCTGAAGACCCTCAGCTGAGCCGGGTGCGGACGGCCGCGTAGGGTCCGTGAAATCACCAGCTGGTATCCAGTGAGGAGTGGTCGATGACGGACATCCAGGCCGCCGAGGCCGTGGTGCGCACCGCCGCCGGTGCGGTGCGCGGACGCCGCGAGGACGGCCTCACCGTCTTCCGCGGCGTCCCGTTCGCCGCCCCGCCGGTCGGCGCGGCCCGGTTCGCCGCCCCGCGCCCGCCGGCGAAGTGGGACGGCACGCGGGACGCCTACGCCTTCGGCCCGCCGCCCCCGCAGGACCTGCTGGTGCCGGGCCGGCGGGGCCCCGGCTCGGGCGACGGTGACTGGCTGACCGCCAATGTCTGGACGCCCGACGCCGACCCGGCCGCCCGCCGCCCGGTGCTGGTGTGGATCTACGGCGGCGCCTACAAGCTCGGCCACGGCGGCAGCCCCGGCTACGACGCCCGGCGGATAGCCGCCGACGGCGACCTGGTCGTCGTCACCTTCAACTACCGCGTCGGCATGGAGGGCTTCGCCCGCATCGGGGGAGCGCCCGCCAACCGGGGACTGCTCGACCAGGTGGCCGCGCTGGAGTGGGTCCGGGCGAACATCGCCGGCTTCGGCGGCGACCCCGGGCAGGTCACCGTGTTCGGGGAGTCGGCCGGCGCCGGGTCCATCGCCGCGCTGCTGGTCATGCCGGCGGCGGCCGGACTGTTCCGGCGGGCGATCGCGCAGAGCGTGCCGGGCACGTTCTTCTCCGACGAACTGGCCCGGGACATCGGTGCCGCCCTCGCCGCCGAGGCGGGCCGCCGCCCGACCGCCGCCGACCTCGCCGCCGTCGACCCGGACCGGCTGGTCGGCGCCGGGCAGACACTGGCCGCCAAGATGGCCGGGTACACCGGCCGTTGGGGGCAGGCCGCGCCGACGGTGACGCCGTACTCGCCGGTGGTGGACGGCGAGGTGCTGCCCGTGCTGCCGTGGCCGGCGCTGGCCGCCGGGGCGGCCCGGGACGTGGACCTGGTCGTCGGGCACAACCGCGACGAGTTCCGGCTGTTCGTCGCCCTGGCCGGACAGCTCGGGCAGATCGGCGAGGAGCGGGCGGCGGCCGCGCTGCGGATGTACGCCCCCGGCCCGGACGGAGCGGCCGCCTACCGGGCCGCCTTCCCGGCCGCGAGCGCCGGGGAACTGTACGAGAAGGTGCAGACGGACTGGCTGTTCGCGGTGCCGACGATGCGGCTGGCCGAGGCGCAGCTCGCGGGCGGCGGCCGGGCGCACGCCTACGAGCTGACCTGGCCGGCCCCCGGCGGCGGCGGTGCCCTCGGCGCCTGCCACGCCCTCGACCTGCCGCTGCTCTTCGGCACCTTCCGGGCGGACCTGGGCGCCCTGCTGTTCGCCGGGACCGAACCCGACGCGACGGCACTGGCCCTGTCCGCCCGGTTCCGCGCGTCCTGGACCGCGTTCGCCCGGACCGGCGACCCGGGCTGGCCGGCGTACGACACCGAGCGCCGCCTGGTCCAGGTGCTCGACGCCGAGCCCGCCGTCGTGCCCTACCCGGAGGAGAAGACCCACCGCCTGTGGGACGGCCACGAGATCACCGCGCTGCCGCTGCTCGGCTAGCGCATGGTCAGGGCATCGGCATCAGGGCGTCAGGGCATCGGCTCGATGTCCATCCGGACCGGCGTCCCCCACACCCGCAGCACCTCGTAGTCGGTGAACTCGTGAACCAGCCGGTAGGCCGGCGCCGGGCGGGGGCCCCGGCGCTCGGCCGCGAGATACAGCTCGGCCTCGCGGCGGTCGCGGCGCGGGGTGCCGCACAGCTGCCACGCCTGGCCGTTCCACGCCTCCGGGAGCCAGCGCTGCTGGGGCTGGGGGCGCTCGTCGCGCAGCCCGTACCGGGACTGGACCGGCTCGGCGGGGCGGGGCCGGCCGGGACCGCCGCCGTACTCGGCGCGGCGGGCGGAGCGGCGCCGGGTCTCGCACAGCAGGCACAGGTCGGGGGCGGCCTCGTCCACCGGCCCGTTCGGATGCTCCGGGCAGCGGGTGCTGGGCGCGGCCGTGCCCGCGCTCTCCTCCAGCAGGTCCAGGGCGCGGCGCAGATCACCCCGCATCTCGTGCAGCTTGGCGTCGGGGGTGTCGGTGCTCAGGGCCTCGCCGTGCTCACCGAGGAGACGCAGGGCGCGGCCCAGGGCGGTCAGCTGGGCGTGGTTCATGTCCTTCAGAATCGCACACCGCACCGACAACGCCCGTCCCGCGCAGCCCGCCGAACAGATAGGTGGCCGCGAAGCCGACCACGTACCCGGTCAGCAGCCCGCCGCCGTACACCGCCGCCACCACCGCCAGTCCCCGGTCCCCGGCCAGCAGCGGGAACAGCGCCCAGCCGGACGGGCCGATGGCCGTCGCCCCGACCTCGGTGCCGAGCATCGCGAACAGCCCGACGAAGGCGCCGCCCGCCGCCCCGCCCGCACAGGCGGTCAGGAAGGGGCGGCCGAGCGGGAGGGAGACGCCGTAGATCAGGGGTTCGCCGACGCCGAGCAGTCCGGCGGGCAGCGCCGACCTGATCGTCGTGCGCAACGACGTGTCGTGGCGCAGCCGGACGTACACCGCGAGCGCCGCGCCGACCTGGCCGGCGCCCGCCATCGCCAGCAGCGGCAGCAGCACGGTGTGGCCCTGCTGCTCGATGAGGGTGGTGTGCAGCGGGATCAGCGCCTGGTGCAGGCCCAGCATGACCAGGGGCAGGAACAGGCCGCCGAGGAGCAGTCCGGCCGCCGCGCCGGTGGTCGCCAGCAGCCAGGTCGCCGCGGTGCCGACGGCGGACGCCACCTCGCCGGCCGCGTACATGAGGACGTACAGCGTGGCCAGGCCCGCGACCAGGACGGTCAGGGTGGGGGTGAGCAGTACGTCCAGGGTGCCGGGGAGCCGGGCCCGGCACCACTTCTCCACGTACGTGCCGAGCAGCGCCGCCGCCAGCGCGCCGAGCACGCCGCCCTGCCCGGGGACCAGCGGCGCGCCGAACGCGGTCACCTGCGCCACCCCCGGATAGACCACCACGGCGGCGACCGCGCCGCCGAGCACCGGCGTGCCGCCGAACTCACGCGCCGTGTTGTGCCCGACGAACACCGCGATCAGTGCCATGAAGGCGGCGGAGAGCGCGGTGAGCGCCGGGGTGAGTCCGGGCAGCAGCCGCAGATTCCGCAGCAGTCCGGCGGCGCCCGCGAGCAGGCCGCAGCCGATCAGGGCCGGGATGAGCGGCACGAAGACGTTGGCGACGCGCCGCAGTCCGGCCTTCACCGGGGTGGCGTTGCGTTCCTTCTGCCGGGCCTTCAGCTCGGCCCCGCGCCGGGCCAGCTCACCGGCCGTGTCCGCCGCGCCCGGCAGCAGCGCCTCGAACGCCGCCGCCACCCGCCCGACCACCCCCGGCCCCAGCACCACCTGGTACGAAGCCCCGTCCTCGACCACCCCGAGCACCCCGGGCAGCGCCCGCAGCTCGGCGTCCCGCACTCGCTCCCGGTCGGCCAGGGCCAGCCGCAGCCGGGTCACGCAGTGCGCGACGGAACGGACGTTGTCGGCGCCGCCGACCAGCGGCAGCAGGGCGGCGGCGGTGGCGTGGGGGTCACGGGGACCACGGGGCTCGGGGTGCACCCCCCGAGCCTGCGGCTCACCCCCGCGTCGCGCCCAGCGCGGCACGCAGCCGGCCGCCGGAGTCCTCCAGAAGGCGGGCGGCCGTCGGGCCGTCCACCCCGGCCAGCAGGATCAGCACGGCCTGCTTGACCTCCCCGCCGGCGGCGTCGAGCGCCCTCTCGATCTCCTCGTCCCCGGCCCCCGTCGCCAGCGCGACGATCCGCCGCGACCGGGCCCGCAGCTTCTCGTTCGAGGCCCGTACGTCGACCATCAGATTCCCGTACGTCTTGCCCAGCCGGACCATCGTGATCGTCGACACCATGTTGAGCACCAGTTTCTGCGCCGTGCCCGCCTTCAGCCGGGTCGAGCCGGTGATCAGCTCGGGTCCGGTGACGACCTCGATGCCGTGCTCGGCGGCGGCGGCCAGCGCGCTGCCCGCGTTGCCGGCCAGCCCGACGGTCAGCGCGCCGAGCGCCCGCGCGTGCTCGACGGCGCCGACGGCGTACGGCGTCCGCCCGGAGGCCGACACACCGACCACCGTGTCGTCGGGGGTGAGGGCGAGCGCGCCGAGGTCGGCCCGGGCCAGCTCGGCGGAGTCCTCGGCGCCCTCGACGGAGGACACCATCGCCGCCGGCCCGCCCGCGATCAGCCCGACCACCTGCCCCGGCGCCGTGTTGAAGGTCGGCGGACACTCGGACGCGTCCAGCACCCCGAGCCGCCCGGCGGTCCCGGCCCCGGCGTACACCAGCCGCCCGCCGCGCCCCATCCGCCCGGCGATCGCGTCGATGGCGGCGGCGATCTCGGGCAGCCGCGCCGCCACGGCGGCGGCCACCTGGGCGTCCTCCCCGTTCATGAGCCGGGCGAGGTCGACAGTGGGCAACTCGTCGATCTCGGCGAACTCCGGCCGGAAGGCTTCAGTGGACAGACCGTCGAGCTGGGACCGCAGGTCAGGTGTATAGGTCATGGAGGCTCGGCTCTTTTCGGCTCAGGCGAAGGTGACGTACGTCAGGGGCGCGGGGTACCGCGCGACCAGCCACAACGAACCCGCGGCCGCCCACGCACGCTCAACCCCTAGGATCTACCGCGCCGCCCCCCATGCCGATGAGCCAACGCCTCGTAGGACGCCGACAACGCCGGCCCCGCCGCGTCGTAGGTCCGCTGCGCCACCCCCACGAACAGACAGTCCACCACCAGCAACTGCCCCGTCCGGGAGGACATCGCGGCCGGCCGCAGCTCGCTCTCCCGGGCCGTGGACGTCGTCAGCACATGGTCGGCGTACTGCGCCACCGCCCCGTCCGGCCGCCCGGTGACCGCCACCGTCGTCGCCCCCCGCTCGAACGCCACCCGCAACGGCTCGATCACGTCCCCCGTCGACCCGGAGTGGGTGACCGCCACGGCGACGTCGCCCGCCCGCAACTGCACCGCGTTCGTCACCGCCAGGTGCGGATCACTGTGGGCGTGCGCTATCAGGCCGATCCGCAGCAGCTTCTGCACCAGGTCCTGGGCGACCAGCCCGGACGCCCCGATCCCGTACACGTCGGTGCGCCGTGCCCCGGCGAGCGCGGTCACGGCCGCCGCGAGCTGCCCGGTGTCCAGGGCGGCCGCCGTGTCCGCGAGGGTCTGCTGCTCGTCGTAGGCGAGTTTGGCGACGACGTCGGCGAGCGGGTCGTCGACCGCGATGTCGGTGGTGAGGGCGGGCGCCCGCCCGGACTGCTGGTGCGCGGCGAGTCCGGCCAGCGCGAGCCGCAGGTCGCGGTAGCCGGGGTAGCCGAGCAGCCGGGCGGTGCGTACGACGGTCGCCTCGCTGGTGCCGGTCAGCTCGGCGAGGCCGGTCACGGTGAGCGCGGCGCAGCCCGCCGGGTCGTGCGCGACCGTCTCGGCGACCCGCTGCATGGAACGGGTCATGGACGGTGCCAGGGTGCGCACCTTGGCGGCGAGCGCGCCGGGCGGCGGTGCGAAAGTTTCCTTCACGTCATCGGGCACCCTGTGAAAGGTATTTTCATTCCGGGGGTGGGTCAACAGCGCGCACAATGGGGGCATGGACCCCATCAGCCCCCTGGAACAGGCGCTGCACGCCGCGCGCGCCCTGGTCCTCGCCGATCTCGTCGCGGGCGAGGTCGCCGAGGCGGACGTCGTCTCGCTGGTCGAGGAGTCCGTCGCGCAGCGGCGGTGGTGGGTGGAGCAGTGGCCGGACGGGGCCCCGTTCGTGGCGGGGCTGGTCGCGCAGGACGTGCAGGACGCGCTGCTGGAGCGGTACGGCCGCTGGCCGCTGTGCCCGGTGTGCGCCGTCGGCGACCCGCACGCCCTGGAGGTGGCACCGGAACTGGGCGCCGACCCGCACTGGGTGTGCTCCGAGGCGGGCGTGAAGGTCGCCGCGGTGGGCTCGCTGGGCTCGGTCATCGGCGGCCCGGCCGCCCCGTGAGCGTCTACATCGACCCGCCGGCCTGGCCCGGCCACGGCCGGCTGTGGTCGCACCTGGTCAGCGACGTCTCCTACGACGAACTGCACACCTTCGCCCGCCGCCTGGACGTGCCCCGCCGGGCCTTCGACCGCGACCACTACGACCTGCCCGCGCACCGCTACGCGGACGCGGTGCGGGCCGGCGCGCGGGAGGTGAGCAGCCGCGAGGTGGTGCGGCTGCTGCACGGCGCGGGGCTGCGCCGCCGCAAGGGCCGGGGTCAGCCGCGCAGTTCGTAGGCGACGTACTCGTCGTCCTGGTCGCCCCGCGCGAGCCGGGTGAAACCGGCCCGCGCCAGCACCGCCCGCGAGGCGTGGTTGTCCGGTTCGGCGAGGGCGAAGACGCGGTGCACTTCGGGCCGGGCCAGCGCCCGCGCCGACAGCGCGCGCAGCGCCTCGGTGGCGTACCCGTGGCCGCGGGCCGCCTCGACCAGGTCGTAGCCGACCTCGACCCGGCCGTCCTCGTCCGGTACCCCGTGGAAGCCCATCGCGCCGACCGCCAGCCCGTCGGTGCGGCGCACCAGCACGTACATCCCCCACTCGGGCCGGTGCACGCCCCCTTCGTACGCCTTCACCACCAGGCCGGCGCCCTCCCGGGTGCCGTCGATCGGCCCGCCCGCGATCCAGCGGAAGCCGCCGTCGCCGCCGAGGGCGAGGTCGTTCGCGGCGGCCGGGGTGACGCCCTCCAGGGTGAGCCGCTCGGCGTGCACCACGAGGTTGTTGCACCATTTCCAGCCGTCCACCGGCGGTCGGCCCGGCAGTTCGTCCCGCCCGGTGGCCCACAGCAGGGTCCGCCAGGCGTCGGCGGCGGGCCGCACGTGCGGGAAGATCCGGGTCAGGACGTATGAGCACAGCTCCGCGGACGGCTCGTACGCCACCCCGAGACCGTCGGCCATGTCGTGGGTGTGCAGCAGGACTTCGGCGACCCCCATGGCGGCGAAGCCGTCCCGGTTCGCGTCCCGGAAGGGGTACGGGTGGAAGGCGCGGACGTCGCGGGGGGTGGTGCGGACGGTGGCGGCGAGCAGCGCGCCGGTGGTCCGGATCACCTGGAGCAGGCCCGCGTTGCCGGTGCCCTTGTCCAGGGCGATCTCGAAGGGGACGTACGCCTCGGTGGCCCGCCCGGCCAACTGTCCGGCGTAGGCGATCAGATCGCTCGCGACATGCGCCGCCGTCCGGCGGCAGCTCCACTCCAGCCGCCCGGCCCGCACCGCCGCCCAGTCCCGGTCCACCGCCGTCCGCAGCGCCGCCACGGCGCCCGCGACGGCCGCCTCCACCTGTTCCGCGCCGAGTTCGCCCGTGTTCCGCATGGCGGGCAGGCTACGGGGCCGGGGAGCCGCCCGGCGACGGCATTTCCAGCTCGGCCAGCTCGGCCAGTTCGCCGGTGAGGTTGCGCCGGGCGGTCGCCGCCCACTCCCGCTGCCCATGCGGGGTGCGGAACAGCCGGGGCAGGTCGAGGAGTTGGCGCAGGATCGCGGCCCGGCCGGTGCGGAAGGCGTGGTCCGGCACGAAGTGGTACTCCTGGCGGACGGCCGCGGTGTAGGCGGCGTACGCGGCGGGCGGCGCGGCGAGGATCGCCAGGTCGGCGTCGCACAGCACCTGCCCGTCGCGGTCGTCGTCGGCCGGGTCGTGCGTGACGGTGAGCCGGACCAGCCGGGCCACCTCGGCGGTCTTCGCGTCCGGCAGACCGGCCTCGCGCAGCGCCCGCTCGGCGAGCCGCGCCGACCGCTCCTCGTTCTCGGACCGCTCCGGCAGGTAGACGGCGTCGTGGAACCAGGCGGCGAGGCGGACGATGTCCGGGTCGGTGGCGTACTCCGCCAGTACGTCGATGTGGTCCAGGACGGCGGTCAGGTGCGCGGCCGTGTGGTAGTGCCGCTGCGGTTCCTGCCAGCGGGCCAGCAGGTTGGCGGCGTACGGCGCGGGGTCGCGGCCGGCGGCGTCCGCGCCCCGGGCCCCGGCCAGGGCGCGGGCGAAACGGGCGCGGAGGGCATCGGCATCGGCGTCGGTATCGGTATCGGCATGGGCATCGGCCATGCCGCCATTCTCCCGTGACCGGCCCCCGGCCCCCTAGCGTGGGCGGCATGACGACACCTGCCGATGTGCACGACGTACGCGACCCCGAACTGCCGGGCCGGCTGCTGGCCGCCGAACGGGACGCGCTGGTGCCGCTGCTGCGGTCCCGAGCCGAGGCGGACTACGCGCTGCCGGTGCCGGCCTGTCCCGGCTGGACCGTCCGGGACGTGCTGGCGCACTGTTCCGCCGCGCTGACCCGGGTGGTGGAGAACCGCTTCGAGGAGGGCGTCTTCTCGCCCGAGTCCAACGAGCGGGACATCGCCGAGCGGGCCGACTGGAGCAACGAGCGGATCGTGGCCGAGCTGGAGCGCGGCCTGACCGACGCCGGGCCGGTGATCGCGCGGGCGGACGGGGCGCTGGACCGGCTTGCGCTCGGGGAATGGGTGCACGCGGGCGACGTGCGGGTCGCGCTCGGGGCGCCGGAGGCGTACGCCGGGCGCGTACTTCCCGAGGCGCTGGCGCTGCTCGCCTCGGTCACCGCCGACCTCGGCCATGTCCCGCTCCACGCCGACCTGGACGACGTGGACGAGCCGCTGAAGCTGGGGGAGGTGAGCGGCGCGCGTCCGCCGGGCCGGTTCATCGGCGACGCCGCCACCCTCGTACGGCTCTACGCGGGGCGGCCGGTGGACGGCGCGGCCTATGAACTGGCCGGGGTGGCGGAGCGGGAACTGGACATCTTCGGGTGAGGTGATCGGCGCAGCCCCGGGGCGCGGGGGTGCAGGGCGCTAGTCTGTGATTGGACTAGACCTGTAGTCGTCGATGAATGGGGCCCTATGAGCAAGCGTGCAGTCCTGGAGGTGATCGCGCTCGACGTCGAGGACGCGGTCGCCGCCCGGGCCGGAGGCGCGGACCGCCTCGAACTGGTCACCGACATGGCGGCCGACGGACTCACCCCGTCGGCCGCCACCGTCACCGCGATCCGCGCGGCCGTCGACATCGACGTACGGGTGATGCTGCGGCTCGCGGACGGCTTCGCGGCCGGGGACGTCCAGCGGCTGGTGCGGGTCGCGGGGGAGCTGCGGGAGGCGGGCGCCGACCAGTTCGTGCTGGGGTTCCTCGACGCGGACGGGGACGTGGACCTGGCGGCGGTGGAGCGGCTGGCGGCGGTGCTCGACGGGTGCCGGTGGACGTTCCACCGCGCCATCGACCGGGCCGCCGACCGGGGCGCGCTGCGCAAGCGGCTCGCGGACTTTCCCGGCCTGGACACGTATCTGACGGCCGGGGCGGCGGGCGGCGTCGACGCGGGGCTGGACGTGCTGGTCGCCGAAGGGCGGCGGCAGGGGGAGCCGGGGTACGAGCAGCAGCTGCTGGTCGGGGGCGGGCTGCGGCTGGAGCATGTGCCGACGCTGCTGGACGCGGGGATCGACGGGTTCCACATCGGCGGCGCGGCGCGGCCCGCCGGATGGAGCGGGCCGGTTTCGGCGGAGGCGGTCGCGCGGTGGCGGGCGGTGCTGGGGGACTGACCGTCCCTTGGGCGGTGACTGGCGTTGTCGCGGGGGTGGGTGGCGCGATCCGGTGCGCGGCGGGTGCCGACCCGGTGCCGTGCCGGTGCTGGTCGGGTGCCGACCCGGTGTCCGTGCCGGCCGGGTGCCGTCCCGGTGCTGGCCGGAAGCGGTCCCGGTGCCGGCCGGGTGTTGGCCGGGCGCTGACCCGGTGTCCGTGCCGTCCCGGTGCCGACCCGATGCCGCCGCACCCACCCGCGCCCGCCCGGCGGCACAGCTGCCAGCGGTTGCGCGGCTACGCGGCCATGCGTTACGCGGCCATGCGCTACGCGGCCACCCGCCTGGCCACGCGGCCACGCGGCCACGCGGCCACGCGGCCACGCGGCCACGAGGTCACGAGGTCATGCGGCGACGAGGCAACGCGGCCATGCGGTCACGCGGCGACGAGGTCACGCGGCCACGCGGCCACGCGGCCACGCGGCCACGCGGTCACCCGCCGAGCTGTTCCGGCAACGGCCCCCCGTGCGTCACGATCAGCCCCGACACCGCTCGGGTCAGGCACACGTACAGCCGCCGCAACCCCGTCCGCTCGTCCGGCTCCCCGTCCACCACCGCGCCCGGCTCGTCGAGGACCACGTAGTCGTACTCCAGACCCTTGGCCAGCGAGGCGGGGACGAGGGTCAGCCGGACGCCCTCCGTGGTCTCCGTACCCGGCGCGAGATGGCCGATCCCCGCCGCCGCCAGCTCTCCGGTCAGCTCGGGCACCCGGGCGTCCGCGCAGATCAGGCCCACCGACCCCTCCCGCTCCAGCAGTTCGGCGCAGGCCGCCACCGGGTCCCCGGCGTGCCGGATCTCGAAGAAGCCGGGGTTCTCCCGGATGGACGCCACCGGCGTCAGCCCCGGCGCGATGTGCGGCAGCAGCCGCGACGCGTACCCGATCACGTCCGTCGGTACCCGGAAACCGGCCGTCAGCTCCTCGACCACCGCCCCCTCCTTGCCCAGGTGGGACAGGGCCTCCGGCCAGCTGCGGGTGGCCCACGGCGTGGTGCCCTGCGCCAGGTCGCCGAGGACGGTCGCGGAGCCGGTGGTGCAGCGCCGCCCCACCGCCCGGTACTGCATGGGGGAGAGGTCCTGCGCCTCGTCCAGCACCACATGACCGAGGGAGTGGGTCCGCTCGACGAGGTCGACCGCCTCGTCGATCAGCACCGCGTCCGCCGCCGACCACTTGGCCGTCTTCACCGACCGGTACGGCTTCGCCCACAGCACCGCCTTCCGCTCCTCCGCGTCGAGCAGCCCCTCGGCGTGCGCGGCGAGGAACTCCGGCTCCGACAGCAGCCGCAGCACCAGCCTGGCCGGGTCGACGGCCGGCCACACCGCCTTCACGCACGCCTTCACCGCCGCGTTGCGCGCCACCGCGTTCTGCACCCGGTCGTCCGGCGCCTCACCGGCCCGTTCCATCTGCACCAGCACGGCGTGCGCGATCCGCTGCGGCAGCGCCTCGCGGGCCGCCCCGTACCGGATGTCCCGGTCCAGCAGCTCCCGCACCAGCTCCGCCACCTCGTACGCGGCCACTCGCCAGCGCCGTGAGCCGCGCACGACCACGACCGGCTCGACGGGCATCGAGACGTGCGAGTACAGCGCCCGGCGCAGCACCTGGGCCATCCGCGCGTCGCCCTTGACCACCGCCGTCGCCGCCTCGTCGGTGCCGCGCACCTCGACGTGTGCCACCAGGTCGGTCACGGTCGCCTGCCGCACGGTCAGCTCGCCGAGCGCGGGCAGCACCTGTTCGATGTAGTGCAGGAAGGACTTGTTCGGCCCGATCACCAGGGTCCCGGTGCGGGCGAGCCGCTCGCGGTGCGCGTACAGCAGGTACGCCACCCGGTGCAGGCCGACGGCGGTCTTCCCGGTGCCGGGGCCGCCCTGCACACACACCGAACCGGACAGCCCGGCGCGCACGATCTCGTCCTGCTCCGGCTGGATGGTGGCGACGATGTCCCGCATCGGGCCGACGCGCGGCCGTTCGATCTCCCGCTGGAGCAGCTTGCTGGTGGTCTCGGTCCCCGCCGGGTCGTCCAGCCGCTCGTCCTCGTACGCGGTGATCTCCCCGCCGGTGTAACCGAACCGGCGGCGCAGTGCGACGTCCTTCGGGTCCTTCTTGGACGCCTGGTAGAACGCCTGCGAGACCGGCGCCCGCCAGTCGATGACCATCGGGTCGCCGTCCGCGTCGTGCACATGCCGCCGCCCGATGTAGAAGCGCTCACCCGCCGCCCCCTCCGCCTGCCCGGCGCCCGGCGCGCGCAGACAGTCGAGCCGGCCGAAGAACAGCGGGGTGTCGCTGAGGTCGGCCAGGGCCTTGATGCGGTCCTCGATCTGGCGTTCCAGGACGGCGGCGTTGACCCAGTTCGCGGTGACGTCGCTGATGTCGAGGGACTCGACGTCCGCTCGCATGGCGCGCAGCGCGGCACGGGACGCGGCGAGGTGGGAGCGCTCTCGGGACAGGGGATCGTCGACGGGCGTGGACAAGGGGGTGCCTCCGGCGGAGCTGTGGGTGGCGACTGCGGATGCCGTCCGGTTTCCGTCCGGACGGCGGCACTCCACTGCGTGAGGGAGGCGGCAAGAGCGGAGATTCTAGGGCGGCGCGGCCGGCCCGCGCCAATCCTTTTCCGCGCCCCCGCCCCGCCTCCCCACCTCCCCGTCCCGCGCGCCCCGCACGCGCCCCTGAGGGCCGGCTCCTCCCTGAGACGTACGCGGCAGCCGGCGGGTGGGCCGCGAGACGGAGGCGGCCGACGGGGAGAACGGGCCCGGAGACCGATGCCGGTCAGGGGGCCGCCGTCGCACCCTGGACGTATGAGCGCAGCAACCATCTCCCCCGCGAGGGCGGTCCACCCGACCGCCGTGCACCGCCTGGCCCACGCCCTGCGCGCCGTCCGGGTCTTCACGGGCGCCGCCTTCGACGTGGCGGTCCTGGGCCGGTACGAGGACGAGGCGGCGGGGGTGCGGCGCAGGCGGTGAGCGTCGGGCGGTGCGCGTCAGCCGTCCCCGGCCAGCAGCTCGTCCGCGTCCATGATCCGGTACGCGTACCCCTGCTCCGCCAGGAACCGCTGCCGGTGCGCGGCGAAGTCCTGGTCCAGGGTGTCGCGGGCGACCACCGAGTAGAAGTGGGCCTGGTGGCCGTCGGCCTTCGGGCGCAGTACCCGGCCCAGCCGCTGCGCCTCCTCCTGCCGCGACCCGAAGGTGCCCGACACCTGCACGGCGACCGTCGCCTCCGGCAGGTCGATGGAGAAGTTCGCGACCTTCGACACCACCAGCACGTTGATCTCGCCCTGCCGGAACGCCTCGAACAGCTTCTCCCGCTGCGCGTTGGACGTCTCGCCCTTGATGACCGGCGCGCCCAGGTGTTCGCCCAGTTCGTCGAGCTGGTCGATGTACTGCCCGATGACCAGGATCTGCTGCCCGGCGAACCGCCGCACGATCGCCTCGGTCACCTTCCGCTTGGTCGCGGTCGTCGCGCAGAAGCGGTACTTCTCCTCCGTCTCGGCCGTGGCGTACGCCAGCCGCTCCGTCTCGGTCAGGTTGACCCGCACCTCCACGCAGTCGGCGGGCGCGATGTACCCCTGCGCCTCGATCTCCTTCCACGGCGCGTCGAACCGCTTCGGGCCGATGAGGGAGAACACGTCCGACTCGCGGCCGTCCTCGCGCACCAGGGTCGCGGTCAGCCCGAGCCGCCGCCGGGCCTGGAGGTCGGCGGTGAACTTGAAGACCGGGGCCGGCAGCAGGTGCACCTCGTCGTAGACGATCAGCCCCCAGTCCCGGGAGTCGAACAGCTCCAGGTGCGGGTAGACGCCCTTGCGCCGGGTGGTCAGCACCTGGTACGTCGCGATGGTGACCGGCCGGATCTCCTTCCGGGTCCCGCTGTACTCGCCGATCTCGTCCTCGGTCAGCGAGGTCCGCTTCACCAGCTCGTGCTTCCACTGCCGGGCGGAGACCGTGTTCGTGACGAGGATGAGGGTCGTGGACTTCGCCTGGGCCATCGAGCCCGCCCCGACCAGTGTCTTGCCCGCGCCGCAGGGCAGCACGACGACGCCGCTGCCGCCGTGCCAGAAGTTCTCCACCGCCTGCTGCTGGTACGGGCGCAGCGCCCAGCCGTCCTCGGCCAGCTCGATCGGGTGCGCCTCGCCGTCCACGTACCCGGCGAGGTCCTCGGCCGGCCAGCCCAGCTTCAGCAGCGTCTGCTTGATCTGCCCGCGCTCGGAGGGGTGCACGGCCACCGTGTCCGGGTCGATGCGGTTGCCGACCAGCGGCGCGACCCGCTTCGACTTCAGCACCTCCTCCAGGACCGGCCGGTCGGTGGTGGTCAGGACCAGACCGTGCGCCGGGTGCTTGGACAGGGTGAGCCGGCCGTAGCGGTCCATCGTCTCGGCGATGTCGACGAGCAGCGCGTGCGGCACCGGATAGCGGCTGTACTGCACCAGCGCGTCCACGACCTGCTCGGCGTCGTGCCCGGCGGCCCGCGCGTTCCACAGGCCCAGCGGCGTCACCCGGTAGGTGTGGATGTGCTCCGGCGCCCGCTCCAGCTCGGCGAACGGAGCGATGGCACGGCGGCAGTCGCCGGCCAGCTCGTGGTCGACTTCCAGGAGCAGCGTCTTGTCGGACTGGACGATCAGCGGACCATTCACGGGCGGCACCTTTCGCGCGCGTACGGCCGATGACGACGAAACGGCTCGGCCAAACGTCCAGTGTGCCTGATCGGACAGCCTGTCCTACTGGATGTCTTTTCATTCCAACGTGTGGTGTGAATGCACCTTTCCCCGGTCGGCCCCCGAAGATGAGCCACCGTGCCCCCTGTGCAGAACGCTCCGATGCCGACGCTCGGCTACGCCCTGTTCGCCACCCGCTGGTTGCAGGCTCCGCTGTATTTCGGCCTGGTGGCCGCCCAGGGCGTGTACGTCTACAAGTTCTTCAACGAGCTGTGGGTCTTACTCCTGCGCTGCGTGAGCGGACGGGCCAGCGAGACCTACGTCATGCTCGCCGTGCTCAAACTGGTCGACGTCGTCATGATCGCCAACCTGCTGATCATGGTCATCGTCGGCGGCTACGAGACCTTCGTCTCCCGCATCGGCCTCCAGGGCCACCGTGACCAGCCCGAATGGCTGTCGCACGTCAACTCCAACGTGCTCAAGGTCAAGCTGGCCACCGCCATCGTCGGCATCTCCTCGGTCCATCTGCTCCAGATGTTCGTGGACGTCCACCACACCTCCCGGCACGCGCTGCTGTGGGGACGGTCATCCACATGGCGTTCATCGTCTCGGCGGCGATCCTGGCGTACATGTCCGGCCCGATGACCCGGCGGGCGGAACGCGTCCACCTCCCCGAGCAGCAGCAACCGCAGCCGCAGCCGCAGCCGCCGCCAACCCCCGCCCCCGTCCCCTTCCCGGCCCAGCGGCAGGCCGCGGAGCCGGTGGTGCCGGTGGCGCCGGTGCGCGAGACCGCCGGGGCGGAGGACCGGGTGCGGGACGCCGGTTTCCCGGGGCGCAAGCTGCTGGAGGACTTCGACGAGAGCCATCCCCTCGCCTTCGACCGGGAGACCGTGGCCCGGCTGGGCAAGCTCGACTTCGTCACCGCCCGGCGCAACGTGGTGTTCACCGGCCCGCCCGGCACCGGCAAGACCCATCTGGCCGTCGGCCTCGGGGTGCGGGCCTGCCAGGCCGGGCACCGGGTGCTGTTCGCGACCGCCGCCGAGTGGGCCGCCCGGCTCGACGCGGCCCGCGCGGCCGGCCGGCTCACCGAGGAACTGGCCGACCTCGACGCCTACCCCCTGCTGATCGTCGACGAGGCCGGCTACACCTCCTTCGACCCGGCGGCCACCGCCCTCCTCTTCCGGCTCGTCGCCCACCGCTACGAACGCGGCTCGCTGATCGTCACCGGGGACCGTCCGCCGGCCCGCTGGGACGAGGTCTTCGGCGGCCCGTCCGTCCCCGCGATGGTGGACCGCCTCGTCCACCACGCCGAGCTGGTCCGCATCGAGGGCGACAGTTACCGCACCCGCCGGGCTACCGGAGTGTGGGCAGACTGATGTTGTTGAGCAGCGGTCCCTCCACCGAGATCAGCTCGCCGTTGGCCCGGGTCTCGGTGCCGGCGCCGGGCAGCGGCAGCGGCAGCGCGGTGGCCTGCGGGACCAGCGCGGCGATCATCAGCGCGGCGGCCACGAGCAGGGCGCTGAGCGAGACGGCGACGGCGGAACGTACGGAGACGGAGGGCTTCGAAGTGATCATGGCGGAGCCTTTCGCGGGCGAGCGGGCCGGCCCGGGAGGGGCCGGCCCGCGAGGGAGGGGAGGGCAGGGGGGCGGCTCAGAGGGTGACGCCGCCACCGAGGTCGATACCGATCGCGGCGGCCTCGGCGGCGAACGCGGTGAGCAGCGCGGCGGTGGTGGTCAGGACGGCGGCGACACGACGAACGGCACGCATCGGGAACTTCCTTTCGTTCTGGTTCAGGACACCCGGTGGCTGCCCGAGCCGGAACGACCCGATGCGGTTTATGAAGAAAGCTCCCCCCGGGGTGGGAAACCCCCGGCGTGGCGGGCATGAACCGCCGCGTACACCCGAAAGTGCGAAGCGGCGCGGGCCGCGCCGGCCGGCCGCGTAAACCGGGGGTTCAGCCCGTCTCGTCGGCGAGCTCCGCGACCCCTGTGATCCGGTGCAGCGCGAAGGTGCGGACCTCGTCCGCGGTGTGGTCGTACGCCGTCACGAACCCGCCCTCCACCCGCACCGGGGCGATCACCCGCTGACTGGCGGCGCCCTCCGCGTTCACGTACCCGATCCACAGCGACTCGCCGGTCAGCACCGCCGCCTGCACGGTCGCCAGCGTCTCGGCGGCACCGGTACGCGGCGGCTCCCCGCCGGCCGGCGCGGCGCCCGCGTCCGGCCGGCGCGGCGCGGTGGCGGCCAGGTCGCCGGCCCGGATCGCCCGGATCGCGGCGCTCAGCAGCGCGTCGTCCGGCACCGGCGGCCCCTCCGGGACCGGCTCGGGGGCGGTGCGCGGCGCGGTGCGGCGGGCGTCGGCGCGGGCGATCAGCACATCGCCGCCGTCCGATTCGGCGGCCGGCGCGAACCCCATGCCGCGCAGCCCCTCCAGGAGCGCCGCCGGGTCGGCCCGCGCGGCCAGCACGGTCGGCGCGAGCCGCCGCAGCCCGAGGCCGGCCGCCCGCTTGTCGGCGAGGATCTCGTCCAGCGTCGCGTCGTCGTCGCAGCGGACGTACGCGGCGGCCGCGCCGATCCGCAGCCGCCCGTGCCGCCGGGCCACGTCGTCGATCAGGTACGTCAGCGGCTGCGGCACCGGCGTCCGTGAGTAGCGGGCGAGGAAGGTGTGCAGGTCGGCGGCGGTCTGCCCGGAGTCCAGGGCCCGGCGTACGGAACCGGGCGTGAACCGGTAGACGGTGGCCCCGCCCTTGGACTCGACGTCCGCCACCAGGTCAAGGAGCTCCGCCAGCGGCCGCCGCAGCGGCCCCGGCGCCACCGCCGTCAGATCGGCCTGGAGCAGCACGTGGTCCAGCGGCTCGGGCAGCAGCGGCGCCAGCACCCGGGCGGCGGCGGCCGTCGCGGCGGCCTGCTCGGCGGGCGCCAGCGGCTCGGGCGCGGGGGGCGTGTGGTGGTGCACGGGGAGTTTGGCACCCGGACCGGACGCCTCCCCGGGCCCGTGGTCCGCTTCCCGCGCGGGCGCCCCGATCAGCGCCCGCCCCGGTGCCGCCAGCGCGCCCCGGCCGGTCACCCCGAGCAGTTCCGCCTCGGCCAGCGTCCACCGGGCCAGCCGGGCCCGCGGGTCCTCGGTCTCGGGCCGCTCCGCGCGCCGCGGCCCGCGCGGCGGACGCTCCCAGCGCAGCCGGGCCAGCACCGACTCGGCCTGCGGCGCGGCCCCCTCGGGCAACTGCGCCAGCAGCGCCAGCACCCGGTGCCGTACCTCCGGCGCCGCCGACCGGTCGAGCCCGGGACCCAGCGCCGACAGCGCGCGGTCCTTCGCGTCCCGGCCGCCGACCAGCCCACTGGTCCGGGTGCCGAGCAGCCACGCCTGGGCCAGCCGCGCCCAGCGCTCGGCCGGCGGCAGCTCCCGCCACTCGTCGTACGCCGGGGTCGCCGCGTACCGCTCGTCGGCCTCTCCGTCGGAGGCCAGCAGCCCGGCCGCGTAGGCCAGTTCGACCCAGAACGCGGCGACCGGCTCGGCGACGTCCAGGGCGACCGCGGTGCGCTTCAGGTCGCGCACGCTCAGCCCGCCCGCCCGCAGCACCGCCGGACCGCCCTCGTCCCAGTCCTTCAGCAGTTCCGCCACGACGGCCAGCGCCCCCTGCGCCTGTCCGGCGGCGGCGCCGTCCACAGCCTCTGGACGGTAGGTGGCGGCGGGCGTCACCGGCGGCGGTACCGGCGCGGGCGTCCGGTGCGCCCGCCCGGCCCGCAGGTGCAGCGCCACCTCGCGGGGCAGCACGACCGTGCCCGGCGCGGTCGGCAGCAGCAGCCCCCGGTCGAGCAGCCAGCGCAGATGCGCCGCCGGATCATGGGTGACCTGCCCGTACGGCGGCCCCCACACCAGCCGGTCCAGCACCTGACGGGACTCCTCGGGCGAGCCGGCGAGCAGCGCGTCCATCGCCGCCCGGTCGCTGAACAGCGCGGTCAGCGCGTCCACCGCGGACACCGGATCATGCGTCGAGGACAGCCCGGCGGCGGCCAGCACCTCCTGCACCCGCCCCGGCGACATGCCCGCCGTGGCCTCCCGCACGGTCGGCCCCAGACCGGTCGGGGAGGGATGCTGCGGCGAGGGCACCAGCAGCTCGCGCGCGGTGCGCACCAGCCGCAGCCGGTCGTCGCCGCCCCACACCAGCGCCTGCTCGCGCAGCACGCCGAGCGCCCGCGGCAGCGCGGCCACCACCTCCGGGTCCCGGCCGTCCCCGGCCATCAGCCCGGACAGCTCCGCGTACGTCGCCGGATCGCCCGCCACCGCCAGCGCCTCGGCCGTCTGGAGCGCGAACCGGTCGAGCCGCTCCAGCGCCCGCACCACCGAGGCCCGGGTGCCGGCCCGGGTGGCGAGCTGGGTGAGATCGGTGGGGACCGGCGTGACGAGGTCGGGACGGCTGCGCAGGAGGGCGGCCAGGGAACCGTCGTCCCTGCCGCGCAGCGCCTCCGCGAGGGACCGGGGTGGAGCGGGCTTCTCCTCGGGGCTCATCCGCCCCACGGTAGCGGGTCGCCCCCGGCCCACCGAGCCCTTCCCGGGCGGCGGCAGGCGGTACCGTCGTCCGGCGGGGTACCAACAACGAGCCACCCCGGAGGGGTTCGTGGGCATCGAGAGCGACCAGGTCGTCTACGAGTATCTGAGCCGCGTCGGTGACGTGGCCCAGCAACAGCAGCTGCCGTCGGCCACTCGCATGCGTCTCGTCGCCGATCTGCGCAACGAGATCGACAAGCGCCGGTCCAGGACGGTCGTCGACTCCCCGGCCGCCGTCCGCCGCATCCTGGAGCGGCTCGGCAGCCCCGACGAGGTGGTCGAGGCGGCCGGCGGCGACCCCCGGGCCGCGACCGCGACCTGGGAACCGCCGCCCTCCGTGCCCGTCCAGCCGGACGGCGGCCCGCAGCGCAAGGAGCGGCTGGGCGGCCTGCGCCGGGTGGTGCCGCGCCCCCGCCCCGCCGATCCGCCCCCCGCCCCCGCCGAGCGCCCCACCCCGCCGCACCTGGCCCAGGCGCACGAACTGGGCGACGCCACCGTCCCGCGCCCCGACTGGTGGCGCTCGCAGAGCGGCCCGTTCGGCGGCGGCGACCAGGTGCCCGGCTTCGTCGGCGGCATCGAGATCCCCGACCTGCTCAAGCCCCCGCCGCCGCCCGGGGGACCGGCGGCGGAACCGGAGCGGGCCGCCGTCCCGGCACCCCCCGAGGAGACGGCGAAACCCCGCCGGTCGTGGTGGCCCCGCAAGACCCTGCTGGCTCCGGCCGCCGGCCGCGCCAACCCCCTCCTCCTGCTCGCCGCCGCCCTGCTCCTGGTCGGCGCGTTCCTCGGCAACCTGCTGCCCCTCGCCCTCGGCTGGGTCCTGGCCTTCCTCTCCCGCCGCCTGACCCCGGCCCAGGCCAAGTGGGCGGTCCTGGGCCTGCCCGGTCTGGCGGCGGCGGCCGGCGTCGGCTATCTCTGGGGCCGCACGGAGGGCCGCTGGGGCGACCCCATCGCCGAGGGCCACATGAACGAGGCGCTGACGCAGACGTGGCCGTGGGTGCTGAAGGGGGCGGCGCTGGCCTCAGCCGCGTACCTGCTCTGGAAAGCCCGCCGCGTCGGCGACTGAGGACGCCGGAAGCAGAGAGCTGCCTGGGGCGGGCGCGACCGGCCGCAACGCACCCGCACGCGACAATGGACCCCATGCCCACCACAACCACCGTCGGCTTCGACCTCGACATGACCCTCATCGACAGCCGCCCCGGCATCCACGCCTGCTACACCGAACTCTCCGCCCGAACCGGCACCCACGTCGACGCCGACCTCGCGGTGACCCGCCTCGGCCCGCCGCTGGAACAGGAACTCGCCCACTGGTTCCCGGCCGAGCGGCTGACCGCCACCGCCGACCTCTACCGCTCCCTCTACCCGGCGTACGCCATCGCCGCCACCCCCGCGCTGACCGGCGCCCGGGAAGCCGTCGCCGCGGTACGGCACCGCGGCGGCCGGGCGATCGTCGTCACCGCCAAGTACGAGCCCAACGCCAGACTGCACCTGGACCACCTCGGCATAGCACCGGACGCGGTCATCGGCGACCTGTGGGCCGAGCAGAAGGCCGTCGCCCTGCGCGAGCACGGCGCGGACGTCTACGTGGGGGACCACCTCGGCGACATCCGCGGCGCCCGGGCCGCCGACGCGCACGCCGTCGCCGTCGCCACCGGCCCGTACACCACCGGCGAACTGCGCGCGGCCGGCGCGGACACGGTCCTCGCCGACCTCACGGAGTTCCCGGCCTGGCTCGACTCCTACCTGGAGGCGGCGGCGGCCCGGGCCTGACGCCGCCCGGCGGCGATCGACCGCAGCACCCCCGCCCCGGCGATCAGGAAGCCGACCCCCATGAGCATGCTCAGCAAGAACATGTACGTGGGGAACGGCGTCGTGCCCAGAAACAGCGGGGCCACCGTGACCACCGTGGCCACGGTGCCGAGGAAGAAGACGATGGCGCCGGCACGGATCAGCCCGTCGCCGGGCGCGGCGGAATTCGTTTGGGTTTGTTCACGCACTCGACCAGGGTAGTTCCCGACCCGAGGGAACGACCGGGGGACGTCTTGTCACCGGCCTGAAGACCATTAGCCTGGGTATCGGCGGGTCCCAAGACCCGCCCGAGTGCTATCAAGAGCAGTTTTCCGCAGCGGTTTTCCGACGAGTACGAGGACGAGGACAGACGTGCCTACCGGCAAAGTCAAGTGGTTCAACACCGAGAAGGGCTTCGGCTTTCTCTCCCGTGACGACGGCGGTGACGTCTTCGTCCATTCCTCGGTCCTCCCCGCCGGAGTCGAGGCCCTGAAGCCGGGCCAGCGCGTGGAGTTCGGCGTGGTCGCCGGCCAGCGCGGCGACCAGGCCCTGTCCTTGACGCTGCTCGACCCGGCCCCCTCCCTCGCGGCGGCCCAGCGCAAGAAGCCGGACGAACTCGCCTCCATCGTCCAGGACCTGACGACCGTGCTGGAGAACATCACGCCGATGCTGGAGCGGGGCCGCTACCCCGACAAGGCGGCCGGCGCGAAGATCGCCGGTCTGCTGCGCGCGGTCGCCGACCAGCTCGACGTGTAGGACCCGTCAGGCGAAGGCGAGCGCGTCGGGGCCGAGGGCCGGTACCAGTCCCTCGGCCGCCGCCCGGGTCAGCAGCCCGCGGACCGCCGCGTAGCCGGCCTCGCCGAGGTCGGCGGTGAACTCGTTGACGTACAGCCCGATGTGCTGGTCGGCGACGGCCGGGTCCATCTCCTGGGCGTGCGCCATGACGTACGGGCGGGAGACCTCGGGGTCGTCCCAGGCGGCCCGGACGGAGGCGCGGATCGCGTCCGCGAGCCCGGTCAGCGCCTCGGCGCCCAGCGACCGGCGGGCGATGATCGCGCCGAGCGGGATGGGCAGGCCGGTGGTGGCCTCCCAGTGCTCGCCCATGTCCGCGAGCTTGTGCAGACCGTAGTTCTGGTACGTGAACCGGGCCTCGTGGATCACCAGTCCCGCGTCGACCTTCCCGTCCCGCACGGCCGGCATGATCTCGTGGAACGGCATGACGACGATCTCACCGACCCCGCCGGGGACGGTGTCCGCCGCCCAGAGCCGGAACAGCAGGTACGCGGTCGACTTCTCGCTCGGCACCGCGACCGTCCTGCCACGCAGGTCGGCGCCGGCCTCCCGGGTCAGCACCAGTGGCCCGCAGCCCCGGCCCAGCGCGCCGCCGCAGGGCAGCAGCGCGTAGTCGTCGAGGACGTACGGCAGCACGGCGTACGACACCTTCAGCACGTCCAGCTCGCCGCGCTCGGCCATGCCGTTGGTGAGGTCGATGTCGGCGAAGGTCACGTCGAGGGCGGGGGCGCCGGGGACGCGGCCGTGCGCCAGGGCGTCGAAGACGAAGGTGTCGTTCGGGCAGGGGGAGTACGCGATCCGCAGGGTGCTGCTGTCAGTGGTCATGGGGGTTCCAACTCTTCAGGGCGGGGGTGAGCTTCCCGAAGGCGGCCGTGAGGGCGGTCAGGGCGTCGCCGATGCGCCAGGCGGCGCGGTCGCGGGGGCCGACGGGGTTGGAGACCGCGCGCAGTTCCAGCACGGGCACGCCGTGCGCGGCGGCGGCCTCCGCGACGCCGAAGCCTTCCATGGCCTCGGCGAGGGCTCGGGGGTGGCGGGCGCGCAGCGCGTCCGCGCGGGCGGCGGTGCCGGTGACCGTGGAGCCGGTCAGCACGGTGCCGGGGCGGGCGCCGGTCGCCTCGGCCACCGCGTGGACCAGGGCGGGCGGCGGCCGGTGGGTGACCGTGCCGAAGCCCAGCTCGGTGACCGGCAGGAAGCCGTCGGCACTCTCGGCGCCCAGGTCGGCGGCGGTGATCTCGTCGGCGACGACGAGGGAGCCGACGGGGGCCCCGGGCGCGAAGCCGCCGGCGATGCCGGCCGAGACGACCAGGGCGTAGGGGCGGCCGTCGAGGGCGGCGGCGGTCAGCGCGGTGGCGGTGGAGGCGGCGGCGAGCGCGGGGCCGACGCCGGCCGCGAGCAGGTCCCAGTCGTCGGCGACGCGGTGCACGGTGGCGCCGGGCAGGGGTATCTCCTGGCCGGGGCCGGGAAACGCCCGGGCCACCGCGTCCCGTTCGGCGGGGACCGCGGTGGCCACCAGGACCCGGACGGCAGGCGTGGTCAGTCGCCCTTCTTCAGCTCGAAGGCCCACACGCCGGTGAACGACGTGCCGCCCTCCTTGCCGTTGCCGGCCACGATGGCGACCTTGGTGGAGTCGCCCTGCGCGCCGTACTGGGCGTTGAAGAACACGCTGCCCGGGACCGTGCGGTAGGTCTTCTTGCTGTCGTCGGTCAGCGGCTGACCGTTCATCAGGATCGTCCAGCGCTTGTCGGCGATGTCCGGGTCGACACCGAAGCGGACCGTCTCGTCCGGGTCGACCGTGATCGACTCGATGTCCTTGTCCTGGAGGCACTTGGTCAGGTCGGCGGTCTTCAGGGCTTCGTCGCCCTCGCCGCCACAGGTGGCCTCGGAACTGATCGAGTCGCTGCCGACGGTGATCGTCGACAGCGGCGTCGGCTTGTCGCAGGCCGACAGGACGAGCAGTCCGGCGGATACGGCGCCGGCGGCGGCGACGGCACGGCGGCGTCGCGCGGCGCGGTGTCCGAGAGCGGCTGCGCCGCGGGGCAACGTGGTCATGGGCGAAGGTTATCGGGCCCTTATCACCAGCCGCCCACCTGGGTACGGCGTGCCGTGCTCACGCCACCCTCGGCCTGCGCCGCGCATACGGCACCACAGGCACCGGCGGTCGGCCCGCGTGCCGGCGGGGTGCCTGCCCGGTGGTGCGTGGTGCCCGGGCTCACGCCACCCCCGACCGGCGGCCGCCGTACCGTGCCGAGCTGATCAGGCCGCGTACGGTGCTCAGCCAGCCGGTCGCGATGATCACGGCGCCCACCGTCAGGCCGAGGGTGCCGTTGAGCGGCAGCGCGATGCCGACCGCGCCGCCCAGCACCCAGGCCATCTGGAGCAGTGTCTCGGAGCGGGCGAAGGCGGAGGTGCGGACCGGTTCCGGCACGTCCCGCTGGATCAGCGCGTCCAGGGACAGCTTGGCCAGCGCCTGCGCGAACCCGGCGATCGCGGCCAGGAACGCCACCAGCACCGCGCCGAAGAAGACGGCCGCCACCGCCGCCGCGGCCAGCACACCGGCCAGCACCGTCACGATGATGATCTCCGGGGCGCGGGACCGCAGCCAGGCCCCGACCGCGGTGCCGAGCGCGTTGCCGGTGCCCGCCGCCACGCCGACGATGCCGAGCGAGACCGCCGCGCTCTGCCCGGTCATCGGGTGCTCGCGCAGCAGGAACGCCAGGAAGAAGATCAGGAAGCCGGTCAGGCAGCGGACCGCCGCGTTGGCGGCCAGCGCGTGGGTGACCGCCGTACCGACCGTGCGCAGCCCGGGGCGCTTGACCTGCCGCCGGTGCGGGCCGTGCAGATGGGCCCCGTCGGCGGCGAGCAGCGCGGTCGCCTCGCCGCGGGCCGAGTCGACCTTGCGGGGCAGCGTGAACGACAGGAACGTTCCGGCGACGAAGATGACGAACGCGCCGTACAGCGGCCAGCGCGGCCCGATCTGCTGGAGCCCGGCGCCGATCGGGGCGGCGGCGCCGGTGGCGAGCAGGCCGCCGAGGGTGACCCGGGAGTTCGCCTTCACCAGCGAGAAGGCGGGCGGCAGCAGCCGGGGCACCACGGCGCTTCTGACCACGCCGTACGCCTTGGAGGAGACCAGCACGCCGAGCGCCGCCGGATACAGCTCGATGCCGCCGCTGATCACCGCCCCGGACAGCACCAGGGCGAGCAGCGCGCGGGCCGCCATGGCGGTGGCCATCGCCGCGCGGCGGCCGTGCGGGACGCGGTCAAGCAGCGGGCCGATCACCGGGGCGAGCAGGGTGAAGGGGGCCATCGTGATGGCGAGGTAGAGGGCGACCCGGCCGCGCGCCTCGTCGGTGGGCACCGAGAAGAAGACGGTGGAGGCGAGGGCGACGGTGATCATGACGTCGCCGGCGCCGTTCACCCCGTGCAGCTCGATCAGCTTGCCCAGCCCCGACTCGCCGGCCCCGTGCGCGTGCGTCACCCGGCGGATGCCCCGGGCCGGGCCGGTCACCGGCAGGTGCAGCGCGCGGCCGACCGCGCGGAAACGCCCGGGACCGCGTCCCCGGACCCCGCCCTTCAGTTCCGTCCGTTCCGTCCGTGCGGCTGCCACCCCGTCATAGTGCCCCGAGAGCCGGGGGTATAGCGCGGTCATGGCACGGATGGAGCTGATCGGGTCGGGTGGGACGGCACCGGGCGCCGGACGGGAAACTCCCCCGGTGTCCCCCGTCGGTGTAGGCCCAGCGCAGCTGAGCAGGTAGCGTGCGTAGCGCGTCGTGGCGAATGTTCTCGGCCGCGCGCCTCTCAGTCATCCCGCAGAATGGATGACGTAGGCGCGCCCGAGCGCGTCGGGCGCGGACGTCGACGCGGTCCCCGGGTCCGCTCCGTCCGTACCCCGCCGCAAGTGGCGCACCCGTGAGACGGCGTATGGAGAGAAGCGATACCTGTGAGCGCAGCGACAACGCGAAGCCGCACCCCTGACCGCCTGTGCGCCGAGGCCGTCGACCTCGCCAGGGCAGCGGCCCAGGAGGCGGCCGCGCCCGGTGTGGTCGGTGCACCCGCCGGGCTGGTCTCGGAGGGTGACCGCGTTGTCACGCACTACTTCGAGTGCATGGAGCTCGGGTACCGCGGCTGGCGCTGGGCGGTGACGGTGGCGCGGGCCTCCCGCGCCAAGCTCGTGACGGTCGACGAGGCGGTGCTGCTGCCCGGCCCGGACGCCGTGCTGGCCCCCGAGTGGGTGCCGTGGAGCGAGCGGCTGCGCCCCGGCGACATGGGACCCGGCGACCTGCTGCCCACCGACGCGGAGGACCTGCGCCTGGAGCCGGGCTGGTCCGGCGAGGACGAGCCGCCGCCGAACTCCGCCGTCTCCGAGCAGATGGCCGAGCTGGCGGAGGCGGAGGACGCCGAGGTCACCGCCGCCTCCCCGGCCGAGCTGGCCCTCGCGCCGCCGCGCGGCACGATCGCGGCGGTCGCCGACGAGCTGGGGCTGCGGCGGGCCCGGGTGCTGTCCCGGTACGGGCTGCACACGGCCGCGGACCGCTGGGAGGAGGCGTTCGGGCCGAAGACGCCGATGGCGCAGGCGGCGCCCGCGCCCTGCGTGTCCTGCGGGTTCCTGCTCCGGATCGGCGGCTCGCTCGGACAGGCGTTCGGAGTGTGCGCGAACGAGTTCTCGCCGGCCGACGGACGGGTGGTGTCGCTGGCGTACGGGTGCGGCGGGCACTCCGAGGCGGCGGTCATGCCGAAGCCGCCGCAGCCGGCTTCGCCGGTGATCGACGAGACGCGGGTCGATCCGTTCCCGCTGCGGCGGGCGGCCGACGCCGGGTCGGTGCCGGTGGGTGACGACGCGGCGTCGGCCGACCTGGGGCACTCCTGAGCGGGTCCCTCTTTCGGCCTGAACGGCCTCGTCCTCAAGCGCCGGACGGGCTGGGAGTACCGGCCGGCGTCCAGAGTGGCCGGACGGGCTGGGAAATGCCGCCCGGCATCGGCAGGTGATCCGCGCGGTACCTTCGACCCCACGCCGTTGAGGTCGTCCAGGGCCGATGAGGAGAGATCAACGTGAGCAAGTTCGTGCGGCCCGCCGCCGAGGGCGCGGACCCGTTCGGTACGGCGCGGCTGCGGCGCGGGGTGCTGGACGCCTGGGCGGCCAGCGGCGCCCGGTTCCGGGAGGACGCCAACGCCGAGGAGGACCTGGTCCTCGGCGGCTACCGGGACCGCCTGGTCGTGGAGCTCGCGCAGAACGCCGCCGACGCCGCCGCCCGCGCCGGGGTGCCGGGCCGGCTGCGGCTCACCCTGCGTGACGGCGTGCTGATCGCCGCCAACACCGGCGCCCCGCTGGACGCGGCCGGTGTCGAGTCGCTGGCCACGCTGCGCGCCTCCGCCAAACGGGACACCGCCGAGGGCGCGGTGGGCCGGTTCGGGGTCGGCTTCGCGGCCGTGCTGGCCGTCACCGACGAGCCCGCCGTCGTCGGCCGGCACGGCGGCGTGCGCTGGTCGCTGGCCGAGGCGCGGGACCTGGCCGCCGACGTCGCCCGGCACGCCCCGGGCCTCGGCGACGAGATCCGCCGCCGGGACGGACACGTACCGCTGCTGCGGCTGCCGCTGCCCGCCGAGGGCACCGCGCCCGACCCGTACGACACGGCCGTCATCCTGCCGCTGCGCGATTCCGCCGCCGCCGATCTGGCCGAGCGGCTGCTGGCCGGCGTGGACGACGCGCTGCTGCTCGCCCTGCCGGGGCTGGCGGAGGTGGTGGTCGAGACGGCGTCCGGGAGCCGGACGCTGCGCCGCCGCACGGACGCCGCCGTCACCGTCGTGGAGGACTCGCGCGAGGGCGTCAGCCGCTGGCGCACCGCCACCGCGCACGGCCCGCTCACCCCAGACCTGCTCGCCGACCGCCCGGTCGAGGAGCGGCTGCGTCCGCACTGGTCGGTGACCTGGGCGGTGCCCGTGGACGACGAGGGCGCCCCGGTCCCGCCGCGGACCAGCCCCGTGCTGCACGCGCCCACCCCGAGCGACGAGCCGCTCGGCGTCCCCGCGCTGCTCATCGCGTCGTTCCCGCTGGACTCCACCCGCCGGCACGCCGCCCCCGGGCCGCTCACCGACTTCCTGGTGCAGCGGGCGGCGGACGCCTACGCCGGGCTGCTCGCCGACTGGTCGCCGGTCACCGACCGGATCATCGGCCTGGTGCCGGGCGCGCTGGGCCGGGGCGAGCTGGACGGCACCTTGCGGCAGGCGGTCCTGGACCGGCTGCCGCGCACCGCCTTCCTGCCGCCCGCCGCCGTGCCGGGCGACGATCCCGAGCTGCCGGTGTCGCTGCGGCCCCGGGACGCCGAGGTGGTCGAGGGGGCGGGCGCGGAGACCGTACGGGTGCTGGCCGAGGTACTGCCGACGCTGCTGCCGGCCGGCCTGGAGCGGCGCGTCGAGCTGCGCACGCTGGGCGTGGCGCGGCTGCCGCTGTCCGAGGTGATCGACCGGCTGGCCGGGCTGGAGAAGGAGCCCGGCTGGTGGCGGCGGCTCTACGACAGCCTGGCCGGGGTCGACCCGGACCGGCTCTCCGGGCTGCCGGTGCCGCTCGCCGGGGGCACCGACCGGGCTCTCGGCTCCGGGGGCGGCCGTACGGTGATCGGCCCCCGGCAGGTGCTGCTGCCGACGCCGGACGCGCCCGCCCTCGACCCCGAGGTGCTCGCCCGGCTCGGGCTGAAGGTCGCCCATCCGGACGCCGCCCATCCGCTGCTGGAGAAGCTCGGCGCCCTGCCGGCCACCCCGCGCGCCGTGCTCACCACCCCGCAGGTGCGCGCCGCCGTCGCCGCCTCGCTGGCCGACGAGGGCGGCGCGAACTGGGAGGACGACGCCCTCGACGCGGAGGAGCTGGCCGACACGGTGCTGGGGCTGGTCCGGGACGCCGCGCTGGAGCCCGGCGAGGAGCCCTGGCTCGGCGCGCTGGCGCTGCCCGACGAGGACGGCGAGCTGTCCCCGGCCGGCGAACTGGTCCTGCCCGGCGGGCCGTTCGCCCAGGTCATGCGGGCGGACGAGGTCGCCGCGGTGGACGCGGAGCTGGCCGAGAAGTGGGGGCCCGAGCCGCTGGCCGCGTGCGGGGTCCTGGTCACCTTCACCCTGGTGCGCGCCACCGACGTCGTCCTGGACCCGGACGAACTGGAGCCCCGGGACGGGGACTTCGCCGAACCCGACGACGCCGGGCTGCTCGACGCGGTGGACGTGTGGTGCGAGGACATCCTCGACCGGTTCCCCGACACCCCCGTCCCGCCGGTCGCCACCGAACTCGTCGCCGTCCGCGACCTGGACCTCGTCGACGACGACAAGTGGCCCGAGGCGCTCGCCCTGCTGTCCCGGCCGCCGCTGCGCGACGCGCTGGTCCAGCCGGTGCGGATGCTGCTGCCGGACGGCACCCACGAGACCGTACGGCCGTACACCGCGTGGTGGCTGCGCGGGCACCCGGTGCTCGGCGGGCGCCGCCCGGCCGGACTGCGCGCGGCCGGCGGCGACCCGCTGCTGCGCGGCCTGTACGACGAGGCGGACGCCACCGGCTTCGACGACGAGCAGGTACTGCGGGCGCTCGGGGTACGGACCTCCGTCGCCGCGCTGCTCGACGAACCGGGCGGCGCGGCCGAACTCCTCGACCGCCTCGCCGACCCGGACCGCCCCGTCACCGCCGCCCAGCTGCACGGCCTGTACGGGGCGCTCGCCGACCTCGACCCGGACCGGGTGACGCTGCCGGACGAGCTGCGCGCGGTGCTGGACGGCGAGCTGCGGGTGGTGGACGCCGCCGACGCGGTGGTCGTCGACTCGCCCGACCTGCTGCCGTTCACCGGCGGTGTGCCGCTGCTGCCGGTGCGGCCGGCCCGGGCCGCCGAACTGGCCGAACTGCTCCAGGTACGGCGGCTGAGCGAGTCCGTCACCGGCCGCGTCGACTCGGCCGGCACCGAGCACGAGGTACCGGAGCCGGTACGGGTGCTGCTCGGCGCCCGGACCCCGGCGTCCTACGTCGAACACGAGGAACTCGTCGTGGACGGCGTGGAGCTCGACTGGCGGTTCGCCGCGGACGGGGTGCTGCACGCCGCGACTCTGGAGGGCGTCGCGGCCGGTCTTGCCTGGTCAGCGGGCCAGTGGCCGCGCCGCTTCGAGGTGGCGGCACTGCTGGAGGACCCGTCCCGGACGGCGGAACTGGCGCGGGACCGCTGGTTCGACTGACGGCGGCGGGGCGGCGACGGGCGGGAACGGAGCGATCTCGGTCACATCTTCTTCACCTCCGTACAACCATTCGTTTCCCTTGTTGATCTGATCACGCGAGTCAACAGACTCCCTGATCACTTGGGCCCCGGCGTGACACGAGCCGCTGGGGGGCGACGACCGCCGGGGCCCCCTTTCCCACTTGGGGATCGCATGCGCATGCGCGCCACCGTGGCAGCCCTCACCGGCGCCCTGGCCCTGTCCGCCCTCGTCGTGCCGGCCGCGCAGGCCGACGACCCGTCGTACCGACAGGCGGCGGCGGAGGCCTTCGCCGCCCATCACGGCGCCTCCTCCGCCGCGTCCACCTCCGCCCGGTCGTACGGCATCACCGCCGCCGCCGAGGGGACCATGGACGTCTCCTTCTCCAACTTCAAGATCGCCAAGGCGGTCAAGGTGGGTACCACCAACCACGTCTCCACCACGGTCACCTACAAGCTGACCCACGGCACCGACGTGGACATCCACGCCGCCGACTTCGCCACCGGCCCGTACATCTACAAGGGCGCCTTCGACACCCCGGCCAACATGCTGTTCGGGGTCTACGCGGCGACCTGCGCCGACACCTCGGCGACCACCGCGACCTGCACGGGCGACATCGACGTCTATCCGTACGACGGCGAGCTGTTCAACTCCGACGCCGGCACCTGGAAGGGCGCCGCCCTCGCCCTCGACTACACCACCGGCGACTACGCCGACCAGGGCTCGCTCGGCAGCACGCTGGTGCAGCGGTACTCCAAGCTGACGGTCAACGCCTCGCCGGAGCCGGTGAAGAAGGGCAAGACCCTCACCGTCACCGGCAAGCTCTCCCGGGCCAACTGGGAGGACAACAAGTACCACGGCTACACCGGCCAGTCGGTTCAGCTCCAGTACCGCAAGAAGAGCTCCAGCACCTACACCACCGTCAAGACGGTCAAGACCAGCTCGACGGGCACCTTGAAGACCACCGTCAAGGCATCGGCCGACGGCTACTACCGCTTCAGCTTCGCGGGCACCTCGACGACCCCGGCGGTCAAGGCCGCGGGCGACTACGTCGACGTCAAGTAAGCGACGCCGAGCAAGCAACCGACCGCCTTTCACTGGGGGAACATCCATGCGCATACGTTCCGTCGCGACCGCCGTCACCGGCGCCGTGGCCCTGTCCGCCCTCGTCGTGCCGGCCGCGCAGGCCGCGTCCACGCCGAAGGACGTCGTCCTCGGCGACACCACCATCACCAAGGTCGTCGTCGACGGCGACAACAAGGTGTCCATCGGCACCTCGGCCGCCAAGACCATCAAGGTCAGCGTGACCGCCAAGGACGACTCCGGCATCGCGAGCGCCGAGACGTTCTCGCTGTCCGGCCCCGACTACGGCTACCTGACCACCGGCAAGCCGACCTGCGCGAAGGTCAGCTCCACCACGTCCACCTGCTCCGCCACGGTCAAGGTGGCCCCGAAGGTGGACTACCTCAGCAACGCCGAGGCGGGCACCTGGTACGTGGACGCGATGATCAACGCCAACGACGAGGACTTCGTCTGGGAGGAGAAGGCCGGCTC
Source organism: Streptomyces sp. NPDC023723 (assembly GCF_040639815.1). Classification (NCBI taxonomy): domain Bacteria; kingdom Bacillati; phylum Actinomycetota; class Actinomycetes; order Kitasatosporales; family Streptomycetaceae; genus Streptomyces; species Streptomyces sp. NPDC023723. The sequence continues at coordinate 222,076 of NZ_JBFAAP010000001.1, forward strand.
CTTCAAGTTCCAGCGGGCCTCCCAGCTCACGGTCAACGCCTCGCCGGAGCCGGTGCAGAAGGGCAAGACCGTCACCGTCACCGGCAAGCTGTCCCGGGCCAACTGGGAGACGCTCAAGTACGCGGGCTACAGCGGCCAGTCGGTGAAGCTCCAGTACCGCAAGAAGAGCGCCGGCTCGTACACCACCGTCAAGACCGTCAAGTCCAGCTCGACGGGCGCGCTGAAGACCACCGTCAAGGCCACGGCGGACGGCTACTACCGCTTCGCCTTCGCGGGCACCTCGACCACCCCGGCGGTCAACGCCACGGGTGACTACCTCGACGTGAAGTAACTCGCCCGCCAGCACCGGCAGTTTACCTTCAGGATCACTGGGTGAACTGCCGGTGTCCGGTATCCCAAGTCTTCACAGGATGTACAACCTCCAAGGTGACCGTCAACGCCGCCCCGGAGCCGGTCAAGAAGGGCGCCACCCTCACCATCACCGGCAAGCTCACCCGCGCCGACTGGGACACCAACAAGTACGTCGGCTACGGCACCCAGTCCGTGGTCCTGCAGTACCGCCCGGCGTCCTCCACCGCCTACAGCAACGTCAAGGGCATCAAGTCGACCTCGACCGGCGCCCTGAAGACGACCGTCAAGGCCTCGGCCGACGGCTACTACCGCTTCGTCTTCAACGGTTCCGCGACCGGCGGCAAGGCCACCGCGGCCGGTGACTACATCGACGTGAAGTAACCCGCTACGAAGTAACCCGCTACCCGGGAAAGCGGCGGTCGACCAGTCTCCACAGCAGTTCCAGGGCGGCCGCCGCCACCGCCGCGATGCCGACCGCGGTCCACGGCATCGTGGTGCCGACCAGCTTCAGCGCGAAGAAGTCCTGGAGCCACGGCACCGCCAGCACCACCAGGAACCCGGCGCCCATCGCCGCCACCAGCGCGATCCGCCACCAGGTGTAGGGGCGGGCGATGATCGCCAGCACCCACAGCGAGATCAGGAACAGCGTCAGCGTCGCGGCGCTGGTCTCCGCGTCCAGCGCGCCCGGCCCGCGGTAGTGGTGCCGGGCCACCAGGTACGTCACGAAGGTCGCCGCCCCGGCCAGCACCCCGCCGGGAATCGCGTACCGCATCACCCGCCGCACGAAGTGCGGCCGGGCCCGCTCCTTGTTGGGGGCCAGGGCGAGGAAGAAGGCCGGGACGCCGATGGTGAGGGTGGACAGCAGGGTGAGGTGGCGGGGCAGGAACGGGTACTCCACCCGCGCGCACACCACCAGGACCGCCAGCAGCACCGAGTAGACCGTCTTGACCAGGAACAGCGTCGCGACGCGGGTGATGTTGCCGATCACCCGGCGGCCCTCGGCGACCACCGACGGCAGGGTGGCGAAGCTGTTGTTGAGCAGCACGATCTGCGCGACCGCCCGGGTCGCCTCCGACCCCGAGCCCATCGCCACGCCGATGTCGGCGTCCTTCAGGGCGAGCACGTCGTTGACGCCGTCGCCGGTCATCGCGACCGTGTGCCCCCGGGACTGCAGGGCGCCCACCATGTCCCGCTTCTGCTGCGGGCTGACCCGGCCGAACACCGTGTGCGCGTCGATCTCCGCGGCCATCCCGTCCCGCTCGGCGGGCAGCCGGCGCGCGTCCACCGCCGTGCCGGAGAGCCCCAGCTTGGCGGCGACCGCGCCGACCGAGACCGCGTTGTCCCCGGAGATCACCTTGGCCTGCACCTGCTGCCGGTCGAAGTAGCGCAGGGTGTCGGCGGCGTCGGCGCGCAGCCGCTGCTCCAGCACCACCAGGGCGACCGGCTCGGCGCCCTCGGCCGCCTTCGGGTCGTCCGGGCCGCGCCCGGCGGTCCGGGCCAGCAGCAGCACCCGCAGCCCCTGCTCGTTGAGCCGGCCGGTCTCCGCAAGGGCCGGGTCGTCCTCGGCCAGCAGCACGTCGGGCGCGCCCAGCAGCCAGGTGTGCGCGGTGCCGTCCGGCTCCTCGACCGAGGCGCCGCTGTACTTGCGGGCGGAGGAGAACGGAAGGGTGGCGGCCGGCCGCCACTGCCCGGCGCCCGGGTAGGCGTCGACGATCGCCCGCAGGGACGCGTTCGGGCGCGGGTCGGCGGCACCGAGCGCGCCGAGCACCCGCTGTACGTACGTCTCGTCGGCGTCGGACAGGACACGCAGCCCGGTGACGTCCATGCCGCCCTCGGTCAGCGTGCCCGTCTTGTCCAGGCAGACCGTGTCCACCCGGGCCAGGCCCTCGATCGCGGGCAGCTCCTGCACCAGGCACTGCTTGCGGCCCAGCCGGATCACGCCGATCGCGAAGGCGACCGAGGTGAGCAGCACCAGGCCCTCCGGGACCATCGGCACGATGCCGCCGACCGTGCGGGCGACGGCGTCCTTCAGGTCGTTGTCCTCGCCGACGAGCTGGCTGACGATCAGGCCGATCGCGGTCGGCACCATCATCCAGGTGACGTACTTCAGGATCGTGGAGATCCCGGAGCGCAGCTCGGAGTGGACCAGCGTGAAGCGGGACGCCTCCTCGGCCAGCTGGGCGGCGTACGCCTGCCGCCCGACCCTGGTCGCCCGGTACGCCCCGCCGCCCGCGACCACGAAGCTGCCGGACATCACCTGGTCGCCGGGGTGTTTGACCACCGGGTCGGCCTCACCGGTGAGCAGCGACTCGTCGATCTCCAGACCGTCGGTCTCCACGCACACCCCGTCGACGACCACCTTGTCGCCGGGCCCGAACTCGATCACGTCGTCCAGCACGATCTCGGATGTGCCGATCGGGGTCGCCGTCCCGTCCCGCCGCACGGCCGGCCGGGCCTCACCGATCAGGGCCAGCGAGTCCAGCGTCTTCTTCGCCCGCCACTCCTGCACGATGCCGATGCCGGTGTTGGCGAGGATGACGAACCCGAACAGGCTGTCCTGGATCGGCGCCACGATCAGCATGATCACCCAGAGCACGCCGATGATCGCGTTGAACCGGGTGAAGACGTTGGCCCGGACGATGTCCAGGGCCGACCGGCTGCTGCGCACCGGCACGTCGTTGACCCGGCCGCGCGCCACCCGGTCGGCGACCTCCGCACCGCTCAGCCCGGCCGCCGACAGGGGGAGCGGCACCGGGTGCACGGGATCGAGTTCGGCACCCGCGTCGATGTGCGTCATGCGTTCGACGGTACGTGCGGATTTGGGGCCGCACCCGGTGGAAGAGCCCAAGAAGAGCGGAAGTTCCGACCTGGGGAGGACGGCCGCCGGGGCCGGATGCTGCCGTGGTACTACGCGGCGCCCTGGCCTTCCGGCCCGCCGTCCCCCTGCCGGGCCCGCTTGAGGGCGGCGTCGCGTCCCCGGACGTACCAGATGCCGATCAGGCCGAGTCCGGCGCCGGCCAGGCAGGTCCACACCCACCACAGGTGCCCGTGGTCGTCGAACCAGCCGTAGAAGGGCAGCTGGACCAGGAAGAGGACGAACCAGATGACGGTGCCGCCGGTGATGGTGGCGACCACGGGGCCCTCCAGGGGCTCCGGCGCCTCGTGCTTCGGTGTCCACTTCGCCATGCGCACAGCTTACGAGGCACGGCCCCGGACCCGTCCGGCGCACGGGTCTACGCGCGGAGATAGCCTTATCTCCCTCATACCTTCATACTGAATCCGTTTGTAGTTGACCACTTTTATTCGTAGAAAACACCAAGTGGCTGGGTGGGGAGCCGTTCGGTGATGAGGTCTCGCATGTCCACCCCGGCCCAGCCCCCGTACGGGGCTCTCGACCGCTACTTCAAGATCTCCGAACGCGGCTCCACGCTCGCCCGCGAGGTCCGGGGCGGTCTCGCCACCTTCTTCGCGATGGCCTACATCGTCGTGCTGAACCCGATCATCCTGGGCAGCGCGAAGGACATGTACGGCCACCAGCTGGACAACGGCCAGCTGGTCACCGCGACCGCCCTGACCGCGGCGTTCACCACGCTGCTCATGGGCGTCATCGGCAACGTACCGATCGCGCTCGCCGCCGGTCTCGGCGTGAACTCCGTGGTCGCCCTCCAGCTCGCCCCCCGGATGTCCTGGCCGGACGCGATGGGCATGGTCGTGCTGGCCGGTTTCGTGGTCATGCTGCTGGTCGCCACCGGGCTGCGCGAGCGCGTCATGTCGGCCGTGCCGTACGGGCTGCGCAAGGCCATCTCGATCGGTATCGGCCTGTTCGTCATGATCGTCGGCCTGGTCGACTCCGGGTTCGTCACCCGGATGCCGGACGCCGCCCAGACCACCGTGCCGCTCCAGCTCGGCGACGGCGGCCACCTGAACGGCTGGCCGGTGCTGATCTTCGTCCTCGGCGTGCTGCTCACGCTGGCGCTGATCGTGCGCAAGACGCCCGGCGCCATCCTGATCTCCATCGTCGTGATGACGGTGATCGCGGTGGTCGTCAACCTGGTCGCCGACATCCCCTCCTGGGGCCTGACCGTCCCCGAGTGGCCCGGCAACCCGGTCTCCACCCCCGACTTCGGGCTGGTCGGCGAGGTCAGCCTGTTCGGCGGGTTCGACAAGGTCGGTGTGCTGACCGGCGTGCTGTTCGTCTTCACCGTGCTGCTGTCGTGCTTCTTCGACGCGATGGGCACGATCATGGGCGTCAGCGACGAGGCCAAGCTGACCGACGCGCAGGGCCAGATGCCGGGCATCAACAAGGTCCTGATGATCGACGGTCTGTCGGTCGCAGCGGGCGGCGCCAGCTCCTCCTCGGCCACCACCGCGTTCGTCGAGTCCACGGCGGGCGTCGGCGAGGGCGCCCGGACCGGCTTCGCCAACGTCGTCACCGGCCTGCTGTTCGCCGTCGGCCTCTTCCTCACCCCGATCGCCACGATGGTGCCGTCCCAGGCGGCCACGCCCGCGCTGATCGCGGTCGGCTTCCTGATCCTGGCCGGCTCGGTCAAGCAGATCGACTGGGCCGACTACACCATCGCCATCCCGGCCTTCGTGACGATGCTGATGATGCCGTTCACCTATTCGATCACCAACGGCATCGGCATGGGCTTCATCACCTTCACGGTGCTGCGGCTCGCGGCCGGCCGGGGCCGCGAGGTGCCGGCGGCGATGTACGTGGTCTCCGCGGTGTTCGCCTTCTACTACCTGATGCCGGCGCTGGGCCTGACCTGATCGACGCGATCGGGCCTCACGTGACCGGCCCGTAGAACCTCTCGGTCTCTTCGACGGCGGACTGGAACCGCTCGTCGAAGTCCTCGCGGATGAGCGTCCGGACGACATAGTCCTGGACGCTCATTCCGCTTTTGGCGGCCCGCTCCCGGAGCCGGCCGAGCAGCTCCCCGTCCATCCGCAGGCTGAGTACGCCGGTCTCCGCGGTCCCCGTGGTCGTCATGCCGACGAGGGTCGCCCCGGGGGCCGGGTGACACACGGCTTTCCCGCACTTGCTCACTCGTACGAGTGATGTGACGGTCGAGTGGCCGGGATCACGGGCGGTGTCGTGCCTCCCCGGGTCCCTCTCTCGGTCCCCCCGCTCCGGTTTTCCTTCGCGTATCTAATGAGTTATGCTAAGGACATGCCGGACCTCACCCACGGCGACGACGCCGCCGCCGTGAACTCCCTGCGATCCGCCGTGATGCGGCTGTCCCGTCGGCTCAAGCACCAGCGCGTCGACGAGTCGCTCAGCCCCACCGAGATGTCGGTGCTCGGCACGCTGTCCAACTGCGGCCGTGCGACCCCGGGCGAACTGGCCCGCAAGGAGCACGTCCAGCCGCCCTCGATGACCCGCATCGTGGCGCTGCTGGAGGCCAAGGGACTGGTCAGCCTGGAACCGCACCCCGAGGACCGGCGCCAGAAGGTCGTGACGCCGACCGAGCAGGCCGTGGTGATGCTTGACGAGAGCCGCCGCAAGCGGAACGCGTTCCTGGCCACGCTGGTCGACACGCTCGACGAGGACGAGTGGGCGAAGCTGCGCGCGGCCGCCCCCGTGCTGGAGAAGCTCGCGCACCAGTAACCGCTGTTTTCCGTTGCATTAACGAGGAGGCGAACGCTTTTGAGTTCGGGACCCGGAGCAGACTCCGCCCCCGCACCTGGCACCCACGACGACCCGCCCATACCCGAGACGGTCCGCAAGACCTCGATGTTCGCCTCCCTGCGAAACCGGAACTACCGCCTGTTCTTCATGGGCCAGGTCGTCTCCAACATCGGCACCTGGATGCAGCGCATCGCCCAGGACTGGCTGGTCCTGAGCCTCACCGGCTCGTCCGCCGCGGTCGGCATCACCACCGCCCTCCAGTTCCTGCCGATGCTGCTCTTCGGTCTCTACGGCGGTGTCCTCGTCGACCGCCTGCGCAAGCGCCCCACGCTGCTGGTCACCCAGTCCGCGATGGCCCTGACCGCGCTGTTCCTGGCGGTGCTCACGCTGACCGGCCATGTCCAGGTGTGGCACGTCTACGTCGCCGCCTTCGTCATGGGCCTGGCCACCGTCGTCGACAACCCGGCCCGGCAGTCCTTCGTCTCCGAGCTGGTCGGCCGCGACCAGTTGCAGAACGCGGTCAGCCTGAACTCGGCCAACTTCCAGTCCGCCCGCCTGGTCGGCCCCGCCGTCGCGGGCCTGTTGATCACCGGCATGGGCACCGGCTGGGCGTTCTTCCTCAACGGTGTCTCGTTCGTCGCCCCGCTCACCGGGCTGCTGCTGATGCGGGCCCGCGAGCTGCACGTGGTCGAGCGCGCCCCGCGCGGCAAGGGCCAGCTGCGGGAGGGCCTGCGCTACGTCGCCGGCCGCCCGGACCTGATCTGGACCATCGTGCTGGTCGGCTTCATCGGCACCTTCGGCTTCAACTTCCCGGTGTTCCTGTCCGCCTTCGCCGACGACATCTTCGACTCCGGCGCGGGCACCTACAGCCTCTTCAACACCCTGATGGCGGTCGGTTCACTGGCCGGCGCGCTGCTCGCCGCCCGGCGCGGCACCACCCGGCTGCGGGTCCTGATCGCGGCGGCGCTCGGCTTCGGCGCCCTGGAGGTGGTGGCCGCCGTCGCCCCCGACCTGTGGCTGTTCGCCCTGCTCATGGTCCCGATCGGGGTGTTCAGCATGACGGTCAACGTCACCGCCAACACCAGCATCCAGATGTCCACCGACCCGGCCATGCGGGGCCGGGTGATGTCCCTGTACATGATGGTGTTCCTGGGCGGCTCACCGGTCGGCGCGCCGATCGTCGGCTGGGTCACCGACACCTACGGCCCCCGGATCGGCTTCGCGGCCGGCGGCACGGTGGCCTTCCTGGCGGCCGCGGTGACCGGCGTCATCCTGGGCCGGCTGGGCAACCTGCGGCTCGCGGTGGGCTGGCACCACGGCCACCCGCAGGTGCGGTTCGTGCCGCGCGGCGGGCGGGAGGAGCTGGCACCGGCGGCGTGACGCTCCTCAGTCCCTGGGGAACCCGTCGGTCTTCAGGACCAGGCCGACGGGGGAGTCGGTGAGGTCGATGTCCTCCCCGAACCCGAAGCTGACACTGCCGTGGTAGGTGCCGTCCTTGGGCAGCGTGTGCAGGTGCCACTGGCCGGTGTACGGGTCGACGATCAGGTAGACCGGTACGCCGGCGGTGGCGTAGGTGTCCTTCTTGGGGCCGTAGTCGTTGGCGGCGGTGTCCTTGGAGATGACTTCGGCGACGAACTCGACGTCCTGGTAGCGCCAGCGACCCCTGCTCTCCACGCTGCCGTCGGCGATGGCAGCCACGTCACACGCGAAACCGTTCAGCCGTCCCGGAAAGTCGATCCGTACGTCCGAGGCAAGATGCTCGACCGAGTACCTGGCATTCAGCTGCTGCAGAATCCTGAAGATGATCTCGAAGTGAGTCCGTCGCTGTGGCGACATGAAGATGTTCCCCCCGATGATCTCAACCTTGGTTCCCTCGGGGACGGGCAATGTCGCGAGCCACTCGAACATGACGTCCAACGTCAGCTCGCCGCTCTCCTCGGCCATCTCGATCCTGTCTGCAAGGACGGTCATCGTGGCGCTCCTCCCCGGCCGCCGCTCGATACGGGCAGCCGCGCAGTACAACGATACGCACGGTGACCAGGACACGCCGGGCAGACTGAGCCCCATGAGACTCTTCGCCGCCGTGCTGCCGCCGGAGGACGCCGTCCGGGAGCTGGCCGTCGAGGTGGACCGGCTGCGGGCGCTGCCCGGCGCCGACCGGCTGCGCTGGACCGGCCGCCCCGGCTGGCACTTCGCCCTCGCCTTCTACGGCGAGGTCGACGACACCCTCGTCCCCGAACTGTCGCAGCGGCTGGCGCGGGCCGCGCACCGCACGCCGCCGTTCGCGCTGGCGCTGCGCGGCGGCGGCCAGTTCGGGCACGGCCGGGCGCTGTGGGCCGGCGCGGCCGGGGACCTGCCGGTGCTGCGGCTGCTGGCGGAGCGGGCCGAGGCGGCGGGGCGGAAGGCGGGCGTGGACATGGGCGGGCACCGCCGGTACACCCCGCATCTCACTGTGGCCCGCAGCCGGGAGCCGTTCGAGGCGGGGCCGTACCTGGCGGTGCTGGACGACTTCGCCGGGCGGACCTGGACGGTGACCGAGCTGGCCGTGGTCCGCAGCAACCTCCCCGGCTCCGGGGTGCCGGGCGAGCAGCCCCGGTACGAGACGCTGGTCCGGCTGCCCCTGGGGTGAGGTCAGGGCCAGACGGTGGCGGTGGCCCGGAAGGTCTCGGCGTCGCTCTCCTGCGGCAGTACGCACACCAGGTGCCCGCCGGGCGCGCGCAGCACATGGCACTCCTGCCACCGCGCGACCGGCTCCGCCCCCAGCCCGGTCAGCCGCGCGACCTCCGCCTCGATGTCGTCGGTCTCGATGTCCAGGTGCATGCGCGGCGCGTCGTCGACCGCCTGCACGGCGCTGACCAGCCCCGGCAGGGCGCCCGGCAGGCTGGTGAACTGGGGCGCCGGCGCGAACGGCCGGGCCTCGACGCCGAGCGCCGCCGCCCAGAACCGAGCCGCCCGGGCGGCCTCGGCCTCGGGCGCGTCGATGATGACGGCGTACACGCGGCTGCTGTGCATCGGACGTGTCCTTCCTGGACCCGGGGTCGGTGCAGTGCCCGGCGAAGAATTAGGCTCGGTGCCGTGGACCCGAAAACCCGGAACCGGATCATGGCCGGTGTGCTTGTGCTGATGCTCGTGGTGGTGGCGGTGGCGGCGGCGCTCGGAAACTAGCCGCGCTGCCGCCGCCGCCCGCCTTCCTGGCGGGGGACTACCAGGCGAAGGCCTCCGGAGCGGGCCCCGGGCCGGGGAAGATCTCGTCCAGCCCGGTCAGCAGCTCCTCGGACAGTTCCAGCTCGACGGCGCGCAGCGCGGAGGCGAGCTGGTCGGCGGTGCGCGGGCCGACGATCGGGCCGGTCACGCCGGGCCGGGTGAGCAGCCAGGCCAGCGCGGCCTCGCCGGGTTCGATCCCGTGCTTGTCGAGCAGGTCCTCGTACGCCTGGATCTTCGCCCGGGAGGCCGGGTCGGCCAGCGCGTCGGCGGCCCGGCCGCCCGCCCGGCGCCCGCTGGTGGCCTCCTTCTTCAGGATGCCGCCCAGCAGACCGCCGTACAGCGGCGACCAGGGGATGACACCGAGGCCGTACTCCTGGGCGGCCGGGATGACCTCCATCTCGGCGCGGCGCTCGGCCAGGTTGTACAGGCACTGCTCGCTGACCAGGCCGATGGTGCCGCCGCGGCGCGCGGCCAGCTCGTTGGCCTGGGCGATCTTGTAGCCGGGGAAGTTGGAGGAGCCGACGTACAGGATCTTGCCCTGCTGGATCAGGACGTCGATGGCCTGCCAGATCTCGTCGAACGGGGTGGCGCGGTCGACGTGGTGGAACTGGTAGACGTCGATGCGGTCGGTCTTCAGCCGCTTGAGGCTGGCGTCCACGGAGCGCCGGATGTTCACGGCGGAGAGCTTGTCGTGGTTGGGCCAGGCCGGCCCGTCGTCCAGGGCCATGTTGGCGTACATCTTGGTGGCCAGGACGGTCTTGTCCCGGCGGTCGCCGCCCTTGGCGAACCAGTTGCCGATGATCTCCTCGGTGCGGCCCTTGTTGGCGCCCCAGCCGTAGGCGTTGGCGGTGTCGAAGAAGTTGACGCCCGCGTCCAGCGCGGCATCCATGATCGTGTGGCTGTCGGCCTCGTCGGTCTGCGGGCCGAAGTTCATGGTCCCGAGGACGAGGCGGCTGACCTTGAGTCCGGTGCGTCCGAGCTGCGTGTACTTCATGGTCCCCAAGCCAACGACTTGGAGTGCGCTCCAGGCAAGCGGGGGCGTGCGGTCAGTCGCGGGGGAAGGCGTCGGTCCGCAGGGTGAGGCCGAGGTGGGTGGTCGTCATGTCGACGTCCCCGCCGTACTCGACGGACGTGTCGCTTACGTAAGTCCCTTCCTTGGGCTGGGTGAACAGGCGGCACCTGCCGACGTACGGATCGGCGACGAGATAGACCGGTACCTCCGCGAGGGCGTAGGCGGTCTTCTTGGGCCCGTAGTCGTTTCGCGCTGTGTCCTTCGAGATGACCTCGGCGATGAACTCGACGTCCTCGTACCGCCACCTGCCGGTCTCGTCCTTCTGGGCTCCTTCCTTGATCTTTGCCACATCCGGGCAGAATCCGTTCTCCCGACCGGGAAAGTCGATGCGGACGTCCGAGAACAGCCTGGCCTGCCGCCCGAAGCGGTCTTCCAAAGCCCAGATGATCATGCGGATGGTTTCCCAGCGGATGTCCCGCTGCGGCGCCATGTAGACGGCTCCCCCGACGATTTCGACCTTGTAACCCTCGGGGACGGGCATGTTCTCGAGTCGCTCGAACATGTCGTCGAGTCGACGCGTATTGTCGATCTCGGCCATCGCGATCCTGTCGTCAAGGACGGTCATCGTGGCGCTCCTCCCCGGCAGCCCACTGACCGGAAACCACCGCGCAGTACAACGATACGCACGGCGACCGGGACACGGGTCACCCGGCGTACGGCCCGCCCAGCCCCCACCCCTGCTCCATGGCGTCCGCGAACGCCCCCGCGATCCGGTGCTCGCCGCTCGGGCCGGGGTGCGTCCCGTCGTACGTGTCGCTGTGGACGTCGTACGCGGGCGGGACCGAGGCCAGGAGGATCGGTGAGCGGGGCTCGTCCAGGTCGGCGGCGGCCTTGGCGAGCAGGTCGTTGAAGAGGGTGACCTGGGCGCCGAAATCGGGGTCCTGCTGGGCGCGGATGTTGGGGATCACCGGGAGCAGGACCATGCGGACCCGGGGCCGGGCGGCCCGCGCCTCGGCCACGAAGCGGCGCACGTTGCCGGCCGTCTGCTCCGCGTTCGTGTAGAAGCCGAGGTCGATCAGGCCGAGGGCGACGAGCAGCACGTCCGCGCGGTGCGCCCGGACCGCCTCGCCGATCAGCGGGGCCATGTGCAGCCAGCCCTCGCCCCAGCCGGCCAGGTGGGCGCGCGGGAAGCCGGGGTCGGCGTAGGCGAGGGAGGTGGGCGCGTCGGCGGCCTTGTCGTACAGCGTCTCGCGCGGGCCGACGAAGGTGAACGGACCGCCGTACTCCGCGCACAGGTGCTGCCACAGCCGGTAGCGCCAGGTGTGGTCGCCCGCGCTCCCGATCGTCTGGGAGTCACCGACGGGCATGAACCTGAGCATCCGTACATCATGGACGATCGCCGGCCCTGTCACGAACACCCGTCCGGGATGGCAGGCTTGGCCCCATGCGCCGATCCCTCACCTTCCTCGCCGCGATCCTCCTCACGGGGGCGTGCGCCGTACCCGCCTTCGCCGTCGACGGGGACGAGGGGTTCACCATCAGCGACTCGCGGATCACCGAGTCCAGCGGCCTGGCCGCCTCCCGGCTGCACCCCGGCATCTACTGGACCCACAACGACCAGGACACCGGCCCGTACATCTACGCGGTGGACGGTTCGACGGGCAGGACGGTCGCCCGGGTCTCGCTGGCCGGCATCGGCACCCCGCGCGACGTCGAGGCGATCTCCATCGGGCCGGACAACCGGATCTACGTCGGTGACATCGGGGACAACCTCGGCGGCACCTGGCCGTATGTGTGGATCTACGAGCTGCCCGAGCCGACGGAGCTGAAGGACCAGACGGTCGAGGCGAAGCAGTACGTGGTGAAGTACGCGGACGGCGCGCGGGACGCCGAGTCGATGGTGGTCCACCCGAAGACCGGCCGGGTCTACATCATCGACAAGAACGAGGACGGCGGGCACCTGTACGAGGGGCCGGCGGAGCTGTCCACGTCGGGCACGAACGTCTTCACGCGCACGGCGGCGGTCGACCTGTGGGCCACGGATGCGGCGTTCTCGCCGGATGGGAAGCAGTTGACGGTGCGGGGTTACCTCGGCGGTCTGTACTACGACTGGAACGACGGGAAGATCACCCGCAAGGGCCGGATCAGCGTGCCGCTGGGGCAGGGCGAGTCCGTCACCTACACGGTGGACGGCAAGAAGCTGCTGCTCGGCATGGAGGGCTCCGACAGTGTGGTGAAGGCGCAGGACGTGCCGGGCGGGAGCGCCGGGTCGTCTTCGGGGGCGGGCGGGAGTTCGACGGCCTCGGCCTCGGGCGGGGGCTCGGGCGACGACGGCAAGACGCTGAAGATCGGCGGGGCAGTCGGGCTGCTGGCGGTGCTGGTGCTGGTGTTCGGGGGGCGGCGGCTGTTCCGGCGGTCATGACGGCAGGGGGCAGGGGAGCTCCGGGCGGGTGCGGTGCGGGGAGCAGGTAACGAGGGTGAGGGATAGGTAGGCGGGGCGCTCCAGGTAGAAGCCGAGCGCGATGTCGCCGCCGGTGGTGAGGCGGGCGGTGGCGGCGGTGACGTGGGCGGTCAGGCGGCGGGGGGCGCGGTGCGCTTCGGTGGCGAACCGGGGCGCGTACTCGGTGAGCCGGTCGCGCAGCCAGGCCGCCGCGCTGGCGGCCTCGTCCCAGGTGCCGTGGATCAGGGCGGGCGGTTTGAGCAGCCAGTACGCCGGTTCCAGCGGTGGGAGGTCGGATGCGGGAAACGCCGTGGCCACCTCGCGGTAGCGCTGGACCAGTTCCGGGCGGCTGTCGGGCGGGGGCGGGCCGGGGTGCGGCGGGCGGCGCAGGGCCTCCTGGTCGAAGCGGGCCTTGGGGCCGGTCCAGAGGTAGCCGTGGTGGTGCACCGGAGTGGCTGAGGCTCAGAGGGGCAGCCCGAAGCGGGCGGGGTCGATACCGGCGACGGCCAGCTCCTCCGAGCTGAACCGCAGGGGCGACAGGTCGGGCCGCTTGCTGTCCCCGAGGGCCCAGGCGTCCGCACCGATCCGGGCGAGGGTGAGACAGCCTTCGCTGCACGGGCCTCCGCAGGCTTGGACGAAGGTGGCGGTGGTGATGTCGAGGGCGTAGAGGTCGGGGGTGTTCGGCATGGGGGTGCCTTCCGTCTGGCCCTGTAGGGGCGGGGGTCGGTCGTCTGGCGATGACCGTAGGAGGGAAGGGCGTGGCAACCGGGTCGAATATTCTCGACTATTCTCGCGCGGTCACTCTGAATGCATGGACTTTCACTCAGAGTCCCCGGAATGCTGGCTGCGTACGAGATTCGTCGACACCCAGGGGGTGGTTGTGCGTGGCGCGCAGGTTGCGGTTCAACGGGACCGGGAGCGGTGAGGGCGGATGCCCGTCCGTGCATGAAGATCTGGACAGTGGTGAGGTGATCGTGCATGGTCCTCCGCTCACCGATCCGGAGGAGATCGCGCAGCTCCAGCGATTGTCGGAGGGGGAAGTCGCGATCGTGGTTCCGCGGGACCTGTTGACCGACTGGGCTCCGAAGGACCGAACGAGGAAGGCGCGGACGATCGGTCTGGAGGAGTTCAGCGATTTGTTCGGCAAGTTCGAGCACACCGCATGGCGACTGGAGACGCGCAGCCGGTACGCGAGTGACGAAGCGACCGACACCTATCGTCAGTTCGTGGAGACCGGCCGGGTCGACTGGACCTTCGATCACCCGTACTGCAAGACGATCCGCGAGCAGACGGACCTGGGCAAGCGTGTGGAACGCGTGCGCATCGTGGATCAGCCGCCGACCACTGGCCAGCTCTACCTCCTCGACAACGCCAAGCGGAACAGCGGCATGGGGGAGGACATCCGCAACCTGTGGCGTGCCGACGCCGACCGGCTGCGGCTGCCCGCAGAAGACTTCTGGCTGTTCGACAGCCGTCTCGTCGCGCTCCTGCGCTTCGACGACGACGATCAGCTCACCCACGTCGACCTGATCACGGAGCCGGCCGAGGTGGTGCGGTGCTCGATGATCAGGGATGCTGCATGGCATTACGCCGTGCCGTGGGAGGAGTTCACGGCCGGAATGTAGGCGACAGAGCGGGTACCGGTGAGCACGGACTATCAGAGGGCGCGTGAGGAACTTGGCCGCAGACTGAGAGAGCTGCGTGTCGAAAGCCCTCATGGCCGGCTCACCGGCACCGACCTTGCGCGGCGGCTCCAGTGGCCCCAGTCGAAAGTCAGCAAGCTGGAGAACGGCAGGCAAACGCCCACGGATGACGATCTACTGGCGTGGGCCGAGGCTGTGGGGCAGCCCGCTGCCGTCTCCGAGCTACAAGCCCGGCTGAAGGGGTTCGAAAGCCATATTCGTTCCTGGCAGCGACAGTTGTCCGCAGGACATGCGCCGGTCCAGGAAGGATGGAACACCCTCATTGGCGAGGCGCGGACCTTGCACGCATGGGACAACTTCGTGGTCAACGGCATGCTGCAGACCGCTGACTACGCGCGGAACCTCTTCGAGCGCTACGCGGAATTCCGACGTTCCCCACGGGACGCGGAAGACGCGGTGCGAGCCCGCATGAAGCGGCAGGAATGGCTGTACCGGCCGGGCAAGCAACTGCACACGCTCATGTGGGAGGGGACGCTGTGGACTCGGACGTGCCCGCCCGAGGTGCTGGCGGCCCAGTTGGACCGATTGCTGGGAGTGGTGGGCATGGACACCGTCCGTCTTGGCATCGTGCCCCTGGACGCGGAGCTGCGGTTGCCGCCGGCGAACGGCTTCTGGCTCCTGGACGACCGGCTGGCCGCCGTCGAGAACTGGCACGCCGAACTCTGGCTCGACGACGCCGAGACGATCGCGCTGTACCGGCGGGTCTGGGACACCTTCGCGGAGGCTGCCGTCTTCGGGGCGGAGGCCCAGCGGGTGATCGCGAAGGTGCGCCGGAGTATCCAGGTGTGAGCCGCGGCTCTCAGTCGAGGCAGAACTCGTTGCCCTCGACGTCCTGCATGACCAGGCAGGACTCGTTGAATCCGTCGGCACGCAGCAGGTGTACGCGGGTCGCGCCGAGGGCGACCAGCCGCTCGCACTCCGCCTCCAGCGCGGCGACGCGTTCGTCGCCGACCAGGCCGGTGCCGACGCGTACGTCGAGGTGGACGCGGTTCTTGACGACCTTGCCCTCGGGGACGCGCTGGAAGAACAGGCGGGGGCCGACGCCCTCGGGGTCCATACAGGCGAATGCCGAGCCCTGGCGCTCGGGCGGCAGCGACTGGTCGAAGGCGGCCCAGCTGTCGAATCCCGGCGGGGGCGGCGGGACGACGTATCCCAGCACCTCGCACCAGAAGCGGGCGACGCGTTCGGGGTCGGCGCAGTCGAAGGTGACCTGGACCTGCTTGATCGACGTCATCCGGTCACCATAGGGCGCGGGCTGCTGACCGGCATCCGGATTCGCCGGCGACACTCAGGGTCGGAGGACGTACGGGCGCACCACGTCGTCGTCCGTCGACCAGGAAGCGTGCGGTACCGGGGCGGTGGCCTGCGCCTCCCCCTGCGGGAACGGCAGGTAGCGGCCGGCCGCGCGGCAGCGTTTGTGCCAGCGGCGCCAGCGGGCGTCGTGGGGCGTCGGCAGCCGCCAGACGTACGGGTCGGGGGTGCGGACCGGTGCGTCCGGGAGAGGGCGCGGGCGGGCAACGGCGTCACGGAGTCGGCGGAACACAGGTCTCCCACCTCGCCCACACGCACTTCGCGTACGTCTCCTGACGGCATCCCCACGCATCGGCCAAGGCCGCGACCAGGGCGAGTCCGCGTCCGCCTTCCTCGTCGGGGGCGGAGTCGTGGAGGCGCGGGAGCCGGTCCCGGTCGGGGTCGGAGACCTCAAGGAGCAGTTCCGTGCCGTCGAGCGCCAGTATCACCCGCACCTGGGCGTGGGAGACGCGGCAGTGGGCCACGGCGTTGGTGACGAGTTCATTGGCCAGCAGGGTGACCAACTCGGCCTGCTCGCCGCTGACTCCCCAGTCGGCGAGCGCTTTGCGCAGACGGTGGCGGGCCGTCGGCACGTGTCGTCTGTGTTTGGGGATGCGGAAGGTTTCGGTTGTCGGCATGCGGTGAAGGTAGGGCCGCATGCTGGCCAGGTGCAAGGCTTCCAACTGAATGTATTCACCTGTCCACTCGATCGAGTGAAGGAGTCTCAGGGCTTGCGTCTTGTGTGGCAGGGTTGCCTGCGAAGAGGGGAGTACTCATGCCCGCAGGTGGACGACCGACCGTACGCAGCAGGCGTCTGGGCATGGCGCTCAGGCAGTACCGGCAGGCCGCGAAACTCGATCAGCCGCAGGCTGCGGAGATCATCGCCGCAAGTCAGGCACGAATCAGCCGACTTGAAAGCGGACATGTCACCGCACGTGTCATCGAAGTGCGGTTGTTGCTGGATGCCTACGGCGTCGATGATCCGGTAGTGCGTGCCAAGTTGGAGGAACTGGCGAAGCACTCGAAGAACCGGGGATGGTGGCTGGAACATGCCGCGCATCTGCGGCCGGACTACCTCGACCACATCGCACTGGAAGACGACGCGACCTACATCCGGGAGTGGCAGCCGGTCATGGTGCCGGGACTCCTGCAGACTCCGACCTACGCGGCGGCAACCATCGCCGACGGCCCTCACTACATGGACCCCGAGCGTGTCGCTCAGTTGGTGAGGGTACGCGTAGGACGGCAAGCCAAGATCGAGGAGGGCGGAACCTCCTACACCGCCGTCGTCTCCGAGGGGGTCATCGCGCATCCTCTGGTAAGCGTCGAAACCCATCGGGAGCAATTGGCTGCGCTCCTGGAAATCGGGCAGCGGAAGAACGTCACCCTTCAAGTGCTGCCGTTCAGCGCGGGCGTCCTGGTCGGTTACACATCCGCCTTCTCTTCCTTCAGCTTCGACGAGGAGCCAACCGTCGAAGCGGTCACCATGGACAACCTTCGAGGAACGTCGGTCCTCGAAGGCGCCGAGGATCTGGCGGCTTACGCCAACGCGTACGACCTACTACGATCGTCAGCGTTGGCACCGGACGCGAGTGCGAAGCTCATCCGGGGCATACTGCGGACCTTGAAGGAAGACGCATAGTGACCGAGGTTGTAAGCCCCTTCTGGAAGTCGTCGTACTCGGGGCAAGAGAACAACTGCGTCGAGGTCGCCGATACGGCTCCCGGCGGCCGAGCCGTCCGCGACAGCAAGCAGCAGAGCGGCCCATTCCTTACGGTGTCTCGTCAGAGTTGGAACGTCTTCCTTAGTCAATTCGCGTAGGAGGTCACACTGTGACCGCACTTGTAGGCCCCTTCCGTAAGTCCTCCTACTCACAGGCGGAGAGCAACTGCGTCGAAGTGGCCCCCACAGCCGCCCGAGGCCGAGCCGTCCGCGACAGCAAGCAGCATGAGGGCGGCCCCCTCCTCACCGTCTCCCGGGAGAGCTGGCGCGCTTTCGTTCGGCAGTTCGCGTAACGCGTCTCAGAAGCCGTTCAGCGCGACGGTCAGGTCGGAGACGAACGTCCGCCATGACGGGATCTCGCCGACCGGACCGTCGCGGTCCAGTAGGTCGAGGAGCCGGTGCCGGTTGCGGGGGAACCGCTGCTGCAACTCCGTCAGGCGCCGCCCCTTGCAGCCGCTCGCCTTGGCCAGGGTCTCCTTGAGGCGTTGCTTGGGGTCGGCAATGCGTTCCACGGACGTCGGCTTCGGCAGGTCCAGCGGGACGCGTCCGCGTGGGTTGCCGGCCACCTCCCGGATGGCCTGCTCATCCAGGAGCAGCCACGCCTCAAGCATCCGTACGGGGACGACCGGCACGTGTGCCAGTCCCGGCCACTGCGTGTGAACGGCCTCCGTGATCTCCGCTTTGCGGACCTCCGGCGGCCCGTTGTCCGCATCGCGTTGGACCACCGCCACGTCGTAGGGACCACCGAGTTCCCTGGCGGCGCGGAGTTTGTCGGAGACGGAGTGGCCCACGGCCGACCGCAGCCAGCGCAGATCCGGTGCGCTCACGGTGACCGGTACCCCCTGGTCGGCCGCGATGCCCTCGACATGGCTCACCAACCCCTGGTCGCTGCTGCCCTCGCTCAGGAACAGGACCCGTACCGTCATGCCGCACGTCCGTCCAGGTTCAGGGTGAGCTGCGCGTCGGGCGGTGCCTCCAGGTAGGGGAGGATGTCCAGTTTGGTGACGTAGTCGCCGGCCGTGTCCGACGCCCGCCAGGTGCCGGTCAGTGGGCGGAGCCGCAGCCGCCGGGTCACTTGGCCGTTGGAGGTGCGGTAGGCGGAGGTGTCCGCGAACAGCAGGTCCTGGGCGTCGACGAGTTGGACGACACCGGGTGAGTGGGTGTTGATGAGGACCTGGCGGAAGGGGTTGTCGTCGCCCGGAGTTTCCCGCGGGTCGACCGCGAGGTCGCGTACCAGGTCCACCATCGCGGAGAGGTTCGCTGGATGGATGCCGTTCTCCGGTTCCTCCATGCACACCAGGCCGCGGATCTCGGGGTCCTCCAGCAGCACGCACAGGGCCAGGAACCGCAGCGTTCCCTCGGACAGGCTCCGGGCGGGCAACACCATCCCGCTGATCTCGTGCAGCCGGACGGTGAGCAGTTCCCGTACGTCGTCCTCCTGCACGTCGAGCGTGCGGACCTGGAGGCCGGACAGGTCCGACAGACGGCCGGCCACCTGTGAGTAGAGCCGGGCGGGGTCGTCGGGAGACGTGTGCAGGGCGATGCGGAACAGGGTGCCGGGCAGGTGGAGTCCGTCGGGTCCCATCGACCGGGGAGCGGTGTAGCCGTCCGAGCTGCGCAGCGCGGACGGTTCCAGGGCGAGCCGCCGCCAGGACTGCATCTCCCGGCGGACGGCCAGGATGGTCGGATCGTCGCTCGTGTTGACCGTCGACACGACGGTGGCACGGGCCCGGGAGGCGGCGGCGGGCCGGGGCTGGCCGCGGCTGCCGCCGTCCTGGTGGATGCGGATCACCGACTCGGGGCCCTCGACCGTGGTCGAGATGTAGGAGACGCCCGAGCGCCGCCCAGTGACCACGGCGTCGCGGAACTGCGCCTTGGAATGCGGGAAGCGCAGCCGTGACCGGGCGTCCCCCTGTTTGATGTGGCGCAGGCTCTCGTGCACCAGGGACAGCCGGCCGATCTTCTCCGCGCCCTTGGGCGGCTCGTAGCCGAGTTCGAGTTCGTAGCGGAGGAACGAGGTGGTCGGTCTGGCCGGGCGGCCGAAGTCGTCCTCGACCTCCTGCGGCGGCACCAGCATCTCCGCCGCGAACCGCATGCGGTGCGTTCCGTCGTCGTACCCGTTCCAGAACAGGTCGCGGGCGTCGCCGTGCCGTTCGCCGTGGGTGCCCCGTACCTCCTGGGCCGCCTCCATCAACGGCCGGTCGGCGAGCAGGCTCAGGAACTGGATCGCGTCGAAGACGTTCGACTTGCCCGTGCCGTTCTCGCCCGCGATGCAGGTGAACGGGCCCAGCTCGACGGTCAGGTCCAGGAGGTTCTTGAACCCGTCGACCTCTAGCCGTGTGAGCATCCGTCCTCCCAGGTGGTGCGGCCGGTCCCTGCACCGGCCGGAACAGCGTCCTCAGCAGCATAGATGCCGAAAGGGCGCCCGGCGTGCTGCTCTGCCGGGCGCCCTTCGCGCTGTGTACGCCGAGAAGTCAGAGCTTCTCGATCACGTAGTCGACGCACTTCGTCAGGGCCTCGACGTCCGCCGGGGCGATCGCCGGGAACATCGCGACGCGGAGCTGGTTGCGGCCCAGCTTGCGGTACGGCTCGGTGTCGACGATGCCGTTGGCGCGGAGTGCCTTGGCGACGGCGGACGCGTCGATGTCGTCGGAGAAGTCGATCGTGCCGATGACCTGGGAGCGCTTGGCCGGGTCCGAGACGAACGGGGTCGCGTACTTGGATTCGTCGGCCCAGGTGTAGAGGCGGGTCGAGGAGTCCTTCGTGCGGGACGTGGACCAGTCCAGGCCGCCCTGGCCGTTCAGCCATTCCAGCTGGTCGTTCAGGAGGAACAGGGTGGCCAGGGCCGGGGTGTTGTAGGTCTGGTTCTTGCGGGAGTTGTCGATCGCCGTGGGGAGCGAGAAGAACTCCGGGATGTGGCGGCCCGATGCGTGGATGCGCTCGGCGCGTTCGATCGCGGCGGGGGAGAAGATGCCGATCCACAGGCCGCCGTCGGAGGCGAAGGACTTCTGGGGGGCGAAGTAGTAGACGTCCGTTTCGGACACATCGACCGGGAGGCCGCCGGCGCCGGATGTGGCGTCGACCAGGACGAGGGAGTTGTCGTCGGCGCCCGGTACGCGCTTGATGGGCATCGCGACGCCGGTCGACGTCTCGTTGTGGGTGTAGGCGTAGACGTCGACGCCGGACTCGGCCTCGGGGGACGGGTGCGTGCCGGGGTCGGAGGAGATGACCGTCGGGTCCGCCAGCCACGGGGCCAGCTTGGACGCCTTGGCGAACTTGGAGCTGAACTCGCCGAAGGTCAGGTGCTGCGACTTGTTCTCGATCAGGCCGTGGGTCGCGATGTCCCAGAAGGCCGTGGAGCCGCCGTTGCCGAGGACGACCTCGTAGCCCTCGGGGAGGCCGAACAGGTCGCTGATGCCCTCGCGGACCTTGCCGACCAGGTTTTTCACCGGGGCCTGGCGGTGGGACGTGCCCATGAGGGAGGTGCCGGTGGCGGCGAGGGCGTCCAGCGCCTCCGTCCGCACCTTGGAGGGACCCGCGCCGAAACGTCCGTCCGCGGGCTTGATGTCAGAAGGAATCCGGATCTCAGCCACGTGGCCGAGGGTATCCGTTGCGGGAAACCTGGGCGAAACGTCGTCCGTCGGGTGAGACGGTCAGGAAGACGTCAGGAAGACATGGCGGGCGTGGCGGAGAACGTCACCGGCAGGCTCGTCAGGCTGCGCATCCACGGTGACTCGCGGCGGCGCAGGGAAGCGACGGGTACGGCGAGGTCGATGTCCGGGAGCCGGTCCAGGATCACCTCGATGCCGGTACGGGCGATGACCTCCGCGATCTCCTGGGCCGGGAACGGGCAGCGGTGCTTCCCGTGGCTGAAGGAGAAGTGCGCGTTGTTGCCGCCGGTCAGCGTCGAGCCGTCGGTGCGGACCTGGGGGTCGGAGTTGGCGCCCTGCAGGCCGAGGATCAGCAGGTCGCCGGCGTCGACGCGGCGCCCGCCCAGGGTGGTGTCGCGGGTGGCGTAGCGGCCCGGCATGTTCTGGGTGGGGGTCTGCTCCCACAGGACCTCGTTCATCGCCTCGCCGACGCTGCTGCGGCCGCCGAACATCGAGGCCGCGAAGCGGTGGTCGGTCAGCATCAGGTGCAGGGACGTGCCGATCCAGTCGGCGGTGGGCTGGTGGCCCGCCGACATCAGGATCATCAGGTCCTGGACCAGTTCCTCGTCCGTGAAGTCGGACCGGGCCTCGATCATGCGGGAGACCACGTCGTCGGCGGGGGACGTCTTGCGGTCGGCGACGAGGGCCTGGCAGGAGTCGTGCAGATGCTTCTGGCCGGCCAGCGCGCGGTCGCCCGCGTTGATCATGTCGGTCATCGAGGTGACCAGGGCCAGGCCCTCCGCGTCCGACCAGCCGTACAGGTGGGCCAGCACGCGGACCGGGAGCAGCATGGCGTACTCGTTGACGAGATCGGCGCCGCCGCGGCCGCAGAACGCGTCGATCAGCTCGTCCGCGAAACGCTCGGAGTCGGCGCGCAGGACCGCCGGGTCGACACCGTCCAGGGCGTCGCTGAGCATGCCCGAGCGGCGGCGGTGGCGTTCGCCGACGGTGTAGAGGATGGACGGCTGGCCGCGGTTGATGACCGGGCGCAGCGGCCAGTCGTCCGGCACGTTGTCCCACTGGTTCCACAGCTCGGAGTCCCGGCTGTACAGCTCCGGGTCGCCGGTGACCTGGTGCAGCTCGCGGTAGCCGATCACCAGCCAGGCCGGGATGCCGCCGTCGAGCAGCACCGGGGCCACCGGGCCGTGCTCGCGCCGCATCGCCCGGTAGAGGTCGGCCGGTTCCTCGTGGGATCCGGGGCCGCGAAGGGGGAGGGGGCTCACACCAGCTCCTGGGTGGATTGTGCGGGGGTGGCGGCGGGGGTGGAAGCGGTCCTCGCGTAGCGGGTGTAGACGTGTTCCACCAAGGTGATCAGGATTTCCTTGGCCGACTCGCGCGAGCGGGCGTCGCAGCGCAGCAGCGGGACGTGCGGGTCCAGGTCGAGCGCCTCGCGGATCTGGGCCGGGGCGAAGTCGGGGCCGCCGAAGTCGTTCAGGGCGACCACGAACGGCGTGCCGTTCCGTTCCAGGCGGTCGATGGCGTACCAGGAGTCGTCGATCCGCCGGGTGTCGACCAGTACGACGGCGCCCAGCGTGCCGTAGAAGAGGCGGTCCCACAGGAACCAGAAACGTTCCTGCCCCGGGGCGCCGAACAAGTACAGGACGTTGCGGGCGTCCAGCGTGATGCGGCCGAAGTCGAAGGCGACCGTGGTGGTGGTCTTGCCGTGCACGCCGGTCAGGTCGTCGACCGTGGCGCCGGCCTGGGTCATCGTCTCCTCGGTGTTCAGGGGACGGATCTCACTGACCGAACGGACCAGGGTCGTCTTGCCGACGCCGAAGCCGCCCACGATCACGATCTTGAGGCCGTTGTCGACGGAGGCGCCGAGCGGCGCGCTCGCTCTAGAGGTTGCGGAGTCCAACGAGCACCTGCTCCAGGATTTCGGGATCGGGTAGGGCTTCCTGACGGGGGTGACGGGCGCTGACGCGGCCCGCGTCCAGCAGGTCGGTCAGCAGGATCTTGGTGATGCCGACGGGCAGCCGCAGCTCGGCGGCGATCTCCACGACGGCCGTCGGGCGCTCGGTCATCCGCAGGATCGCGGTGTGCTCCGACTGCATGCCGGGGACCGGGTCGCACTCGGCGACGACCAGGGTCACCAGGTCGAACGGGTTGTCCGCGTGCGTCTTGCTGCGGCCGCCGGTGAGGGTGTAGAGGCGGTCGGGGGCGTCGTCCCGGCCGGGCCTGCCGCCGGGACCGTTCATGATGTGCGGGGCCGGGCGGTCAGGTGCTCGCCGAGCTGCTCGACGAGCTCGCTCATGTTGTGGCCGACCAGTCCGGCGTCCGCGTCCTCGGCGGTGACCACGGCCAGGTGGGCGCCCTCGCCGGCCTCGACGATGAACAGCACCCCGCCGTAGAACTCGGCCATCGCGCTGCGGACTCCTCCGGTGCCGTCGCCGAACTCCATGGAGGCGCCGTGCGACAGGGACTGGATGCCGGCCGCGATCGCGGCGAGCTGGTCGGCCTGGTCCGCGGTCAGCTCCGGGGTGCGGCACAGTTTCAGGCCGTCCCGGGACAGCACGAGGGCGTGCCGCGCGCCGGGGGTGCGCTGGAGCAGGCCCTCTATCAGCCACGTGAGTTTGTCATCGGCGGTCGTCGTGCCGGTCATGAGCGTGGTGTCGCCTTCCGGGTGGGGTTACGGGTGCGAGGGGGTGCCGGGGGCGGGGGCCTCCGGGGGGTCGGCCGGGTGAGCGGCGGGGGGATCTGCGGGTGCGGGTGCGGGTGCGGGGGCTTCAGGCGCTTCGGCGGTGGGCTGGGCGGGGGTGCCGCGTACGGCCTGCCGGAAGCTGGTGAAGCGGGCGACGCGGGCCCGTGCCTCCTCGCGGGTCGGCGGGGTGCGCGGGGCGGCGGACTGCTGTGCGGCCTGGGCGCGTTCGGCTTCGGCGAGGGTACGGCCGCGGCGGCGGCGGGGGAGTCCGTGCGGGAGCGTGGACCCTTCCGGGGACGGAAGGGGGGCGTACGCGGTGGTGGGGGATGCGGGGGTCGTGGGGGACTCGACCGGAGCAGGGTGGGACGTCCCGGACGTGGCGTGGCGCTGCGGGAGCTGGGGGGCGGCGGCCGCGCGGGCCGCGTCGGGCTCGGCGGCCGTGGCGGAAGCGTCGGCGGCGGTCGGGGCCGTCGCGTCCGCCACGTCCGTTGGATCGGACGGGGCCGCCGGGACCGGCGTCCGCTCCCGGCCAGGGGACGGCAGTGCCGCCGGGAGGGCACCCGTCGCCCCCGTCGAACCGTCCGCGGAGACCAGCAGTTCCTGCGGGACCAGCATCAGCACGCCCGTGCCGCCCCGGGCCGACGGACGGAACGAGACCTTCAGCCCGTACCGCTGCGCCAGCCGCCCCACCACCGCGAGCCCCAGCCGGGTCCCGGTCAGGCCGCCGAGCCCGGCGGTCCGGCCGGACACCGCGCGTTCGGCGCGGCGCAACTGGACGTCGCCCATCACCAGGCCGCTGTCCTCGACGGACACGATGGCGCCGGCCGGGACCTCCTCGACGTAGACGTGGACCTCCGCCGTCGGCGGGGAGAAGTTCGCGGCGTTGTCCAGGATCTCGGCCAGCGCGTGCATCACGCCCTCGGCGGCGTGCCCGGCGACGGCGGTCTCGCTGGTGGAGTGCACCCGGACCCGCTGGTAGCCGCTGATCCGGCCCATCGCGCCGCGCAGGATGGACTCCATGCCGATCGGCCGGGCCCAGCGGCGACCCGAGCGGGCGCCCGCCAGTACGGCGACGGAGTCGGCGAGCCGGCCCGCCTGGGCGGTGCGGTGGTCGAGGTGGAGCAGGTCGGTCAGGACGTCCTCGTCGGCGTGCCGTTCCTCCATCGTGCGCAGGTCGGCGAGGGTGGCGGTGGCCAGCGCCTGGAGGCGGCCGGCGACGTTGGCGGTGGCGGAGACGGCGGCGGCGCGGCGCGACTCGGCCTCGCGGAACTTCTTGGTGACCCGGGCCACCTCCCCGGTCAGCCGGGCCCGTTCCGCCATGTGCTCCTCGGCCAGCCGGTCCCGCTCGGCGGCGTGCTCCTCGGTGCGCCGGGCCAGCTCCGCCTCGTACTCCGCCGTCAGCCGCGCGTGTTCGGCGGCGTGCGCGTCGGTCAGCCGGGCCCGCTCCTGGGCCAGTTCGGCCGCGGCACGCGCGTGCTCCTGGGCCAGTTCGGCGGTCAGCCGGGCGCGTTCGCGGTCCAGTTCGCCGGTCAGCCGGGTGCCTTCCTGGCGCGCCTCCTCGGCGATCCGGACCCGTTCCTGGAGCAGCCGCCCCAACTCCTGGTTGGCGGACTCCAGTCGGCGCCGGGCCGTCCGGGCCGACCGGATGCCGTGCCCGGCCACGGTGACCGCCACGCTCAGCAGCAGGCCGGCCGCGCCGGCTCCCAGCGCGAGCGGGACGCGCACGGTCCCCGGTGCGGCGGCCACCGAGGCGGCCACCACCAGCCCGGCCGCCACCGCGGTGATCAGGAAGACGGGCAGCAGGCTGGATATGGCGGGGCGTTCGCCGGAGGGTGTGGGGGAGGGCATCAGTCGGTTCCTCGGTCGAGTCCGCGGGCGTTCACCGGAGCAGGGCGTTCCGTGGTCTGTTTTCGGCAGTCTTCTCCGGTGCCGGCCAACACCTTTGGCTACCTGACGGTCACTATAAGAGACTTCACGGTCGCGTTGGGCACATTAGTGTCACGTTCTTAGCATCAGATCACAGGAACAACTACGGCAAAGGTGCCGGCGGTGAACCCGGCGCTCCGGATGGCTCGAAGCGGCATGCTGAGTACATGACGGATCTGCGGAACGCGCTACGGGCCGCCGTACGCGGCGAGGTCTCCTTCGACGCGACCGCGCGAGCGCTGGCCACCATGGACGCGTCCAACTACCGCCGGGTCCCGCTGGGCGTGGTCGCGCCCCGGGACGCCGACGACGTGGCCGCCGTACTGGAGGTCTGCCGGGCGCACGGGGTGCCGGTCGTGCCGCGCGGCGGCGGCACCTCGATCGCGGGCCAGGCCACCGGCACCGGCGTGGTGCTGGACTTCACCCGGCACATGAACCGGCTGATCGCCCTCGATCCCGAAGCGCGCACGGCCGTCGTCCAGCCGGGGCTGGTGCTGGACCGGCTCCAGGAGGCGGCCGCCCCGCACGGCCTGCGCTTCGGCCCCGACCCCGCCACCCACAGCCGCTGCACCCTCGGCGGCATGATCGGCAACAACTCCTGCGGCTCCCACTCGGTGGCCTGGGGGACCACGGCCGACAACGTGGCCGGGCTGTCCGTCGTCACCGCGCGCGGCGCGCGGCTGCGGCTGGGCCGGGACTGGGCCGGCGCGCCGGACGGGCTGCGCCCACTGGTGGACGCCGAACTGGCCCGCCTGCGCACCGGCTTCCCCGAACTGCCCCGCCGGATCTCCGGATACGCCCTGGACGCCCTGCTGCCGGAGCGCGGCGCGGACGTCGCCCGCTCCTTCTGCGGCTCCGAGGGCACCCTCGGCGTGCTGACCGAGGCGGTCGTCCGGCTGGTCGGAGCGCCGCCCGCGCGGGCCCTCGCGGTGCTCGGCTACGGCGACGAGAGCGCGGCGGCCGAGGCGGCGGCCGCGCTGCTGCCGCTCGGGCCGCTGACCGTGGAGGGCATGGCGGCCGACCTGGTGCCGGACCCGGCCGGACTGCCGAAGGGCGGGGCGTGGCTGTTCGTGGAGACCGGCGGGGAGTCGGCGGCACAGGCCCGCGCGCGGGCGGACGCGGTGGTGCGGGCCGCCGATGTCGGGGCCGCCCGCGTGGTCACCGACCCGGCCGGGCAGCGGGCGCTGTGGCGGGTGCGGGAGGACGCGTCCGGTACGGCGACCCGGATGCCGGACGGGAGCGAGGCGTGGCCCGGCTGGGAGGACTGCGCGGTGCCGCCCGCCCGGCTCGGCGGGTATCTGCGGGACTTCCGGGGGCTGCTGGCCGAGCACGGGCTGCGCGGGACGCCGTACGGGCATTTCGGGGACGGCTGCATCCACGTCCGGATCGACTTCGACCTGCTCACGGCGGCCGGGGTGGCCCGGTTCCGCCGCTTCTCCGAGGAGCTGGCGGACCTGGTGGTGGCGCACGGCGGTTCGCTGTCCGGCGAGCACGGCGACGGACAGGCCCGCGCCGAACTCCTGCCGCGCATGTACGGCGCCGAGACCGTCGACCTCTTCGCCCGCGCCAAGGCCGTCTGGGACCCCGACGACCTGCTCAACCCCGGCATGCTGGTCCGCCCGGCCCCCCTCGACACCAACCTCCGGTTCGCCGTCCTGCCCCGCGAGCCGGTCGACGTCGCCTTCGGCTACCCGTCCGACGGCGGCGACTTCACGGCCGCGGTCCGGCGCTGTGTCGGCGTCGCCAAATGCCGTACGGCGTCGGCGGCAGGGGCGTCCGTGATGTGCCCGTCGTTCCGGGCGACCGGCGCGGAGCGGCACTCGACCCGCGGCCGGGCCCGGCTGCTGCACGAGATGCTGGCCGGCGAGGTGATCACCGACGGCTGGCGGTCCACGGAGGTCCGCGACGCCCTCGACCTGTGCCTGTCCTGCAAGGGGTGCCGGTCGGACTGCCCGGTCGGGGTGGACATGGCCACGTACAAGGCGGAGTTCCTGCACCACCACTACGCGGGCCGGCGCCGCCCCGCCGCCCACTACACGATGGGACGGCTGCCGGTCTGGCTGCGCTGGGCCGCCCGTATCCGGACGGCGGCGCTGCTCAACGCGCTGGCGTCGGTACGCCCGTTGGCGGCGGTGGCCAAGCGGCTGGGCGGCGTCGCGGCCGAGCGGGAGATCCCGCGGCTGGCCGGCGAGACGTTCACCCGGTGGTGGCGCGGGCGGCGGCCGGCCGCGGCCGGCCACGGCGACCTGGTCGTACTGTGGCCCGACACGTTCACCGAGCACCTGTCGCCGTCCGTGGGCCGGGCGGCCGTGCGGGTGCTGGAGGCGGCGGGCCTGCGGGTGGCGCTGCCGCCGACGCTGCGGCTGCCGGGCGGCGCGCTCGGCGACGGCCGCACCCGTACGCCCGCGGCCCTGCTGACGGCCCGGCGCGGCCAGGTCTGCTGCGGGCTGACGTACGTCTCCACCGGCCAGCTCGACCGGGCCCGCACCGTCCTGCGCCGCACCCTCGACCTGATGGAACCGGTGCTGGAGTCCGGCGCCCCCGTCGTCGTCCTGGAACCGAGCTGCGCCGCCGCGCTCCGCACCGACCTGCCCGAGCTGCTGCACGACGACCCGCGCGCGGCCGTCCTCGCCGGGCGCGTCCGCACCTTCGCCGAGGTGCTGGAGCGCCACGCCCCCGACTGGACCCCGCCCGCCCTGAACCGTCCGGTCACCGGCCAGACCCACTGCCACCAGCACGCCGTCCTCGGCGACGCGGCCGACCGCCGCCTGCGCGCCGCCGCCGGCCTGACCGGCGAACCGGCCGGCGGCTGCTGCGGGCTGGCCGGCAACTTCGGTTTCGAGCGGGGGCACTACGAGGTGTCGGTGGCCTGCGCGGAGGACCGCCTGCTCCCGGCGGTGCGGGAGGCACCGGAGGGCGCGGTGGTCCTGGCGGACGGCTTCTCCTGCCGTACGCAGCTGGAACAGCTGGCGGGGACGCGGGGCCGGCATCTGGCGGAGGTGCTGGCGGACGGACTGCGCGCGCGAGAACCGGAGGACGAAACCGACCCGACTGTCACCAACTAGCTCGGATGAGCGGAACCGCGTGGTGCCGCTGAGGCGTGGTGAGGCGTATGGGTGATCAAGGTGACGGGCCGGGTGACGGGCCGGGACGTGCGCGGTGGCGCGGCGGTGAACGGCGCTGGGTGCTGATCGGCGGCGGCACCGCCCTGGCCGCGGCTCTCGTGGCCGCCACCGTGCTGGTGATCGGCGGCGGCCCCCACCGCATCACCGCCACCCCGCACACCTGCCACACCACCACGCCCAGCGCTCCCACTGATCCCACTACGTCCACCACACCCACTACGCCCGCCGGATCCGCCGCGAACACCGCGTCCGCCGCTCCCACCGCCGACTTCGACGGGGACGGTCACCCCGACCTGGCCTTCGGTTCGCTCGGGAGCGTGCCGGACGGAAGCGGGGGCGGCAGCATCGCGGTGGCGTACGGCTCGGGGGACGGCACGGAACCGGCCCGCTGCCAGTACCTCACCCAGGACGACCCCGGGATACCGGGAAAGAACCGCAACGAGGCGTACCTCGGAAGCGACGTGGTCGCCCGCGATCTCGACGAGGACGGCTACACCGACCTCGCCACCCTGGTCTTCGACTGGAAACCGAGCGTGATCGTCCTGTGGGGTTCCGCCGACGGACTGTCCCGCGCCACCCGGGTGCCGGGCACCGACGGCACGCACGTCCCCTGGCAGTTCGACCCGATCCTGGACGAGCAGCTCGCCGCCGGGGACTTCGACGGCGACCGGCACACCGACCTGGTCTTCGGCCTCGGCTCCGCGAAGGGCCTGCTCAAGGGCCCCTTCCAGCGCGACGGCACCCCGGCGGACACGGCCGCCGTCCCGGCCCCGCGCAATCCCGGGGCGGCCACCGGCAGCGCCGGCTACGGCGACCTGGTCACCGGCGACCTCAACGGCGACGGCACCGACGACCTGGTGACCCTGCACTCCTACGAGCCCGGTGGGGACGCCGGGACCCGCCGGCCGGTCGGCTACCTCCAGGGCGGCCCGGACGGCTTCACCCAGCCGAAGGGCGTCGACCTCCCCGAGGGGGCCCGGGCGACCACCGGTGACGTGGACGGCGACGGCTACGACGACCTGCTGCTCAGTCCCAGGGAGGGCGACGGGGACCAGCTGTCGGTGACGGTGGTGTACGGCTCGGCGTCCGGGCCGGGGAAGCGGACGACCACCGTCGGCCCCGGCACCCCGGGGGTGCCCGGTGCGGTGTCCCGGGACGCGGACGCCGTCGTCACGTCCCTGGACACCGGGGACGTCAACGGCGACGGCTACGCGGACGTCGTCGCCGGAGCACCCCGCGACGACCCGTACGTGAAACCCGGCCCGGAACAGGTACTGCTGCTGCTCGGCGGCCCGGACGGCCTGACCGGCGAGGGGGCCCGCGTGTACGACGGAGCCGGCCTGCGCGGCGGCTCCGGCCCGCCGGACGGGTTCGGCGGCGAGGTCTGCCTCACCGACCTGGACGGCGACCGGCGGGCCGACCTGGTGGTGGCGGCGTACGGCGACGACAAGGTCGAGGGTTCCGCGTGGCTGCTGCCCGCCACCGCCGCCGGGCCGTCCGTCGGGGGAGCCGTCCGGCTCCTCGGGGACTCCTTCGACGACACCGAGGACATGGACCTCTACCTGGGCGGCGGCGGCATCGCCGGCTAGCCCCGCAGCCCAGCCCAGTCCAGTCCAGCCCAGTCCGGCCCGTCTCAGCAGGTGGTCTCGCCCCGCACCAGCGGACGGCACACCGGCTGGACCTCCTCGGGCAGCTCGTCGGGCCGGCACCAGCGGGCGTCCAGGATCTCGAACGGGTCGAGGCGCAGCTCGCCGCCGAGCAGCCGGGCCTCGTACGCCACCTCCAGCCGGGTACGGAAGCCGCTGTTCAGCATGACCAGCCGGCCCGCCGCCACATCGAGGCCGGTCTCCTCCTTGACCTCGCGGACCACGGTGGCCCGGAAGTCCTCGCCCTTGTGCGCGAACCCACTCGGCAGGCCCCACTGGCGGCCGGGCGGCCACATCCGGTGCCGCAGCAGCAGCACCCGCCCCTCACCGTCCCGTACGACACCGGTCACCCCGACCACGAACTTCGGGTTCAGCAACCAGACCAGGCGGCTCTGCACAGGGCGCAGGGCACGCCAGAGCCGGGCGAGGAGTCGGCGCACGGGGCCTCCGGGACGGGCGGGTACGGCGGACCGGTAACGCCGCCGCTGCGGACGCTACCCGGCGCGGGCGCCGGTCCGCGGGCCGGGCGTGCGTTGACAGCCGCGTACCCGGCCCAGGACAGTTGCATGGCGGGGCTATGCGGCTGACCTAGTCCATTTCCCTGCACCAGGCAGTACAGTGAGATGAACTCGACCCGTTCGTCGACCGCCACCACCGCCCCGGAGCCCCCGTGAACACCCCCAGCGCCGAGCCCGGCATCCCGACCCCGGCCGTCCCCGCGCCGGGCGGCACCCCCCTGCCCGCCCCCGCCCCCGGCGCCGGGACCGGGGGCGCCCCCGGCCGCCGGGGCGCCCTCGGGCCGGTCGGCCTGGTCCTGGCCGGCGGGCTGTCGGTGCAGTTCGGCGGCGCGCTGGCGGTGACCCTGATGCCACGGGCCGGCGCGCTCGGCATCGTGACCCTGCGGCTGGCCGTCGCCGCCGTCGTGCTGCTCCTGGTCTGCCGGCCCCGGCTGCGCGGCCACTCCCGCGCCGACTGGGGCACGGTGATCGTCTTCGGCGTCACCATGGCCGCCATGAACGGCCTCTTCTACCAGGCCGTCGACCGCATCCCGATCGGCGCGGCGGTCACCCTGGAGGTGCTCGGCCCGCTCGCCCTGTCCGTCGCCACCTCCCGTCGCGCGGTCAACCTCGTCTGGGCCGCGCTCGCGCTGGCCGGCGTCTTCCTGCTCAGCGGCGGCGGCTTCGACAGCCTCGACCCGGCCGGCGCCGGCTTCGCGCTCGCGGCGGGCGGGATGTGGGCGGCGTACATCGTCTTCAGCGCCCGCACCGGCCGCCGCTTCCCGCAGGCCGACGGCCTGGCGCTCGCCATGGCGGTCGGCGCGCTGCTGTTCCTGCCGCTGGGCATCGCCGAGTCGGGGACGAAACTCGTCGACCCGGTGACGCTCGGCCTCGGCGCCGCCGTCGCCCTGCTCTCCTCCGTCCTGCCCTACACCCTCGAACTGCTCGCCCTGCGCCGGCTGCCCGCCGCCACCTTCGCCGTCCTGATGAGCCTGGAACCCGCCATCGCCGCCCTGGCCGGCTTCCTGGTCCTGGACCAGGCCCTGACCGCCGCCCAGGCCGCCGCCATCACCCTGGTCGTGGCGGCGAGCATGGGGGCGGTGCGGACCCAGGTGGGACGGGGGCGCGGGAGCGGACCGAAGGCCGCTGCCTGACCACACGTTCCTGACCACACGTCCCTGACCACACGCGCACGCGCCGGCTCCGGCGGGCGGATAAATCCAGCAAGCATGCTTGATTGTTTCCGTCCCCGCTGCCATGCTCCCCCCCACCGCACCGTCCCCGCACCACCGCACCCGCCCGCCGCCGTGTCCGAGGGGAGCGCACCGTGTCCGACCCGACGCCCGTGATCGACGACCTGCGTGAGGAGGGCGCGGAACTCGACGCGCTGGTCGCCCGGTTGCGGCCCGAGCAGTGGGCGTTCGCCACCCCCGCCACCGGCTGGACGATCGCCCATCAGATCGCGCACCTCGCCTGGACCGACCGGTCCGCCCTACTGGCCGTCACGGACCAGGACGGCTTCCGGACCCTGGTGGACAAGGCCCTCGCCGCACCCCACGGCTTCGTCGACGAGGGCGCGGAAGAGGGCGCGGTGCTGCCGCCCGCCGTACTGCTGGCCGGGTGGCGGCGTGGCCGCACCGCCCTGGACGAGGCGCTGCGCGCGGCCCCGCCCGGCGCCCGCTTCCCCTGGTACGGGCCGCCGATGAGCACCGCGTCGATGGCGACGGCCCGGCTGATGGAGACCTGGGCGCACGGTCTGGACGTGGCCGACGCGCTCGGCATCGGCCGCCCGCCCACCGGCCGGCTGCGGCACGTGGCCCGGCTCGGCGTCCGCACCCGGGACTTCGCCTTCGCCGCCCGGGGCCTCACCCCGCCCACCGAGGAGTTCCGCGTCGAACTGACCGGCCCGCGAGGACACCCGTGGGCGTACGGCCCCGAGGACGCCGCCCAGCGCGTCACCGGCCCCGCCCTCGACTTCTGCCTGCTGGTCACCCAGCGCGCCCACCGCGCCGACCTCGCCCTGCACGCGGCCGGTCCGGACGCCGACCGCTGGCTGGACATCGCCCAGGCGTTCGCCGGGCCGCCGGGGGACGGACGCGCGCCGAAGGGGGCGGCCGGATGACCGTCCTGCGGATAGGCAACGCCTCCGGCTTCTACGGCGACCGCTTCGACGCCATGCGGGAGATGCTCACCGACGGCCCGCTGGACGTCCTCACCGGTGACTACCTCGCCGAGCTGACCATGCTCATCCTGGGCCGGGACCGGCTGAAGGACCCCGGCGCCGGGTACGCCCGCACCTTCCTGCGGCAGTTGGAGGAGTGCCTCGGCCTCGCCCACCAGCGCGGCGTCAAGATCGTCAGCAACGCCGGCGGCCTCAACCCGGCCGGTCTCGCCGCCGCGGTACGGGAACTGGCCGCCCGGCTCGGCATCCCGGTACGCGTCGCGCACGTCGAGGGCGACGACCTCACCGCCCGTCACCCCGGCGCGCTGGCCGCCCACGCCTACCTCGGCGGCTTCGGCATCACCGAGTGCCTCAGGGCGGGCGCCGACATCGTCGTCACCGGCCGGGTCACCGACGCCGCCCTGGTCACCGGGCCGGCCGCCGCCCACTTCGGCTGGCGGCCGGCCGACCACGACCGGCTCGCGGGCGCGGTCGTCGCCGGGCACGTATTGGAGTGCGGGGCGCAGGCGACCGGCGGGAACTACGCCTTCTTCCGGGACGGCGACGTCCGGCGCCCCGGCTTCCCGCTCGCCGAACTGCACGCCGACGGCAGCTGTGTCATCACCAAGCACGACGGCACCGGCGGCTTCGTCGACACCGGCACGGTCACCGCCCAGCTCCTGTACGAGACGGGCGGCGCCCGGTACGCCGGGCCGGACGTCACCGCCCGCCTCGACACCGCCACCCTCACCCCGGACGGCCCGGACCGCGTCCGGATCGCCGGCGTGCGCGGCGAGCCGCCACCGCCCACCCTCAAGGTCGGCCGCAACCGGCTCGGCGGATTCCGCGGCGAGGTCGTCTTCGTCCTCACCGGTCTCGACATCGAGGCCAAGGCGGCACTGGTCCGGGAGCAGTTGGCCCCCGCCCTCGGCAAGGTCGAGGAGGCCCGCTGGGAACTGGTCCGCACCGACCGGCCCGACGCCCCCACCGAGGAGACGGCCGCCGCCCTGCTGCGGCTCGTGGTCCGGGACGCCGACCAGCGGGCGGTCGGACGGTCGATCGGCGGGGCGGCGGTGGAACTGGCCCTCGCCAGCTACCCCGGCTTCCACGTCCTGGCACCCCCGGGGAAGGGCGACCCGTACGGAGTCTTCGAGGCCGGGTACGTCCCCCAGGACACCGTCGGCCACCTCGCCGTCCTCCCCGACGGACGCCGCGTCCCGGTGCCGGCGCCGCAGGCCACCGCCGCCCTCACCGAAGTACCGCGGCCCGCACTGCCCGACCCGCTGCCGCCCGGCCCGGTCAGGAGGGCCCCGCTCGGCCGGATCGCCGGCGCCCGCAGCGGCGACAAGGGCGGCGACGCCAACGTCGGCGTGTGGGCCCCCACCGACGACGCCTGGCGCTGGCTGGCGCACGAGCTGACCGCCGACCGGTTCCGGGAGCTGCTCCCGGAGACCCGCGAGCTGCCCGTGACCCGGCACGTGCTGCCCAACCTGCGCGCCCTGAACTTCACCGTCGCGGGCATCCTCGGCGCGGGCGTCGCCGCGCGGCACCGCTTCGACCCGCAGGCCAAGGCGCTCGGCGAATGGCTGCGCGCCCGTCACCTGGAGATACCGGAGGTTCTGCTGTGACCGTCCTCGCCTCCGCCCTCGACCCCACCGCCCCCGACCACCGGGCGCACCGCGCGGCCATGCTCGGCAAACTCGCCGAACTGGACGCCGAGCACGCCAAGGCCCTGGCCGGCGGCGGCGCGAAGTACGTCGAACGGCACCGCGCCCGCGGCAAGCTGCTCGCCCGCGAGCGCGTCGAACTCCTCCTCGACCCCGACACGCCCTTCCTGGAGCTGTCCCCGCTGGCGGCCTGGGGGAGCGAGTACACCGTCGGCGCCTCGCTGGTCACCGGCATCGGCACGGTCGAGGGCGTCGAGTGCCTGATCACCGCCAACGACCCGACGGTGCGCGGCGGCGCCTCCAACCCCTGGTCGCTGAAGAAGGCCCTGCGGGCCAACGACATCGCGCTGGCCAACCGGCTGCCCTGCGTCAGCCTGGTGGAGTCGGGCGGCGCCGATCTCCCCTCCCAGAAGGAGATCTTCATCCCCGGCGGCGCGATCTTCCGCGACCTCACCCGGCTGTCGGCGGCCGGCATCCCGACCGTCGCCGTCGTGTTCGGCAACTCCACGGCGGGCGGCGCGTACATCCCCGGCATGTCCGACCACGTCATCATGGTCAAGGAGCGGGCGAAGGTGTTCCTGGGCGGGCCGCCGCTGGTCAAGATGGCCACCGGGGAGGAGAGCGACGACGAGTCGCTCGGCGGCGCGGAGATGCACGCCCGCGTCTCCGGCCTCGCCGACCACTTCGCCGCCGACGAACCGGACGCCCTGCGCCAGGCCCGCCGGGTCGTCGCCCGGCTCAACCACCGCAAGGCCCACCCCGACCCGGGACCGGCCGAGCCACCGAAGTACGACCCGGAGGAACTGCTCGGCATCGTCCCCGGCGATCTGCGCACCCCCTTCGACCCGCGCGAGGTGATCGCCCGGCTCGTCGACGCCTCCGACTTCGACGAGTTCAAGCCCCTGTACGGGACGAGCCTGACGACCGGCTGGGCGACCCTGCACGGCTATCCGCTCGGCATCCTCGCCAACGCCCAAGGCGTGCTCTTCTCCGCGGAGTCCCAGAAGGCCGCCCAGTTCATCCAGCTCGCCAACCAGCGCGACATCCCGCTCCTCTTCCTGCACAACACCACCGGATACATGGTCGGCAAGGAGTACGAGCAGGGCGGCATCATCAAGCACGGCGCGATGATGATCAACGCGGTCGGCAACTCCCGTGTCCCGCACCTCTCCGTCCTGCTCGGCGCCTCCTACGGCGCCGGCCACTACGGCATGTGCGGCCGCGCCTACGACCCGCGCTTCCTGTTCGCCTGGCCCAGCGCCAAGTCCGCCGTCATGGGCCCGCAGCAACTGGCCGGCGTGCTGTCCATCGTCGCCCGGCAGTCGGCGACGGCGAAGGGCCGGCCGTACGACGACGAGGCGGACGCGGCGCTGCGCGCGATGGTGGAGCAGCAGATCGAGTCCGAGTCGCTGCCGATGTTCCTGTCC
This sequence comes from Streptomyces sp. NPDC023723, assembly GCF_040639815.1. NCBI lineage: Bacteria > Bacillati > Actinomycetota > Actinomycetes > Kitasatosporales > Streptomycetaceae > Streptomyces > Streptomyces sp. NPDC023723. The sequence goes on from NZ_JBFAAP010000001.1 coordinate 258,170, forward strand.
GGGCGGCTGTACGACGACGGTGTCATCGACCCGCGCGACACCCGCACCGTCCTCGGCCTGTGCCTGTCCGCCCTGCACACCGCCCCCTACCAGGGCGTGCGCGGCGGCTTCGGCGTATTCCGCATGTGAGGAGTCACATGATCACCTCAGTACTGGTCGCCAACCGGGGCGAGATCGCCTGCCGGGTCTTCCGCACCTGCCGCGCGCAGGGCATCCGCACCGTCGCCGTGCACTCCGACGCCGACGCCGGCGCCCTGCACACCCGGCTGGCCGACGCGGCCGTACGGCTGCCGGGGACGGCGTCCGCCGACACCTATCTGCGCGCCGACCTGATCGTGAACGCGGCCCGCGCGGCCGGCGCCGACGCCGTGCACCCCGGCTACGGCTTCCTCTCCGAGAACGCCGCCTTCGCCCGCGCCGTCACCGCCGCCGGCCTGACCTGGATCGGCCCGCCGCCGGCGGCGATCGAGGCGATGGCGTCCAAGACCCGGGCCAAGAAACTCATGGGCGTCGAGCCGCTGCACGAGGTCACCGAGGCCGACCTGCCGGTGCTGGTGAAGGCGGCGGCCGGCGGCGGCGGACGCGGCCTGCGGGTCGTGCGCCGCCTCGCCGACCTGGACGCCGCCCTGACCGCCGCCCGCGCGGAGGCGGCGAGCGCCTTCGGCGACGGCGAGGTCTTCGTCGAACCGTACGTCGAGCACGGCCGCCACATCGAGGTGCAGATCCTCGCCGACACCCACGGCACGGTCTGGACCCTCGGCACCCGCGACTGCTCCCTCCAGCGCCGCCACCAGAAGGTCGTCGAGGAGGCCCCGGCCCCCGGCCTCCCCGAAGACCTCACCCGCGACCTGTACGAGCAGGCGGTACGCGTCGCCCGCGCCGTCGCCTACACCGGCGCCGGCACCGTGGAGTTCCTGGTGGCGGACGGCCGGACCCACTTCCTGGAGATGAACACCCGGCTCCAGGTCGAACACCCCGTAACCGAGGCCGTGTTCGGCATCGACCTGGTCGCCCTCCAGCTCCGGGTCGCCGAAGGCCACCCGCTCGGCCCCACTCCTCCCCGCCCCCACGGCCACGCCGTCGAGGCCCGCCTGTACGCCGAGGACCCGGCCGCCGACTGGGCCCCGGCGACCGGCCGTCTGCACCGCCTGGCCGTCCCCGACGGCATCCGCCTGGACACCGGCTACACCGACGGCGACGACATCGGCGTGCACTACGACCCGATGGTCGCCAAGCTCGTCGCCCACGCCCTCACCCGGGCGGAAGCCGTCCGCCGCCTGGCCGGCGCCCTGGACCGGGCCACGATCCACGGCCCCCGCACCAACCGCGACCTCCTCGCCCGCTCCCTGCGCCACGCCGACTTCACGTCCGCCCGCATGACCACGTCCTTCTACGACCGCCACCTCCCCGAACTCACCGCGCCCGCCCCCGACCCGCACGCCCCCCTCGCCGCCGCCCTCGCGGACGCCGCCGCCCGCGCCCGGTTCGGCGGCGCGTGGCGCAACCTGCCCTCCCAGGACCAGGTGAAGCGGTACGCGGTCGCGGGCGAGGAGACCGAGGTCCGCTACCGGCACACCCGCACCGGCCCGCGGGCGGACGGCGTACAGGTCGTCCACACCGACCCCCACCTCGTCATCCTGGAGACCGACGGCGTACGCCGCCGCTACGAGGTGGCCCGCTACGGCGCCGAGATCCACGTCAACACCACCCGCCTCACCGCCCTCCCGCGCTTCCCCGCCCCCGCGACCGCCCACGCCCCCGGCTCCCTCCTGGCCCCCATGCCCGGCACGGTCACCCGGGTGGCGGACGGCATCAAGGAGGGCTCCCGCGTCACGGCGGGCCAACCCCTCCTCTGGCTGGAGGCCATGAAGATGGAACACCAAATCACCGCCCCGGCCACCGGCACCCTGACCTCACTGCACGCCGTGACGGGCCAGCAGGTAACGGTCGGCTCCCTACTGGCGGTAGTGCAGAGCACCTAGGGGCGCGGGGAACTGCGCGACAAGCCACAACGAAGGAGCCACATGCCCACCACCGAAACCCAAGACCACGAGTCCCTCCGCCAAGCCGTGGCAACGCTGGGCAAACGCCACGGCCGCCACCACGACCGCGAGGCCCTCTGGCAAGAGGCCGGCAAACTCGGCTACCTCGGCGTCAACATCCCGGAGGAGTACGGCGGCGGCGGCCACGGCATCACCGAACTCTCCATCGTCCTCGAAGAACTCGGCGCGGCCGGCTGCCCCCTCCTCATGCTGGTCGTCTCCCCGGCCATCTGCGGCACGGTGATCGCCCGCTTCGGCACCGAGGAACAGAAACGACACTGGCTCCCCGGCATCGCCGACGGCACCCGCACCATGGCCTTCGGCATCACCGAACCCGACGCCGGCTCCAACAGCCACCGCATCACCACCACCGCCCGCCGCGACGGCACCGACTGGCTGCTCACCGGCCGCAAGGTCTTCATCAGCGGCGTCGACATAGCCGACGCCACCCTCATCGTCGGCCGCACCGAAGACGCCCGCACCGGCAAGCTCAAGCCCTGCCTCTTCATCGTCCCCCGCGACACCCCCGGCTTCGAGCGCCGCCCGATCGACATGGAACTGCACGCCGCCGAGAAGCAGTTCGAGCTGACCCTCGACGACGTACGCCTCCCCGCCGACGCCCTGGTGGGCGACGAGGACGCCGGCCTGCTCCAGCTCTTCGCCGGCCTCAACCCCGAACGGATCATGACCGCCGCCTTCGGCATCGGCATGGGCCGCTACGCCCTGGCCAAAGCGATCGAGTACGCCCGCGACCGCACCGTCTGGAACACCCCCATCGGCGCCCACCAGGCCATCGCCCACCCGCTCGCCCAGGCCCACATCGACCTGGAACTGGCCCGCCTGATGATGCGCAAGGCCGCCCAGCTCTACGACGCGGGCGACGACATCGGCGCCGGCGAGGCCGCCAACATGGCCAAGTACGCCGCCGGGGAGGCCTGCGTGAAGGCCGTCGACCAGGCCGTGCACACCCTCGGCGGCAACGGCCTCACCCGCGAGTTCGGCCTCGCCTCCCTGATCACCGCCGCCCGGGTGGCCCGGATCGCCCCGGTGAGCCGCGAGATGATCCTCAACTACGTCTCGCACCAGACCCTGGGCCTGCCCAAGTCGTACTAGCCGTACCGTCCTGGAGGAACCGTGTTCCGAAGCCAGTACGCGGACGTCCCACTGGTGGACCTCCCCATCCACGACGCCGTCCTCGGCCACGCGGCCACCTTCGGCGCCGCGCCCGCGCTGATCGACGGCACCGACGGCACCACCCTCACCTACGAGCAACTGGACCGCTTCCACCGCCGGGTCGCCGCCGCCCTCGCCGAGGCGGGCGTCCGCAAGGGCGACGTGCTCGCCCTGCACAGCCCGAACACCGTCGCCTTCCCGATCGCGTTCTACGCCGCCACCCGGGCCGGCGCCTCGGTCACCACCGTGCACCCGCTGGCCACCCCGGAGGAGTTCGCGAAACAGCTCGGTGACTGCGCGGCCCGCTGGATCGTCACCGTCTCCCCGCTCCTCGACACCGCCCGCCGGGCCGCCCGGCTCGCGGGCGGGGTGAGTGAGATCCTCGTCTGCGACAGCGCCCCCGGCCACCGCTCCCTCGTCGACATGCTGGCCAGTACCGCGCCCGAGCCGTCCGTCGCCATCGACCCGGCCGAGGACGTCGCCGCGCTGCCGTACTCCTCCGGGACCACCGGCACCCCCAAGGGCGTGATGCTCACCCACCGCCAGATCGCCACCAACCTGGCCCAGCTGCACCCGTCGATGCCCGCCGACCCGGGCGACCGGGTCCTGGCCGTCCTGCCCTTCTTCCACATCTACGGGCTGACCGCCCTGATGAACGCCCCGCTCCGCCTCGGCGCCACCGTCGTCGTCCTGCCGCGCTTCGACCTCGAACAGTTCCTCGCCGCCATCCAGACCCACCGCATCACCGACCTGTACGTCGCCCCGCCGATCGTCCTCGCCCTCGCCAAGCACCCGGTGGTCGCCGACTACGACCTCTCCTCGCTCAGGCGCGTGGTCAGCGCCGCCGCCCCGCTGGACGCGGCCCTCGCCGCCGCCTGCTCGCACCGGCTCGGCCTGCCGCCGGTCGGCCAGGCGTACGGCATGACCGAACTCTCCCCGGGCACCCACGTCGTGCCCCGGGACCAGATGGCCACCGCCCCGCCCGGCACCGTCGGCAAGCTCATCGCCAACACCGAGATGCGGATCGTCTCCCTCGACGACCCCGGCACGGACCTCGGCCCCGGCACGTCCGGCGAGATCCTGATCCGCGGCCCGCAGGTGATGAAGGGCTACCTGGGCCGCCCCGACGCCACCGCCGCGATGATCGGCCCCGACGGCTGGCTGCACACCGGCGACGTCGGCCACGTGGACGAGGACGGCTGGCTGTTCGTCGTCGACCGGGTCAAGGAACTCATCAAGTACAAGGGCTTCCAGGTCGCCCCCGCCGAACTCGAGGCCCTCCTCCTCACCCACCCCGCCATCGCCGACGCCGCCGTGATCGGCGGCCACGACGACAACGGCAACGAGATCCCGCACGCCCACGTCGTGCGCCGCCCGGGCCCGCCCGCGCTGACCGAGAGCGAGGTCATGATGTACGTCGCCGAACGCGTCGCCCCCTACAAACGCGTCCGCCGCGTCACCTTCGTCGACGGCGTGCCGCGCGCCGCCTCCGGCAAGATCCTGCGCCGTGAACTGCGGGACCGCGCATGACCCTGACCGTCCACCCGCCCGCGCGCGGCATCGGGACCCTCACCCTCGACTCCCCGCCCACCCGCAACGCGCTGTCCGCCGCCCTCGTCACCGACCTCACCACCGCCCTCGCGCGGGCGGGCCAGGACGACGGCGTCCGGGCCGTCGTCCTCACCCACACCGGCAGCACCTTCAGCGCCGGCGCCGACCTGCGCGACCCGCCCGACCCGAAGGCCCTTCTCGCCCTGCTCCGGGGGATCGTGGAGCTGCCCAAACCCGTCGTCGCCCGGGTCACCGGCCACGTCCGGGCCGGCGGCCTCGGCCTGCTCGCCGCCTGCGACATCGCCGTCGCGGCGGACACGTCGACGTACGCCTTCACCGAGGTCCGGATCGGCGTGGCGCCCGCCGTCATCTCGCTGCCGGTGCTGCCCCGCGCCGACCCGCGCGCCCTGGCCCGCTACTGCCTCACCGGCGAACGCCTCGACGCCGCCGAGGCCGTCCGGACCGGGCTGATCACGGCGGCGGGCGACGACGTGGACGCCGTACTCGAACCGGTCCTGGACGGGCTGCGCCGGGCCGCCCCGGGGGCCCTGGCCGAGACGAAACGGCTGCTCACGGCTAGGGTGCTGGAGACCTTCGACCGGGACGGAGCCGAGCTGACCGCGCTGACGGCACGGCTGTTCGCCGCCGCCGACGCCCGCGAGGGCATGACGGCCTTCCTCGAACGACGGGATCCCGCATGGGTGCTGTGACCGCGACCGGTGCCGACCGCGCCCCCAAGCAGGACCGCAGCCGCGCCACCCGGCGCCGGCTGCTGGCCGCCGCCGTGTCCTGCCTCGCCGAACGCGGCTGGGCCGGCTCCACGGTCTCGGTCGTCGCGATGCGGGCCGGCGTCTCCCGGGGCGCCGCCCAGCACCACTTCCCGACCCGCGAGGACCTGTTCACCGCCGCCGTCGAGTACGTCGCCGAGGAACGCTCCCGCGCCCTGCGCGCCCTCTTCCCCGAGGGCGCCGCCGACCGCCGCGCGGTGGTCGCCGCTCTGGTCGACCTCTACACCGGCCCGCTCTTCCGGGCCGCCCTGCACCTGTGGGTGGCCGCCTCCAACGAGGACCAGCTGCGCGGCCGGGTCACCGAACTGGAGGCCCGCGTCGGCCGCGAGACCCACCGCATCGCCGTCGACCTGCTGGCCGCCGACGAGCTGCGCCCCGGCGTCCGGGAAACCGTCCAGGGCCTGCTCGACATGGCCCGCGGCCTGGGCCTGGCCAACCTCCTCACCGACGACACGGCCCGCCGGGAACGGGTCGTCGAGCAGTGGGCGGCCCTGCTGGACACCGCGCTGGAGCCGGCCCCCGTCACGGACTGAGCCGCTCCACCCGCCAGCCCCCGCCGCCGTCCGCCGCCGCGACGTACCGCAGCCGGTCGTGCAGCCGGTTCTCCCGGCCCTGCCAGAACTCCACCGTCCGCGGCACCACCCGGAACCCGCCCCAGTGCGGCGGCACCGGCACCTGCTCGCCCTCCGGGTAGCGGGCCGCCAGCTCGGCGTAGGCGGCGTCCAGTTCGGCCCGGGAGCCGGCCACCGCCGACTGGGTACTGGCCCACGCCCCGAGCTGGGAGCCGTGCGGCCGGGTGCGGAAGTACGCGGCCGTCTCGTCCCGCCCGGTGCGGGCCGCCGTACCCGTGACGATCACCTGCCGGGCCATCGGATGCCAGGGGAAGAGCAGCGAGACGTACGGGTTGGCGGTCAGGTCGCGGGCCTTGCGCGAACCGTAGTTGGTGTAGAAGACGAAGCCGCGCTCGTCGAAGTGCTTCAGCAGCACCGTGCGCGAGCTCGGCCGGCCCTCGGCGTCGGCCGTCGAGACGACCATGGCGTTCGGCTCGAAGAGGCCGCCGTCGGTGGCCGCCTGCTTGAACCAGCGGGCGAACTGCGCTACCGGCGTGGCGGCCAGCTCGGTCTCCCCGAGCCCGTCGGCCCGGTACTGCCTGCGCATCGAAGCGAGATCCACCCTGTCATCCTGCCCTATGGCACTGAGTGCCGTCAGCCCTCCCCGGCGGTGGCACTGAGGGATATCGTGCCGCCTACGGGGCATCACAGGGATGGCCGCCGGGGGCCGCGAGCCGGGGACGACGGCCGCGGACCCGCCGGGCACGGCCACCGTCCCGCACCCCACCGTGCACACGACCATGAGGAGCCGCCTGATGTCCGACTTCGTACCCGGGCTAGAGGGAGTCGTCGCGTTCGAGACGGAGATCGCCGAACCCGACAAGGAGGGCGGCGCGCTCCGCTACCGCGGCGTCGACATCGAGGACCTGGTCGGGCACGTCTCCTTCGGCAACGTCTGGGGCCTGCTCGTGGACGGCGCCTTCAATCCGGGCCTGCCGCCCGCCGAGCCGTTCCCGATCCCGGTGCACTCCGGCGACATCCGGGTCGACGTGCAGTCCGCCCTCGCCATGCTGGCGCCCGTCTGGGGCCTGAAACCCCTCCTCGACATCGACGCCGAGCGGGCCCGCGCCGACCTGGCCCGGGCCGCCGTCATGGCCCTGTCCTACGTCGCCCAGTCGGCCCGCGGCCAGGGCCTGCCGATGGTCCCGCAGCGCGAGATCGACAAGGCCGGGTCCGTCGTCGAACGCTTCATGACCCGCTGGCGCGGCGAGCCCGACCCCAAGCACGTCGCCGCCGTCGACGCCTACTGGACCTCGGCCGCCGAACACGGCATGAACGCCTCCACCTTCACCGCCCGCGTCATCGCCTCCACCGGCGCCGACGTGGCCGCCGCCCTGTCCGGCGCGGTCGGCGCCATGTCCGGCCCGCTGCACGGCGGCGCCCCCTCCCGCGTCCTCGGCATGATCGAGGAGATCGAACGCACCGGCGACGCCGAGGCGTACGTCAGGAAGGCCCTCGACCAGGGAGAGCGTCTGATGGGCTTCGGCCACCGGGTCTACCGCGCCGAGGACCCCCGGGCCCGGGTCCTGCGCCGCACCGCCCGCGAACTGGGCGCCCCCCGCTTCGAGGTCGCCGAGGCGCTGGAGAAGGCGGCCCTGGCCGAACTGCACGCCCGCCGCCCGGACCGGGTGCTGGCCACCAACGTCGAGTTCTGGGCGGCCATCGTCCTGGACTTCGCCGAGGTCCCCGCGCACATGTTCACGTCGATGTTCACCTGCGCCCGCACGGCCGGCTGGTCCGCGCACATCCTGGAGCAGAAGCGCACCGGCCGCCTGGTCCGCCCCTCGGCCCGCTACACCGGCCCCGGCTCCCGCGACCCGCGCGACATCGAGGGCTACGAGTCCCTGTAGATCCGCGTCCCCGCAGATCCGCGGCACCGGGCCGGGCATGCAGGCGACCCGCGAGTCAGGTTCCTCCGGGGAGGAGCCGGCCGGACGTACCGGCGACTCGCGGGTCGGGTGACTGCGTGGGACTGGCCGGCCGCGTGCATCTCGCACACGCTGGTCCGGCACCGCACTGAGCGTGGTGACGGGCCGCTAGCCCGCAGCCACCTCTTCCGTCCGGTATCCATACATCTGCCGAACCACCTCCTTTCCGAAGTGATGGCCACATTAGGAAGCCGTCCTCGGCGGATCAACCCATTTTCCGAGAGCTTGAAGCTCGGTTCCCGGGGGCCGCCGATTTCCGCCGTGCAACGATTCCTGCATAGTTGCGGGAACCAGGTGTGCCCTGAGTCACGTTCGAGTTGAATGAAGGCCAGTACCGATGCAGTCAGCAGGGGGGTCCAGGTGAGTGCTTCCCGGCGTAGTGGGTCGACCGACGAACTGGGGCCGGACGGGCCCGAGCGGGAGGGCGCGGATCTGCTGGCCGCGCTGCTGGACGGGATGGACGCGGCGCTGTGCGCGTTCGACGCGGACGGGGTCGTCACCCACTGGAACCGCGAGGCGGAGCGCATCCTCGGCTGGACGGCCGCCGAGGCGGTGGGCCGCAAGGGCTTCGCCGGATGGGCCGTGCGCAGCGCGGACGCCGAGGAGATCGAGGGCCGGCTGCTGGCGGCGATGCGCGCGCCGGGCCGGCAGGTGCACGAGTTCGCGCTGCTGACCAAGGACGGCGGGCGGGTGCTGGTGCGCACCCAGTCCGCGGCCGTGCGCGGCTCGGACGGCGAGCCCGCCGGGCTGTACTGCGCCTTCAGCGAGGTGCACGCCCAGATAGACCTGGAGCGGTCGATAGCGCTGAGCGAGGCCCTGTTCGAGGACGCGAGCTGGGGGGTGGTGCTGGTCGACGCGGATCTGCGGCCGGCCGTCGTCAACGCGCACGCCGCGCGGGCCTTCGGCACCGGGCGTACGTCCGTACTGGGCCGGCCGCTGGGCGATCTGCTCGCCCAGGGCGTCGAGGAACTGGAGAGCGCGCTGACCCACGTGCTGGCGGAGGGCGCGCCGCCCGCGCCGGCCGAGCTGTGGGTGAGCGTGCGCACCCCGGAGGGCGAGCGGCGCCGCTGCTGGAGCTGCGGGTTCCTGCGGCTGGCCTCGCCGCTGGCGGAGGAGCCGGTGCCGCTGGGGGTGGGCTGGCTGTTCCGGGACGTCACCGAGGCCCGGCAGACCGAGCAGGAGGCGTCGGCGCTCAGGTTCCGCTCCAACCAGCTGCACCGGGCGGCGCGGGCGGCGGCGGAGTGCGAGGACCCGGCCGAGGCGGCCACCGTGCACCTGGACTTCGCGCTGGCCGGGTTCGCCGACCACGCGCTGATCGACCGGGTGGCGGGCGCCCCGCTCACCGGCGAGGCGGCGGCGCCCGTCCGGCTGGTCCGGCTCGCGGCCACCCCCGCCGGCGCGCCGGGACCGAGCCTGCGCACCGGGGAGGCGGGGCTGCCGGTCCGCTACGACCAGGGGCATCCGGCGGTGCAGTGCGTGGAGCGGTCCGGCTCGGTACGGGCCAGCGCCGGGGTGATGGCGGCCGACCGGGCGCGCGCGTGGGCGCGGGCCCGCCAGTGGCCGGAGGGCACGGTGCACGCACTGTGCGCGGTACTGCGCAGCCGGGGGCGCACGCTCGGCGTCGTGACGTTCCTGCGCGGCACCGGCCGCACCGCCTTCGAACGCCCCGACGCGGCCCACGCGGAGGACATCGCCGCCCGCATCGCGACGGCCCTGGACCTGGCCGCAGCGACCACGGAGGAACAGAACCGATAACCCCGGGCCGCGCCCGGCCACCCTGGACCCCGGGGCGGCCGGGGGTGGCCCGGGACCCGGGGGCGGCCCGGACGGCCCGGGGTCCGGGGGTGGCCCCGGGTCCGGGGGCGGGGCCCGGGGGTCCGGGAAACGCGACCCGGCACCGGGGGGAGCCGCGTCCACTCCGGCACCGGTCTTCGGAGGGCTCTTCCCGGCCTCGCGCCGGACCCGGCAACCGTTTCGACCCTGCTCCGGGGCCCCGGTCTTGGTCCGGGTCCGGGAGCCGTTCCGCCCCGGCTCCGGGGCAGCCGCGCCCCCTCCCGTCCCCGACTTCCGCAGAGCCGCCCCCGCCCCGGGCCCCCGCAGAGCCGCCCCCGTCCCGGCTGCGGAGGCCCGTCCCGACCCGGCTGCGGGAAGCCGCGTCCACTCCGGCACCGGTCTTCGGAGGGCTGTCCCCGGTCCTGGACCGGGCCCGGGAGCCCGTCCCGGGCTTTCGCAGAGCCGTCTTTGTCCGCGCCCTGGCTGCTGGGGCCGGTTCCGATTCGGCCTCGGGGGAGCCGCGCCCGTCCCGGGCTTTCGCAGAGCTGTCTCCGTCTCCGCCCTGGCTGCTGGGGCCGGTTCCGATTTGGCCTCGGGGGAGCCGCGCCCGTCCCGGGCTTTCGCAGAGCTGTCTCCGTCTCCGCCCTGGCTGCTGGGGTTCGTTCCGATTCGTCCTCGGGGGAGCCGCGCCCGTCCCGGGCTTTCGCAGAGCTGTCTCTGTCCGCGCCCTGGCTCCTGGGGTTCGTTCCGATTCGTCCTCGGGGGAGCCGCGCCCGTCCCCGGCTTTCGCAGAGCCGTCTTTGTCCGCGCCCCGGCTGCTGGGCCCGTCCCGAGCCGGCCTCGGGGGAGCCGCGCCCCCCCGGCTTCCGCGGAGCCGTCCCCGTCCCCGCCCCGGCCGCGAAGGCCCGTCCCGCCCCGGCCGCGAAGGCCCGTCCCGACCCGGCCACGGCGGGGCTTACGCCCGCACCTGCGCTACGCCCGCCCCGGAGGGGTCTACGCCCGCCCCGGGAGGGCCCCCGCCCCGGGATGTCCCCCGGCCCTGGAGGGGTCTACGCCCGCCCCGGGAGGTCCCCCGGCCCCGGAGGGGTCACCCCGCTCAACCCCCGGAGGGCTCAGTGGTGGTAGAAGATCCGGTCGCCGTACTCCTCCAGCACCCGGCGGTTCCAGTCGTGGCCGCCGTCCACGTTGCCCGAGCGCAGCAGGGGCGGTTCGACGCCGCGGTCGGCGAGGGTGGCCGCCGTGGTGGCCAGGACGGCCTGCATGAGGGCGGCGGTGACCACCGTGGACGCGGGCGCGAAGGGCGCCGGGACGGTGTCCAGGGTCAGTTCCGCGTCGCCGACCGCGATCTTGGAGTCGAGTACGACGTCGCAGTGGTCCTTCAGGAAGGTGCCGGAGCTGTGCCGGGACCGGGTCCCGGTGGTGTAGGCGACCGAGGTGACGCCGATGACCCGCACGCCCAGGCCGCGGGCGTGCGCGGCCATCTCCACCGGCAGCGCGTTGCGGCCCGACAGGGAGATGATCACCAGGGCGTCGCCCGCGCGCAGCGGCGAGGAGTCCAGGACGGCACTGGCGAGGCCGTCCACCCGCTCCAGGGCGGAGCCCAATGTGGCGGGCATCACATCGACGCCCACGACCCCGGGCACGGTCAGCAGGTTCATCAGGGCGAGCCCGCCGGCCCGGTAGACGACGTCCTGCGCGGCGAGCGAGGAGTGCCCGGCGCCGAAGGCGAACAGCCGGCCGCCCCCCTGCACGGTGTCCGCGAGCAGCGTGCCGGCCGCTTCCACGGCCGTTTCCTCCTCGTCCCGGACGCGGTGCAGCAGCTCGACCGCCGCGTCGAGGAACTGGCCGGCCGGCTTGCGGTCGCTCATGCGGAGCCCCTTCGGGGTGACGGTGTGGTGGTGCTCTCACGCTGTGCCGGGGCTCACGGTGCGGTCTGGACCAGTGCGGTGTCAACACGGAACGGCCCGGCGGCAAGGGCCCGGGCGGTACGCTCGATATCCCGTTCGGCCCTTCTCCTCGGCGCGGCACGGTTGTCAGTGGTATGCGTCAGAATTGATGGCAGGGCCAGCGCACGCGCCGGAGAGCCGTCGAGCTCCCGGAAGATCTCATCAAGGGGCACGTATGTCCGGACTGATCGACACCACGGAGATGTATCTCCGCACCATCCTCGAGCTGGAGGAGGAAGGTGTGGTCCCCATGCGCGCCCGGATCGCGGAGCGGCTCGACCAGAGCGGCCCGACCGTCAGCCAGACGGTGGCGCGGATGGAGCGCGACGGCCTGGTGTCCGTCGCCAGCGACCGGCACCTGGAGCTGACCGACGAGGGCCGCAAGCTGGCCACCCGCGTGATGCGCAAGCACCGGCTCGCCGAGTGTCTGCTCGTCGACGTGATCGGCCTGGAGTGGGAGCAGGTGCACGCCGAGGCGTGCCGCTGGGAGCACGTGATGAGCGAGGCCGTGGAGCGCCGCGTGCTCGAACTGCTGCGCCACCCCACCGAGTCGCCGTACGGCAACCCGATCCCCGGCCTGGAGGAGCTGGGCGAGACGGACACCGCCGACCCGTTCCTGGACGCCGGCCTGGTCGCGCTCTCCGACCTGGACCCGGGCGCCGAGGGCAAGTCGGTGATCGTGCGCCGCATCGGCGAGCCGATCCAGACCGACGCGCAGCTGATGTACACGCTGCGCCGGGCGGGCGTGCAGCCCGGCTCGGTGGTGAGCGTGACGGAGTCCGCGGGCGGCGTGCTGGTGGGCAGCGGCGGCGAGGCGGCCGAGCTGGAGTCGGAGATCGCCTCCCACGTCTTCGTCGCCAAGCGCTGATCCGCCGGCCGCCGTGACCGGCGGGAATGTGGCGCCGGTGTTTCCATCCCGTCGAATGCGGAATTCGGTCTGTTCGAACGGCAGCGTCCGCGCGATTCGCGTGCAAGGCTGTCGCCGAGGCATATGACGACGGCGCATATGGCGAAGGCTCGGGACCGCGGGGGGCGGCCCAGGAGAGGGGGAGACCGTGTCACGGAGACGACTGAGGGCCCCGGCGCCGTGCGGCGCCGGGGCCTGTCCACCCCTGTGCTGACCCGGAGCCCCGAGCTCTCAGGGTCATCCCCTCGGACCGTTTTCCCCGAGCGGCCCGCCTCCCGCTGAAGATCTCCCCCCGACGACGGCGGCCAATCCCCGGAGGGTGTCACTCGAACGAGCGGTATTGCCCGGCAGGACGGTTTTTTCGAAAACGCATTCGATAGCCTCATGGCAGGCAGATCAGGTCCGAGCGGAGCATGGGGGTGCCAGGACCATGGCGCGGCGCATCGACGTGACCGGCGCGGGGGGCGTACGCCTCGCGGCCTGGGAGTTCGGCGACCCTCCCAAGGCCGACCCGACGACCGGCCCGGGCCAGGAGACGGCGGCCGGGACGGCGGCCGGGACGGGTGCGGACGCCGCCGCCCCCGGCGTCCTCCTCCTGCACGGCCTGATGGGCCGCGCCTCGCACTGGGCGGCCACCGCCCGCTGGCTCTCCGAGCGGCACCGCGCGGTCGCCCTCGACCAGCGCGGCCACGGCCGCAGCGAGAAGCCGCCGGCGGCGTCCTTCACCCGCGAGGCGTACGTCGCGGACGTCGGCGCCGCGCTCGACCAGCTCGGCCTCGCCCCGGCCGTGCTGATCGGCCACGCGATGGGCGCGCTGACCGCCTGGCAGTTCGCCGCCGAACATCCCGAGCTGGTCCGCGGCCTGGTCATCTGCGACATGCGCGCGTCCGCGCTGGGCGCCGCCTCGCAGCAGGAGTGGACCCAGTGGTTCCACGCCTGGCCGCTCCCCTTCGCCACGCTGGCCGACGTACGCAAGTGGTTCGGCGAGGACGACCCCTGGACGGAGCGGCCGAACCCGGCCCGCGGCGCGTTCTACGCCGAGGTGATGGCGGAGTCGGCGGACGGCTGGCGTCCGGTCTTCGAACCGGACCAGATGCTCAGCTCCCGCGAGACCTGGGTGCACGACGCCCACTGGGACCAACTGGCCCAGGTCGGCTGCCCCACCCTGGTCGTCCGCGGCCTCGACGGCGAACTGGGCCGCGCCGAGGCCCAGGAGATGGTCCGGGTGCTGCCCCGCGGCCAGTACGCGGAGGTCGCCGACGCCGGCCACCTGGTCCACTACGACCAGCCGGAGTCCTGGCGCGCAGCCGTCGAACCATTCCTCGACAGCCTCCGCGACGCCTGACGAACCACCGCCCCAGCCCCCGCGACGGCCGTCGTGTCGGCCGCCGTGCCGCCGTGCTACCCCTTGCTGACCGCCGTGAGGATCTCCGGCAGCCGCCGGGCCGTCTGTGGTGCGGCGAACCGCAGCCCCAGCACGGTCAGCGCGGCCCCGTACGCCACCCCCACCGGCAGTACCACCCACGTCCACGCGTCGCCGCCCGCGCGCACACTCAGCCACACCGTCAGCGCGATGACCGGCGCGCACAGCAGCGCGGCGGCGACCATCCCGCCGAAGATCGAGATCCAGGCGAGCCCGGCCTGACCGGGGGCGACGTTCTTGTAGCCGTCCTGCGGGATGGAGTACGGGAAGCGCGCCGAGGTCCAGGCGCCGGTCGCCAGCATCGCGCCGAGCAGCGCCAGCGACAGGCCGAGCGCCTCGGGCAGCGCGGCCCAGTCGGCGAGCAGCGCGGTGGTCAGGACGGTGACCAGAGCGGCGTACGGCAGGGTGATCAGCAGCAGCGCGCAGGCCCGCGCGCGCAGTTCGACGTAGGCGTCGCGGGGGGACGAGATGGTCATCGCGACCATCCAGAAGGCGGAGGTGTCCTGGCCGAACTGGTTGTACATCTGGATGCCGAGCATGCCGGCGGCGAAGCAGGCGAAGTAGACCGAGCCGCTGCCCTGGAGGGCGTTGAACACCGGCACGATCAGACCGATGGCCAGCGAGGTCACCCAGGCCGCCTTGGTCTTCGGGTCGCGCCACACGTACCGCAGGCTGCGCTCCATGACGGTGCCGGTGCGCCCCGCCGGCAGCAGCCGGCCGCGCCCCGGGGAGCGGCGCTCCCGCGCGGCCCCGCCGGCCGGCAGCGTCGACCCGTCCGGCGCGGTCAGCAGCCGGGTCAGCTGCCGGGCCCACACCGCCAGCAGCCCCGCCAGCAGCGCCGCGCACAGCGCGAGCCGCACCAGCGCCGTCCCGTACGCTCCCTCGCTCGCCGCCCGCACCGCGCCGACCGCCGAGGCGGGCGGCACCCAGCTCAGCACGTCGGAGACCGGCGCGAGTTCCGCGAGCCCCGACGAACCGAGGCGCTGGACCCCGAAGTTGACCAGCTGCGCGCCGACCGCGACGACCAGTCCGCTGAGCACCGCCAGATCCCGCCCCCGGCGGCTGGTCAGCAGCCGTACGTTGGCGGCGGCGACGGCCCGCGCCAGCGCCACGCACACCAGCAGCACCAGGACGGCCCCGACCGCAGCGACGGCGTACGCCGCCCCGCCGTGCGCCGGCGCGATCACCGAACCGGCCGCCAGGCACAGCGTGAACAGCGGCCCGATGCCCACCAGCGACGCCGCCAGCAGCGCCCGGACCAGCGGCCGGGGCCGCAGCGGCAGCATCACCAGCCGGGTCGGGTCCAGCGTCTCGTCCCCGCTCGGGAAGAACAGCGGCAGCACCGCCCAGCCCAGCGCGAGCACCGCCACCAGCAGCACCACCAGCGCGTCCGCGTGGGCGTGCCCGCGCAGCGCGATCAGGCCGATCAACTGGAGCGCGGCGAACAGCAGCGCGACGACGGCCGACGCCACGTAGGCGGCCCGCCGGCCGGCGGACTGCCGCAGCCCGTTGCGCAGCAGCGACAGCTTCAGCCGGACGAAAACGGCGGTGACCGAGGTCAGCGGGTCGGCGCCGGCGCTCATCGGGCGCCGCCGCCCAGCCAGTCCAGATCCGCCCCGGCGTCCCGGCCGCCCGCGCCGACCAGTTCCAGGAACGCCTGCTGCAACGAGGGCGCCGCCCCGCGCACCTCGGCGAGCGTCCCGGTGGCCCGGATGCGGCCGGCGGCCAGCACGGCCACCCAGTCGCACAGCGACTCGACCAGTTCCATCACGTGCGAGGAGAAGACGACGGTGGCGCCGGAGGCGGTGTACCGCTCCAGCACGCCCCGGATGGTCTGCGCGGAGACCGGGTCCACGCCCTCGAACGGTTCGTCCAGGAACAGCACTTCGGGGTTGTGCAGCAGGGCCGCGGCCAGCCCGATCTTCTTCCGCATCCCGGTCGAGTAGTCGACCACCAGCTTGTGCTGGGCCCCGGCCAGGTCGAGCACGTCCAGCAACTGCCCGGCCCGCTTGTCGACCTCACCGCCCGGCAGCCCCCGCAACCGCCCCGTGTACCCGAGCAGTTCCCGCCCCGACAGCCGCTCGAACAGCCGCAGCCCCTCCGGCAGCACCCCGATCCGCGCCTTCACCTCGGCCGGATCACGCCAGACGTCGTGCCCGACCACCTCCACCGTCCCCTGATCCGGCCGCAGCAGCCCGGTCACCATCGACAGCGTGGTGGTCTTCCCGGCCCCGTTGGGCCCGACCAGCCCGATGAACTTCCCGGCCGGCAGCTCGAGATCGATCCCCCCGACAGCCACCTGCTGCCCGAACCGCTTCCAGAGCCCTCGCACCCGCACGGCTGACGTCATGCGAGAACCCTACGGGGACGGAGCGTCCCGCCAGGGGCGCGGGCTGTGCTCATCAGCGGCTCCGCCGCGTGGGCGCGACCAGCCACCCACCACCCGCACCCGCACCCGCCAGGCGACCGGACCCGGCAGCCGAGCAGGCGTCACCGCTCCCGCCCGCACGCATAGGCGAGCGGCGACATCAACTCCTCAACATCCGGCAGCCACCGATTGGTCCGGGTCGGCGGGCACGCCCACTGCACCGCCCCACGCACCCCGTACCGGGTGGGCGGCGCCGCCACCCACGCCCCCTCCCCGAGCACCGTCAGATCCAACGACACCGGCGACCACCCCAGCCCCCGCACCAGCTCGGGCACCTTCGCCGCGGCCCCCGGCAGCACGAAGAACCGCATCCGCCGGTCCGGCGTCAACGTCACCGGCCCGAGCGTCAGCTGCATCCGCTCCATCCGGGCCAGCGCCAGGAACCCGGCCGTCTCCGGCACGTCGATCGCGTCGAACGTGCGCCCGGTCGGCAGCAGGATCGACGCCGTCGGCTGCTTCTGCCACACCCGGCGGGCCACGGTCGCGCTGCCGGTCGCCTGGGCCGCCCAGTCGGCGCGCGCCGGGTGCGCGCCGGGGAGGGCGCACGCCCGGTCCGCGCAGGAGCAGTACTGCTCCCCGTCGACGGCTTCCAGCCAGGTGCCGGGGAACACGTCCCAGTGACGCTCCTCGGCGTAGCGAACGGCGGCCTCCAGCAGCGATGCGCCGCGCTGCTGGGGAATCTGTGCGGTCTCGGTGCCAGGGATCGTCTCTTCCACGTGGAACTCAACTCCCGCGCCCATCCCGGGTTACGGCCCCTGCCACGGCTGCTGCGCGCGCGGGGGAGGAGCACCGGTTCCGCGTCCGGGGCGCATGGTGGCACGTCCGGGGGCGCGCGGGAGGATCCGCGGCGGGAGCTGGGTAGCCAGGGACGGGGGGCACGGCGACGGCCGTTACCCGGCAATCCGCGCAAGCCTCGCATTTTCCGCATGTCAGCGGGGCACTGATCTTCACGGCCGGATTCTTTCGGCAGAAGACACGCCAACTCGGTGCACGGGCAGGCACCCGAGCCATGAAGCAGGGGGTACGCCATGGCCGCAAGGCCTCTTGTCGCGCGGCAGCCGAACGAACGGTTGCAGGCGCTCATCCAGGAAGCGGGCTGCTCGAACGCGGGCCTGGCCCGCCGGGTCAACATGTGCGGCGCCGAGCACGGTCTCGATCTGCGGTACGACAAGACGTCGGTGGCCCGCTGGCTGCGCGGACAGCAGCCGCGCGGCCGGGCGCCGGCGATCATCGCGGAGGCGCTGGGGCGCAAGCTCGGCCGGACGGTCACGATCGACGAGATCGGCATGGCCAACGGCAAGAACCTCGCCTCCGGCGTGGGTCTCCAGTTCTCGCCGACCGTGCTGGGGGCCATCGAGCAGGTCTGCGAGCTGTGGCGCAGCGACGTGGGCCGGCGGGACTTCCTGTCCGGGTCCTCGGTCGCGGCGTCCGCGCTGGTGGAGCCCAGCCGGGACTGGCTGATCTCCGCCCCCGACGCGCAGGTGTCGCGGGCGGCCGGGCCGCGGGTGGGCCCGTCCGACGTGGCGGCGGTGCGGGCGATGACCCAGGCGCTGGTCGACCTGGACCACCAGTACGGCAGCGGGCATGTCCGCCCGGTCGTCGTGCACTACCTCAACAGCGTGGTCTCCGGGCTGCTCGCGGGCTCCTACCGGGAGGCGGTCGGCCGGGACCTGTTCGCGGCCGTCGCCCGGCTGACCGAGCTGGCCGGGTACATGGCCGTCGACACCGGCCAGCCCGGACTCGCCCAGCGGTACTACATCCAGGCGCTGCGCCTCGCGCAGGCGGCCGGCGACCGCGGCTACGGCGGCTATGTGCTCGCCGCGTCGATGAGCCACCTCGCCGCGCAGCTCGGAAACCCGCGCGAGATCTCGCAGTTGGCGCGCGCGGCGCAGGAGGGCGCACGGGGGCGCGTGACGCCGCGCGCGGAGTCGATGTTCCACGCGGCCGAGGCCCGCGGGCACGCCCTGCTCGGCGACGCGCGGGCGGCCCAGGAGGCGGCGGGCCGGGCGGTGGCCGCGCTGGAGGCGGTGGACGAGGCGTCCGGCGACGACCCGGCGTGGATCGCGCACTTCGACGCGGCCTACCTCGCCGACGAGTTGGCGCACTGCCACCGGGACCTGGGCCAGGCGGACGCGGCGGCCCGGTACGCCGAGGAGTCGCTGGCCGGACATCCCGAGTCCCGGGCCCGCCGGCGGGCCATCGGCTATGTCCTGCTGGCCAGCGCCCAGGTGCAGCGCCGGGAGATCGAGGAGGCGTGCAGTACGGGCACGAAGGCGGTCGAGCTGCTGGCCGGTCTGCGCTCCAACCGGGGTGCCGAGTACCTGGACGACCTCCAGCAGCGGCTGGACCCCTACCGGGAGGAGTCGGTGGTCCGGGAGTTCGGGGCGCGGGTCGATCTCCAGGCGGCCGCGTGAACTTCGGCCCGGACGGCGCGTGAACGGGCGGGGAATGAGGGGTGGTCGAGGGCGCGGGACGTCAACACCGCGTAGGGGACCGGTTTTGTTATTGCGGTCACAGGGAAGGTGGTCACGTCCTGTGCGGCGTGGCAGCGGGTTCCGGGGACCCGGTAGCGTGAGCCGACGATTCCGAAGGTCCCCCATTCGTAGGAGTCCCGGTGACACAGAGTGGACAGGGCGAGGAGCCCTCGGCGCGCCCGGCGCGCGAAGGCATCGTGCTGCCCTCGGACGGCAGCGCGCCCCTGTTGCCGGGTATGACTGGCGCAGCCGCCGGTCCGCCGTCCGGCCCGCCCGCCCCGCCGCCCGCCGCCCCCACCGGCGGACAGTCCTGGAACCAGGCGTGGGGGCCCGGCGGCCCGCACGCCGATCAGGGCGCGCCGCAGCAGTGGAGCGCGCCCGCGCGGCAGTCGCCGGACGCCTGGCCCGCGCAGGGCCAGGACCGGCCCGGCCCGCCGCAGCAGCCGGGCCCCGGCCCGCTGCCGCCGGAGGGCGCCCAGGCCCCGGCCTACGGCTCCCAGCCCCCGGCGGCCTACGGCGGCCCGCCCCCGGCCTACGGCGCCCAGCAGACTTACGGAGACGCCGCGGCCTACGGCGCCCAGCCGCCGGCGTACGGCGCGCAGCAGCCCCCGTACGCCCAGCAGGGCGGTCAGGGCGGTCAGGGGAGCCAGGGCGGGCACGGCGGGGGGCACGCGGCCCCGCTGCCGCCCGCGCCCGTGCCGGACCAGGCCACCCAGTACCTGCCGCCCGTGCCGGCCCCGGCCCAGCCCGCCGCCGACGAGGGCGCCACCCAGTACATACCGCACATGCCGCCCGCTCCCGCCGCCGACGAGGGGGCCACCCAGTACCTCCCGCCGGTCGCGCCCGGCGCGCTGCCGCCCGAGATGCCGGCCGGTGGGCACCAGTCCGAGCAGACGCGGTCGCTCGGCGTGGTGAAGCCCGCCCCGCAGGGGCCCGGCCCGCTGCCGCCGCAGGCCACCGGCTCCGACGCGGAGGCCACCCAGTACATTCCGCCCGTACCCGGACAGGCCGGACCGGTGCCCTTCGGTGCCGGGCCCGGCGGGGACGCGAACCGGCAGCCGCCCGCCGAGTTCGACAACCTCTTCCGCGGCGCCCCGGGCGCCGACGGCCCGTCCGGTTCCACCCAGCAGATGCCCGTGCCCGGCGCCCCGCAGCCGCCCCAATACGGGTACGCCCCGCAGGGCCCCGGCTCCGGTCCGGTTCCCGGTGCGGGTTCCGGTGACAGCGGCCGGCGCGGCGGTGGCGGCCGGGGCGGCCGGACCGGTTCCCGGGTGCCGCTGATCGCGGCCGTCGGCGTGGCCATCGCCGTCGTCGGGATCGGTGCCGGCGCGCTGCTGGCCGGCGGGGGCGGCGAGGAGGACGGCGACAAGAACCAGACCGTCTCCGCCACCGCCCCCGCGACCGAGGGCTCCGCGTCCGCGTCGGCCTCCGCCGACCCGGCGCGGGACCAGGCCGTCGCGCTGGACGCGCTGCTCGCCGAGAGCGGCGACAGCCGGCAGACGGTGATCGACTCGGTGGCCGCGGTGAAGTCCTGCGACAACCTGGCCCAGGCGGCGCAGAGCCTGCGCGACGCGGCGCAGCAGCGCACCGAGCTGGTCACCCGGCTCTCCCAGCTGTCCGTGGACCAGCTGCCGGACAACGCGGCGCTGACCGCCGCGCTGACCAAGGCGTGGCAGGCGTCGGCGGCGGCCGACAACCACTACGCGGCCTGGGCCGACCAGGCGGCCGGGAAGAAGGGCTGCAAGAAGGGCCAGGCCCGCAGTACCAGCCAGACCGCGGCCGGCAACAAGGAGAGCGGCGTCGCCAGCACCGAGAAGAGCGAGGCCGCCAAACTGTGGAACAAGATCGCCAAGACGTACGGTCTGACCGCGCGCACCCCGGTGCAGCTCTGAGCGGCGCGGCCGGCCCGGTCTCAGTTCACGTCGGCCGCGCTCAGCGTCCCGGTGGTGTCGAGGAAGCCCTTGCGGGCCGACACCAGCCGGCCCTGCCGTACCACTTGGAGGGTGACGTCGGTGTTGACCAGCCGGGGGAAGCCCACGGAGGCCAGGTCGGCCGCGAACGTCCAGCGCAGCGTCGGGGTGAGCCCGTCGGTGTCGATCTCCAGCCCGTCGTCCAGGGCGCCGGTGATCGCGTCGGCGCTCACCTCGGCGTCGTCGCCGAGCGCGGCGACGACCTTCTTGAGCACGGTGTACGCGATGTAGGTGGTCTGCACCCCGGCGTCGGCGGCGTCGATCCGGTTGTCGCCGAACGCCTTCTCCTTGATCACCTTCTTCATCGGGTCCCAGACCCGGTCGGTCTCCACCGGGTACCAGCCGGTGACGTACGCCCCCTCGTAGGGGCTGGACGCCCCGCCGGTGGCGTTGACGGTGGACTGGTCGACGCTGCCCAGCACGGTCGCGGTGCGCACCTCGGGATAGGACTCGCGGGCCCGCCGGAAGGAGTCCATGAAGGTGTCGGTGCGGTCGCCGAGCACCGGGACCACACAGCCCTGCTTCCCGGACAGTCCGTCGGCGGACCGCTGGAGCGCCCGGTCGGCCTGGCCGCCGTACTCGGTGGCGTCCTCCGCCGCCCGCTGGTCCTGGGCGCTCGCGTGCCCGCCCGCGGTGAGACCGGAGTCCAGCAGCGGGGCGAGCTGGTCGCCGGCGATGGTGTCGGGGCGGACCAGGGTGACCGCGCCGCAGTTGCCGGCCAGCGCGCTGCCGAGACCGGCCAGCAGCGTCGGCTGGCCGCCGTTGACCGGGTAGGACAGCGGGCTGGTGAACTCCTCGGAGGTGATGCCGTAGCCGCCGAGGTAGGGGATGCCGGCCCCCTCCAGCACCTGGAGGAAGGCGTCGGCGTACTGGCTGTAGGAGCCGACCACCGCGACGACGTTCTCCTGGACGGCGCGCCGGGCGCACTTGGCGGCGGCCACGCCGTCGTTGTGGTCGTTGCAGGTCAGCACCTTGAGCCGGTGGCCGGACAGCCCGCCGTGCGCGTTGACGTAGCGGGCGTAGGCCTGGGCGAAGGCGGGCATGCCGGGTTTGTTGGTGGCGTCGGTGTCCTGGGGTGCCCAGGTCATGACGGTGATGGTGTCGTCCCCCGCGCCCCCCGCGACCCCGGGGACGACCCCGCAGCCGGCGGCGAGCGACACGCACGCCGCGAGCGCGCCCAGGGACAGGAAGGTTCTGCTGAAGCGTCGCCTGCCGGTCATGAAACCGTACGATTCCGTCACAGGGCTAACCTGGGGGCGCCCTCCGGTCGACGACGGGTGGCCTTGCGGTGAATTGCGGGTGCCTGTGAGGCAAGCATGGAGAGGAACGTACGATCGATGACCGTGCAAGGTTCGGAGAACTCTTCCCGTCGCGGCCGTCGCTCCTCCACCATGGGCGGCATGCCTCTCAACGACATGCCGTGGTGGCGCTGGCGCGGCAACGTGCGGTCGGCGCTGCACATGCTCTCCGACCCCGCCTTCCAGCGGGACGTCTGGCTGGCCGGGGTGGACGGCTACGGCGACGTCACCGACGCGGTCTACCGGCTGGTCGAGGACACCTGGCTGGACAACTGGTCGGCGGAGAAGTACGTCGGCACGATCTTCCGGGACTCCCAGGAGGCGGCGCTCGTCGACACCGCCGTGCTGCGCGTCCTGCGGATCATGCACCAGGTCGGGCCGGACGCGCCGGTGGCCACGTACCTCCAGCACGGGGACTGGCCGGAGGCGGTGCGGGCGGCCCGGGACGCGCACGTGCGGCTGGCGGCGAGCGACGGCGAGGACCCGGACACGGTGCCGCGCAGCCTCGAGGTGCTGCACATCATGACGCGGTCCGCGTAACGGGACGCTCTTCGTGCCGGGTGCCGGATATGGGACCCTGTCCGGCATGAACGACCAGTCCACCCGGCCCGCGGCCGCCGCCGACCAGTACGTCCTCACCCTCTTCTGCCCGGACAAGCAGGGCATCGTGCACGCGGTGTCCAGCTACCTCTTCATGACCGGCTGCAACATCGAGGACAGTCAGCAGTTCGGCGACCACGACACGGGTCTGTTCTTCATGCGGGTCCACTTCTCGGCGGAGTCGCCGGTGACGGTGGACAAGCTGCGCGCCAGCTTCGCGGCGATCGGCGACTCCTTCCAGATGGACTGGCAGATCCACCGGGCCGACGAGAAGATGCGCGTCGTGCTCATGGTCAGCAAGTTCGGGCACTGCCTGAACGACCTGCTGTTCCGCACCCGGATCGGGGCGCTGCCGGTGGAGATCGCCGCGGTGGTCTCCAACCACACGGACTTCGCCGAACTGGTCGGCTCGTACGACATTCCCTTCCACCACATCCCGGTGACCAAGGACACGAAGGCGCAGGACGAGGCGCGGCTGCTGGAGATCGTCCGGGAGGCGGACGTCGAACTGGTCGTGCTGGCCCGCTACATGCAGGTCCTCTCCGACGACCTGTGCAAGCAGCTCAGCGGGCGGATCATCAACATCCACCACTCCTTCCTGCCGAGCTTCAAGGGCGCGAAGCCGTATCACCAGGCGCACGCCCGGGGCGTGAAGCTGATCGGGGCGACGGCGCACTACGTGACGGCGGACCTCGACGAGGGGCCGATCATCGAGCAGGAGGTCGAGCGGGTGGGCCACGATGTGACCCCCGATCAGCTGGTCGCGATCGGGCGGGACGTGGAGTGCCAGGCGCTGGCGCGGGCCGTGAAGTGGCATGCGGAACGGCGGATTCTGATCAACGGGCGGCGGACGGTGGTGTTCGCCTAGGAGCTCGGGGGGGTTCTGTTTCGTCGGCGGCCGCGGGTGCCTCGTGGCCGGTCGCGCCCACGCGGCGGAGCCGCATGTCGACACAGCCCCGCGCCCCTCATGTACGTGCGGTGGATGTCCCTTGAGGGGCGCGGGGAACTGCGCGACCAGCCCCTACGAACCCGCAGCCGCCCCGCGACGGAAAGGCCCCCTACATCCGGCTCAGGCTCGCCGTGGCGAACAGGACGTCCCTGATGGCCTCGCGGTCCCCGGACTGTCCGGCCGCCGCCTCCTCCGGAGGGACCCGGCCCGCCGCCAGCCGGCAGAACTCCACGTCGTCCAGGGCGACATAGGCCACCTCGTGCTCCGCGGAGCCCACCGCCGCCGGTGAGTCCAGCGGGATGTACCACTGCCCGCCGCCGGACCCCTCGATCTCCAGCCGCAGACTGCGCCCCGGCGCCCCCGCCGCCACCAGGTGCCGCTGCGCCCCGGGCCCGGCCTTCCCGGACCGGCGGCGCTCCGCGAGCACCGCGGGCAGCATCCGGGCCGCCAGGTCGATCATGCGGTTGAGGTGCCGCGCGGCCGGCGGATCGTAGGGGTAGTTCACCGCCTCCGCGATGTCCTCGGCGTGCACCCAGCACTCGAAGGCCCGGTCCAGCATCGCGTCCCGCAGCGGCAGTTCGAAGTCGCCGTACGCCACCGGCATCCGGCCCGCGCCGGCGTCCCGCCCGGACTCGCCGCCGCCGGTGAACGCCGTGGTCCGGATCAGCGCGTGGCTCTGCTCCCGCCAGGGCGCGCGCACCGCACGGGTGGGCGGCAGGTGCGAGCCGCGCCAGTACGCCTCGGTACGGCCGGCCGGCGCCGGGGTCCGGGCCGCGAGGTCGCCGAGCGGGTCGGCCAGCCCCAGGGCGACCGCGACCAGGCCGTCGACCGCCAGCAGATGGGCGATGACCCCGGCGACGGTGGTGCGGCGGTCGGCCGTCCCGTCGTCCGCGAACCAGCGCAGCCGCACCGGAGCGTGCCACTCCGCGTCCCCGAAGTCCTGGAGCAGGGCGTCCAGCCGGGCGGTCTCGGCGTCGTACGGCATGGTCCACTCCGGCACCGGGATGCGCGGCGGGCGGCGTTCGAGGCAGCCGTCCAGGACCCGGGTGCGCAGGGCCGGGTTCGGGTCGAGGGTGTCCGGCGGCTGGAGCAACTCGACCGCCTGCCGCAGCCGGTGGCCCTCCTCGGTACAGGCCGCGCAGTCGTCGAGGTGCCGGTCGACGGCGGCGGCCTCCTCCGGCGAACAGGCGGCCAGCGCCCAGGCGCCGAGCAGGGACTTCAGTACCGGGTGCGCCAGCGCGAGCGGCGCGGCGGGTGCCGGCAGCGGCAGTCCGCCGTCCTCCGGGGAGACCCGGGGCAGCGGTATCCGGGGCCGGCCGGCCCCGGGTCCTGGCCCACCGGGTCCGCCGGGTCCGCCCGGCCCGCCCGGCCCGCCGGGCTCCCCGGGTCCGCCCGCCCCGCCGGGCTCCCCGGGTCCGCCCGCCCCGCCGGGCCCGCCGGCTCCATCGGCTCCTCCGGGACCGTAAGGCTCTCGTTGCTCTCGTTGCTCTCGCGGCTCTTGCCGCTCCTGCGGTTCTCGTTGCTCCTGCGGTCCTTGTTGCTCCTGCGGTCCTTGCTGCTCCTGCGGTTCCTGTTGCTCCTGCGGTTCCCGTTGCCCTCGCGGCTTTCGTTGCCCTGGTGGCTCGCTCGTCCCCTCCCGCCGCTCCGGCGGGACGCCGCAGTCACCGATGCCGCCGGTGTCACCCACGCCGCTCATGCCGCACCTCCGTAGCCGGGCGGAGCCTCGGGCGTGTCGCCGGGGGCCGTCGTGTCGTGGGCGGTGGACAGCAGCTGGAGGCCCAGCCGGAGCCGGCGGCGGGCCTCGTCCTCGGTGATGCCGAGGTCGGCGGCGGTCTGGCGGTAGTCGCGGCGCTGGAAGTAGGCCCGCTCCAAGGCGGACCGCAGCGGCGCGGGCATGGACTGGACGATGTAGTCGGCGCGGGCGGCGACCGACGCCTGGCGCACCCGGCGCTCCAGGTCCTCGGCGGTGCCGGGGCCGCCGCGGGCGAGCGCGGCCGTCCCGGTGGCCCGCAGCCGCCGCACGGCCAGCCGGCGGGTGAGTTCGGCGACGTACGTGCGCAGTGGTCCGCGCTTGGGGTCGTAGGCGTCGGGGTGTTCCCAGAGGTGGGTGAAGACCTCGCGGGTGAGGGCGTCGGCGGCACTCTCGTCGTCCAGCACCCGGTGGGCGAGGCCGTGCACGAGGGAGGCGAACCGGTCGTACAGCTCGCCCAGGGCGGCGGCCTCGCCGCGGGCGAGCCGCTGCTGCATCTTGCGGTCCCAGCGGAGCGGTGTGTTCTTCATCGCCATAAGGCCCCTTCACCCCCTGATGCTGCCGAACGTCCAGCTTGCGGCCATCGTCTTCTCGAATGTAGTCGGCACGTATGACGGCGCACGCCCCTTTACAGCAATGCGCGCTCCGGGAGCGCCCCGGATGGTAGGGACCGTGCGCGGGCCAGGTGGGCGGACCGAATGAGATCGTGAGGAACGGAAACAAGCCGCTTCTGATCGGTTCTCGTTTTCCCCGGCGCGTTTGCGGGAACGGCCGGTGGGCAGGTGCGCGCCCAAGGAAGCGTAGGTGTGTCTTCCGATTCGCGTTCGCGTAAGGATTCGCGCAAGGAAAGGAGGGCTTGGCGGTGACGTTCCATGTGACCGGGGACGAGCGGGGCGGCTGGACCGTCGTCCAGGTGTCGGGCGAACTGGACCTGGTGACGTCGCCGGCGCTGCGCCAGCGGGTGCACGACGCCGTGGCCGAAGGGCGCCACAGCCTGGTCCTCGACCTCTCCGACGTGCTGTTCTGCGACTCCAGCGGGGTGGGGGTGCTGATCGCCTCCCGCCGCCTCATACGTTCCTGCCAGGGCCGGCTGCGGCTGATCCTGCCCGCCCAGGGCGCCGTCGACGGCTCGCACGTCAACCGGGTCCTCGGCGCGCTGGGGGTGCGCCGGCTGTTCGACGTGCATCCCGACCTCGCCTCGGCGACCGGCGACGAACCGCGTCCGCTGTCCGCCTAGCATCATCGTTTCGTCACACCGTTGTACCGGTATTCACCCGGTCTTGGGGCAGACGTCACTTTTCGTCGCCCGGGTGCTTCCCGTCGTCGTAGGCTCCCAGCGACGTGAGGCGGCCGGAGAAGGACGTGAGGCGGCCGGAGAAGAGGGAGCAGGGATGGTCAGCAACGAGAACGAGCGCAGGATCGCCAACCGGTTCGCCACCTTCGACCAGAACGGCAACGGCTGCATCGACCGTGAGGACTTCGGAGAGGCGGCCAGGGCGCTGCTCGCGGAGTTCGCCGTCGCGGCCCGCTCCGAGCGGGGCCAGGCGCTGTACGGCGGCGCCGAGGCGTTCTGGCAGGGCATGGCCGGTATCGCCGACCGGGACGGTGACCAGCGCATCACCCGCGAGGAGTTCGTCACCGGCGCGGTCAAGCGGCTGCGGGACACCCCGGACCGGTTCGCCGAGATCGCCCGGCCCTTCCTGCGCGCGGCGCTCGCGGTCGCCGACTCCGACGGCGACGGAGCCGTCACGGTCGAGGAGACCGCCCGGCTGCTGACCGCGCTCGGCGTGCCCGCCGACACCGCCCGCCCGGTGGCCGCGGAGCTCGACGCGGACGGCGACGGGAAGGTCGTGGAAGCGGACGTCGTGCCGGCCTTCGCCCGCTACTTCACGGTGGCGGAGTGACGGACCGGGCGGATTCGGTCCGGGGCGTCATCGTTCGCGGCATCCGGTGATCACGGAGCGTTTTCGCCGGGTCGCGTCCCGGGCCTGACCCGTCACAGCCCGCAGTCGGCGACGGGCTCCGGTACGTTGTCCGGATTGCGGCCTGTTCGAGTCCCCGTGGCGGGTGTCGCACAGTATGACGCACGGGTACTCCTTCGCGCTGGAATATGCCCGAAGCGCTTGTTGGCGTGACTGTACGTCAACCATGCTGTCCCACAAGGGAGTCACGGTCCGTGACCCCTGTCCCGGCCGTTGTTCCGGCCATACGTGCGAGTGTCTGTCGGTTCGGATGGTGTGAGCGGTGCAGGTGCTTCAAGTGCAGCTGGAGATCCGGCCCGACCCCGCGGAGGTCGGGCGGGCCCGCAGATGGGCCCGCTCGAGACTGGCCGGGTCGGGGATACGGGACGACGAGCCGCTCGCCGAGACCCTGGTGCTGCTCGTCTCCGAACTGGTCACCAACGCGGTGGTGCACACCGGCCGGCCGGCCGTGCTCCGGCTCTGTCTGCCGGGCGGCGGACCGGGGGCGGCGGCGGACGAGGCCACCGTCCGGCTGGAGGTGGCCGACACCAGCGGGCGGGCGCCGGTGTACCGGTGCGCGGACGGTGACGCGACCAGCGGCCGGGGGCTGGCCCTGGTCGACGGGCTCGCCGACCGCTGGGGCTGGACCCGGGACGACGCGGGCAAGCGCATCTGGTGCGAACTGGACCGCTGCGCCGGACGCCCGGAGCCCGCCGCCGACTGTGCCGCGGCGGCGTTCGAGGGGCTGGCGGCCTACGAGGCGGTGTGAGGCCGGGCCGCGTGACTCCCGGACCGGCCGGGGTGCGCCCCGATGCGCCCGGCCGTGCTTCTGTGCGCTTCCACCGCGAAACAGGACATATCTCTACGAATCCCATCGATTCCCATCGACGCCTGTTGACGGTATGTGACGGTTCGTTCACGCTGATGGTCAGCGATTCGCCGTGAGGGGACGCCGAGGGCCGATACGGAAGCCCTCGGCGAGTGTGGGTCGCGACGCGACGGCGATCCCCTCGTGGCTTCGGGGCCGAGGCGGAACGCCGGGTCGGGCGGCGGTGTGCGGCGCCGGTCTCGGGGTGAGGCCGCCGCCCCGCCGCCCGGTCGCGGCCGACCGGACCCGGCCACCCGAGAAGTTATCCACAGGGTGTGGAGAAAAAGTGTGGGCGGCGACAGCAGCGCTTGTCCACAGGCCCGGAAACCGGCTGGGACGATGTCGGACCCTGGCCCTACCGTTCTCGGGTGACGTGGAAGGTCCGTCGGTAAGTGGTCGGGGTGACGCCGAGGGTCGTCTGTAGGTGCTGGCGCATCGACTGGGGTGTGCCGAAGCCCGCCTCGCGGGCCACCTGGTCCACCGACAGGGCGGTCGACTCCAGCAGGTGCCGGGCCCGTTCGACGCGCTGCCGGGTCAGCCACTGGCCGGGGCTGACCCCGACCTCCTCGCGGAACCGGCGGGTGAACGTACGGACCGACATCGCCTCCCGCTCCGCCAAGTCCCGCAACTGGATCGGTTCGTGCAGCCGGCCCAGCGCCCAGGCTCGGGCGGCGGTGGTGGACGCCTGCTGCGGGTCGGGCACCGGCCGTTCGATGAACTGCGCCTGCCCGCCGTCGCGGTGCGGCGGCACCACGGTCCGCCGGGCCACGTCGTTGGCGACGGCCGTCCCGTGGTCCCGGCGCACCAGGTGCACGCACAGGTCGATGCCGGCCGCGACCCCGGCCGAGGTCAGCACGTCGCCGTCGTCCACGAACAGCACGTCCGCGTCGACCCGGACCTTCGGGAAGAGCCGCTGGAAGTGCTCGGCCGACGCCCAGTGGGTGGTCGCCGGGCGGCCGTCGAGCAGCCCGGCGGCGGCGAGCACGTAACCGCCGGTGCAGATGGCGACCAGGCGGGTGCCGGGCCGGACCAGGGCGAGGGCGGCGGCCAGTTCGCCGGTCAGTACGCCCTCCTCGTACACCGGCCCCATCTCGTAGGAGGCGGGCACCACGACCGTGTCGGCGGCGGCCAGCGCCTCGGGCCCGTGCGCCACCAGGATCTCGAAGTCGGCGTCGGTGGCGACCGGGCCCGGCGGCCGGACCGAGCAGGTGACGACGTCGTACAGGGCGCGCCCGGCGGCGTCCCGGGCCATGCCGAAGATGCGCTGCGGGATGCCCAGTTCGAAGGGGAGCACGCCGTCCAGGGCGAGGACGACGACACGGTGCGGGCGGTGGGACGGGCGGCCGGACGTCATGGCCCGATCCTAGCGAACGCTGTCCTTCGGGCCACTCGTTCGCGGCGGCCGGATGACGCAGGCTCCATGACGTGACTCGTGAAGTGACCCATGACGTGACCCGTGACGTGACCCATGACGTGACTCGTGAAGTAACATGTGGCGTGGCCGGGACGAGCGGGCGCGAGCGTGCCGCCGGGTCGGCCCGGCCCGGGACCGGGCCCGCCCGGCGCCGTCGCCGCGGGGTGCACCGCGCCTGGTTCGTCGCCGCCGTCACCTTCGTGACGATCATCGGCGCCGCCGCCTTCCGCGCCGTGCCCGGCATCCTCATCGACCCGCTGCACGCCGAGTTCGGCTGGTCCCGCGGCACGATCGGCGCCGCCGTCTCCGTCAACCTGGCGCTCTACGGGCTGACCGCCCCGTTCGCCGCGGCCCTGATGGACCGGTTCGGCATCCGGCAGGTGGTCGCCGTCGCCCTGACCGTGATCGCGCTCGGCTCCGGACTGACCGTGTGGATGCAGTCGGCGTGGCAACTGCTGCTCTGCTGGGGGCTGCTGGTCGGCCTCGGCTCCGGTTCGATGGCGCTCGCCTTCGCCGCCACCGTCACCAACCGCTGGTTCACCACCCGGCGCGGCCTGGTCAGCGGCATCCTCACCGCCGCCTCCGCCTCCGGCCAGCTGATCTTCCTGCCGCTGCTGTCCTGGATGGTCGAGGCGCACGACTGGCGCCCGGCGGCCGTCACCGTCGCGCTCGCCGCGCTCGCCGTCGTCCCCTTCGTCTGGCTGCTGCTGCACGACCACCCGGCCGACCTCGGCCAGAAACCGTACGGCGCCGAGGAGTTCGTACCGAGACCCGCGCCCGTGCCCGGCGCCGCCCGCCGCACCCTCGGCGTGCTGTTCTCGGCCGCCCGCACCGGACCGTTCTGGCTGCTGGCCGGCACCTTCGCGATCTGCGGCGCCTCCACCAACGGCCTGGTGCAGACCCACTTCGTGCCCGCCGCGCACGACCACGGCATGCCGGTCACCGCCGCCGCCTCCCTGCTCGCCGTCATCGGCGTCTTCGACGTGGTCGGCACCATCGCCTCCGGCTGGTTCACCGACCGCTTCGAGGCCCGCCGCCTGCTCGCCGTCTACTACGCCCTGCGCGGCGCCTCCCTCCTCTTCCTCCCGATGCTCCTGGCGCCCACCGTGCACCCCCCGATGATCTTCTTCATCGTCTTCTACGGCCTCGACTGGGTCGCCACCGTGCCGCCCACCCTGGCCCTGTGCCGCGAGCGGTTCGGCGACGACAGCGCGATCGTCTTCGGCTGGGTGCTCGCCTCCCACCAGGTCGGCGCCGCCCTGGTCGCCTTCCTCGGCGGCGTCGCCCGGGACGCCTTCGGCTCCTACGACGTCGTCTGGTACGCCTCCGGCGCGCTGTGCGCGGCAGCCGCCCTGATGGCCCTGGTGATCCGCCGCCACCCGGCACCGGCCCTGCCGGCCGCACCGGCCTGACCGGCGAGTACGCTCCCGGCCGTGAAGTGGGGGAACACGGTCCGGCGGGTCCGCTCGGCCTGGACGTACGAGGAGACGCACCGGGCCGCGGCGTGGAGCGCGGGACAACTGCCGGCGGCCTGTGTGGTCTGGTGGGTGCTGGCCGAGAGCGGCCGGGACGACCACGGCGTGGGCTACGGCGGTGCGTTCGGCCTGGCCTGCCTGTTCGTGTTCGCGCCGCTGTACCTGCCGGTCCTCGGCCTGCTGCACACCGTGCTGCACATCGCCCCGGCCGGCGTCCTCGCCCGCACGGCGCCGGCCCGCCGGCTGCCGGCCCCCGGATGGCTGCGGCACCTGGTGGCCGTGGCGCTGCTCGGCACCGGGTGGGCGGTCCTGGCAGCCCGGGCGACGGGAGCGGACTTCGGGGTGACGGCCGTGGCGTTCGCCTCGCTCGGCGTGCTGCCGGTGCTCGCCGCCGCCCGCCGGGGGCGTGGTACGGAGCCGGAGCTGCCGGAATGGGGCTGCTGGGGCACGTGGTTCGCGGCGGGCGGGGCCGGCGTGGTGCTGGCCGGCGCGGCCGTCGGCGGCCTCGCGCTGGCCGCCCGCGCGGGCCTGGTCGAGGAGTACGAGCCCCCGGTGCTCACCGCCGCTCAGCTCACCGGCGGCTGGCGCGGGGCGGGCGGTGCGGTACTGCGGCTGGAGCCCGGCGGCCGGGCCGTACTGACCCGGGTGCCGGCCGAATCGGGGTCCGGCGACGACTGGGCGGACGGCTCGTTCCCCCGCTGCGACGGCACCGGCACCTGGCGACTCGACCGGGACGGCCCCGACGACGACCTGGGCAGCGGACCCGGGACCCGGGACGCCGTCGTGGTCCGCGCCCAAGGCTGCGGCCGGGACACGTACTGGACCATCGGCGGCACCGCCCGCGCCCCCGAACTCTTCGTCCTGTTCGGCGATCCCGACGCGGGCGACCTGCGTGTCCTGACCCGGACGGAGACCGCCTAGCCCACGCCTAGCCCGGCAACCGGGACAGCCGTGCCCCCTGGCGGCGGTCGACCGTCTTGGCGATGCGGAGGGCGTCGTGGGCGAGTTCGCGGAGCATGCCGCTGATCGGGTTGGTGAAGCCGGTGAAGTACAGGCCGGGCGCTGATCTGGGGGAGCGGGCGCCGTGCGCGGTGGGGCGGCCGCGCGCGTCCAGCACGTCCAGGTGGCCGACGAGAGCGGTGAGGCCGCGGTCGTAGCCGGTGGCCGCGATCACCGCGTCGGGGGCGATGCGGTCGCCGTTGGCGAGGATGACCTTGCCGTCCTCGAAACCGTCCACGGCGGCGACCACCTCCACCCGCCCCCGGCGCACCGCGTCGATCAGGCCGACGTCCTGCACCGGGATGGAGCCCTGCCGCACCCGGCTGTAGAGGCCGGTGTCCGGGCGGGGCAGGCCGTGCGCCGACAGGTCGGGCACGCTCAGCCGGCCCATGGTCCGGGCCAGCCGGTCGACCAGGCGGACCGGCAGCCGGCGGACCAGGACGGCCGAGTACTGGGCGGCCCAGCCGGCCGTGGAGCGGCGCACGATGTGCGGCGCGGTGCGCACGGCCAGCCGGACCCGGGCGGCGCCGCCCGCCACCAGGTCGACGGCTATCTCGGCGCCGGTGTTGCCGACGCCGACGACCAGGACGTCCCGGCCGGCGTAGGGCGCCGCGTTGCGGTAGTCGGCGGCGTGCTGGAGGGTGCCGGTGTAGGCGTCCCGGCCGGGCCAGTCGGGCAGCCGCGGGGTGTGGTTGAAGCCGGTGGCGATCACCACCGCGGCGCCGGTCAGTTCGCGGCCGCCGGAGGCGCGCAGCAGCCAGCCGGTGCCGTCGGGGGCGGGGTCGACGCGGGACACCTCGACGCCGGTGACCACCTCCAGGCGGTGGTGCTCGGCGTACTTCTCCAGGTACCGCACCACGTCGTCCCGGGCCGGCCAGCGCCCGAAGCGGCGCGGCATCGGCAGACCGGGCAGCGACGACAGCCGGCGGGTGGTGTGCAGCCGCAACCGGTCGTAGTGCCGGCGCCAGGACGCGCCGACCCGGTCGGAGCGTTCCAGCACGACGGCCCGGATGCCGCGGGCGCGCAGGGCGTGGGCGGCGGCGAGGCCGCCCGGCCCGCCGCCGACGACGTAGACCGGCAGGTCACCGGGTCCGGCGGCGGGCGTGGGGGAGTCGGTCGCGGAGTCGGCCATGCGGCGAGCGTAATCACCCGCACGGTCCGGTGGGCCCGGCTAGGCCGACTTGTAACCGGCCGTCTTCGCGATCCACTCGATGAAGTCGCCGGGGTCCTCGTTGGCGCCGTGGCCCGCGTCCCAGTAGTAGAGGTGGCTGACGTCGTCGCCCAACTGGTCGGCGGCGGCCGCCAGGTTGGCGGAGACGGTGAGCGCGGTGTCGGAGTCGGAGGTGCCGAGCCGGATCCACCAGTGCTTGGTACGGCCGGAGTTGGGCTGGTCGATCAGGTGGTGCATCGGGTTCATCAGCCGCAGCTTCTCGGGGATGTCGCCGGCCAGCCGGGCGCTGCTCCCCTTGTCCTCGCGCAGGCTGTAGAGGGTGAAGTGGCGGAACTGCTCGGTGCCCTTGCCGAACTCGTTGTTGATGTCGCCGGTCATCGTGTCCGAGGAGTCGGTCGGGAAGGCGAACAGGTCGAAGGCGGGCGCGTCCTTCTTGCGGGCGCCGACGTGGGTGAGGAAGTCGGCCCAGCTGAAGGTGGCGTTCTCGCCGTCCCAGGCGATGAAGGTGTTCTTCGCCAGGTACGTCTCGCGGTCCGCGTCAGAGAGGGCGGCGAGGTACTTGGTGGCGGACGGCTGGAGGTACGTCTTCACCAGGTACTCGTCGTAGTTGCGGGCGGTGAGCGTGCCGAAGCCGTTCAGGCCGCGCAGCTTCAGGCCCGCCTGGTACTCCGCGAACTGCGACTTCAGTTCCTTGGACACCGTCTGGTCGACCTGCGCGCCGGTGCTGAGCTTGTTGCCGCCCCAGTTCCACTCGTAGGCGCCGTCGGCGTGCTCCAGGTCGGTGATCGGGCACCAGGCGCCGGTCGCGAAGACCGCGTCCGAGGCGTCGGCGGCGCCGATCTCCTTGAGGTACTTGTCGTAGATCGGGCTGTCGCCGGACGCGCCGAGCAGCGCGGACAGGCCGCCGCCGGCGCTGGTGCCGGTGGAGAAGATCCGGTCCACGTCGCCCGGGACGCGGCCCTTGTTGGCGCGCAGGTAGCGGACGGCGGCCTTCAGGTCGACGATGGCGGCCGGGGCGGTGCCGTAGTACTCGCCGGCGCTGTTCTTCAGGGTGCGCCCGCGCGCCCCCGGCTCCACCACCACGTATCCGGCGGCCAGGCCGAGCTGCGGCAGGCTGACCATTTTGCCGCCGGCCTGCTGCGCGGAGCTGCCGGACTCGGTGCCGGTGGCGGAGGACGCCGCGGCCGACGGGGCGGCCGAGGCGCTCGCGGCGCCGCTCGGCGCGGTGCCGCTCATGCCGCCGCCCACGCCGGTGGCCTCGGCGACCGACGAGGGCATGTAGCCGCCGACCGAGTTGGCGAACAGGATCGGGGCGCCGGTGGCGTCCACCGCCTTGCCGTCGATCTTGACCGGGACGCTGACGTTCAGGCTCTGGTACGCCTCGTCGACCGGCTTGGAGACGTAGGTGATGGCCTTCCAGAAGCGGTACGTCACCTCGTGCTCGGTACCGGCCGGGTCCGTGACGGTCGTGGTCAGCGTGGTGTACGCGGCCGTGTCGAAGACCAGCGCGCCGGACGCGGAGGAGCCGCCCTTCTCGCTCTCGGCCTGCGCGGTCAGGGCGATGCCGCCCACCGCGGCGACGCCCGCGGTCGCGCCGATTCCCAGCACGACACTCCTGCGCTTGACTGCCCTGTGCTTCACGTTGACGCCCTTCTGGGTCCGTACGGGCTTGCGTCTGTGAACGTAGGCAATCGTCGACAAGATTGCCAACAATCTGCCGGGCTTCGGCGGTATTCACGGGGGACGCACAGTTTCACGGTCGACTCACAGGGGAGCACGGGGGTGACTGGGTGGCCGGTACAGGGATTGAATGGCCCCATGTCCCGAACGAGTGATCGACTGCCGCTCTCCGTCCCCCGGCCCCGGCCCGCCGGCCACGGCCTGCGTCTGGGCGCCTGGGACCCCGACTCGGACGCCGACGCCGAGACCTGGCTGCGCGGGCTGCTGGACCCCGACTTCCGGCGCTGGAACACCCCGCTGAACCTGGTCACGGACCTGGACAGCGTCCGCGAGGCGCTGCGCGGCCGGGCCCGGCAGGAGGCGGACGGCGGCTCGGTGTCCTTCCGGGTCACGGACGAGGAGACCGGGGCGACGCTGGGCCACGTCGGCGTCAACGAGATCAACCGGCCCATGCGGGTGGCCCGGGTCGGCTACTGGGTGCTGCCCGAGGCGCGCGGCCGGGGCGTCGCCACCCGCGCCCTGCTGCTGGCCGCCGAGTACGCCTACGCCGAGCTGGGGCTGCACCGGCTGGAGCTGGGCCACGGCGTCGGGCACGGCGCCTCCTGCCGGGTCGCCGAGCGGTGCGGGTTCCGGGCCGAGGGCGTACTGCGCGACGCGATGTTCGAGGCGGAGCGGCACGACGCGTTCCGCGACGTCCATTTGCACGCGCGACTGGCCACGGACGAGCCACCGGTGCGGTGACCGGCGCTGCGACCACTGCTCCGTCCACTGCGGTGACCGGCGCTGCGATCACTGTTCCGTCCACTGCGGTGACCGGCGCTGCGACCGGCGCTGCGATCACTGCTGCGACCGGCGCTGCAACCGGCGCTGCGACCACTGCCCTGCCCCCTCAGGGCCACAGCAACCCCCGCCGCCACCCCGTCGCCTCCCGGCGGTACACCAGCCGCACGTGCTGCCGCCGCGCGTCCCCCTGGAAGAACTCCACCTCGTCGGGGCGCAGCCGGTACAGCGTCCAGGTCGGGGCCGGGGCGTCCGGTTCCCGGCGGGCCCGTTCCCAGGCCGCCGCCGACGTGTCCGCCAGCTGGGCGAGTGACTCCAGCGGCTCGCTCTGCCGGCCGGTGAGGGCGGCGGCCAGCGCGCCCGTGGAGCGCACCCCGAGATCCGCCCGCGCCTGCTCGGGCGGCGCGGCGCCGACCGGGCCGCGCACCCGCACCTGGCGGCCGAGCAGCGGCCAGTAGAGGGCGAGGGCGGCCTGCGGGCGGGCGGCGAGCTGGCGGCCCTTGCGGCTGCCGGAGTGCGTGGCGAAGGACCAGCCGTCCGGGTCCGCGCCGTGCAGCATCACGATCCGCACGTCCGGGCGGCCGTCCTCGTCCGCCGTCGCCAGCGACACGGTGTGCGGCTCGCGCTCCCCGGCCGCCACCGCCTCGGCGAACCACCGCGTGAACAGCGGCAGCGGCTCGGCGGGTGCGGTGGCCGGGTCGAACGGCGGCAGCTCGGTCACCGCCGGGTCCCAGACCCGCAGCGACCGCAGCAGACCGTCGAGCTCGCCGGTCACTCAGACCGAGCCGAGGTCGGAGGAGAGCCACCGCTCGGGCCGCATGCGGATGATCAGTTGCTCGCCGTGGTTCTCCCAGGCGAAGTCGACATACCCGTCGACCTTCCCGGCCGGCAGATAGCGGGCCGACATCTCCCGGAGCAGTTCCCGGGTGGCGGGCTCGGTCCCGGTGACCGGCCCCTCCACCGAGACGTACCGGATGGTGGGCTCCACCCGGTCGGCCAGCAGCGAGAACCGCCCGCTCGCCTTGATCAGCTCGTACTTGCGCGACGTCGCCCCGGTCAGGATCCAGACGTCGCCGCCGGGCGCGTACTGGTACCAGATGGGCACCGTCAGCGGGGCCCGCCCGGTGCCCGCGTCGACCGCCAGCGCGGCGATGTGCGGCTCGGCCAGGAACTGTTCACGCTCTGCGCGGCTCAGCGCCATGTCGGTCTCCTCGGACGTCCTCGGATGCGAGTCGTGATCCCGGTCCAGTCTGCCGGAAACGACGAACGGCGGCCCACCGGAGTGGACCGCCGTCCGACGGACAGGACTGGACGGGGCAGGACAGGACAGGACAGGGCAGGGCAGGAAACGGCAAGGCAGGGAACGGCAAGGCGCGGGGGGCTACTTCGTCGGTTTGCGGCCCGTGACGCCCAGATGGACCAGCAGCGCCAGACCCGGCTTCAGCTCCGCCTGCTTCACGCCCCAGGCGGAGGTGCCCTTCTGGTGCGAGGCCACGGCCGACAGCATCGCGACCAGCGAACCGGCGACCGCGGCCGGGCTGACGTCCTTGTCGACCTTGCCCTTGGCCTGCAACTCGGCGACGGAGTCCGCCAGCGAGCCGGTCACCGAGGTGAGGATCCGGGTCCGGAGCTTGCTGAACCGCTTGTCGCCCTCGGCGGCACCGAGGTCGACGACCCGGAGGATGGCGTCGTTCTTCCGCCAGAACTCCAGGAATCCGTCGACGAGTTCCTGCGCGGTCGTCCAGCCGGCCCGGCCGGTCCACGAGCGGCCCTGGACCAGCGCGGTCAAGTCGGCGGCGTCGGCGGTGGTTTGCTCGGCGATCTCCAGGACGGCGCCCTCGACGTCCGGGAAGTACTGGTAGAAGGTCGCGGGCGAGGTGCCCGCCCGGCGGGCGACATCGATGACTTTGACGTCGCGGTACGGGGAGGAGCTGAGCATCTCGCTGAGGCAGTCGAGCAGCTTCTGCCGGGTCGCCTGCCCTCGCCGGCCGGCCACCCGCCCGTCGACGGTACGCACTTGTCCTGTCATGCCCGTCAGCTTACCGAGGGGTGATCAGGGCGCGATTCGGCCGACTGCAAATGGGGTGCGCGGTGGTCCCGGGAGCGCTGTGCCTGGTCTGCGCGGTGCGCGGCATCCGGTTACGTTGGCGACATGGCCGAAAACAGCGCATCCGGCGACGCCTGCACCTACCCCGAGGGCGTCCCTTGCTGGGTGGACGCGCAACTCCCCGACGTGGCGGCCGGCCGGCGGTTCTACGGCGAGCTCTTCGGGTGGACGTTCGACGCCCCGAGGGACGACGCGACCGTCTGGGCCCGGCTGCGCGGCGCGCCCGTCGCCGCCCTCACCCCCAAGACCGACGGCCGCATGCCCACCGTGTGGACGGTGTACTTCTCCACCGCCGACGCCCGCGCGCTGGCCCGCCGGATCGAGGCGGGCGGCGGGCAGCTCGTCACCCCGCCCCGTTCGGACGGCGACCTGGGCGGCGCGGCGCTGGCCGCCGACCCGCAGGGCGCCGTCTTCGCGCTCTGGCAGCCGGGCCGGCACGCCGGTTTCGGCCGCCGGCACGAGCCGGGCACCTTCACCTGGGCCGAGCTGTACACCAGGGACACCGAGGCCGCCGACCGCTTCTACGGCGACCTGTTCCACGACGCCCTGTTCGGCCCCGGTGCCGAGCCCGACTTCGGCCGGGCCCCGCTGACCGGCGTCTTCCCCGCCGAGATGCCGCCGCACTTCCTGGTCCACTTCCTGGTCGGCGACTGCGAGGCGGCGCTCGGCACGGCGGTCCGGCTCGGCGGCCGGGTACAGGTTCCGCCATTCGAGACGTCGTACGGCGGAGTCGCGGTGGTCACCGACGATCAAGGAGCCTCGTTCGCCCTGCTGCAACGCTGATTTGCCCTGGATTGCCGCGAGACACCCTGATTGACCGCGGGTTCGCCACCAAGGCTTCGGACAGGAAGAATCAGGGTGCGTGCCGCCGCGGCGGTGTGGTGGTGAGACGCTGCACTTCGGTCGCGTACATATGTGGGTGGCGCGGCTCGTACGGGGAGGTGGCAGGCAAGTGGTGGATCAGCTGACGCAGCACGATCCGCGGCGGATCGGGCCGTTCGAGGTGCTGGGGCGGCTCGGGGCCGGCGGCATGGGGCTGGTCTATCTCGCGCGCTCGGCATCGGGCCGG
Organism: Streptomyces sp. NPDC023723; assembly: GCF_040639815.1. Lineage (NCBI taxonomy): Bacteria > Bacillati > Actinomycetota > Actinomycetes > Kitasatosporales > Streptomycetaceae > Streptomyces > Streptomyces sp. NPDC023723. The sequence goes on from NZ_JBFAAP010000001.1 coordinate 297,305, forward strand.
CGGGTGGCGATCAAGACCGTGCGCACGGAACTGGCCGAGGACCAGCTGTTCCGGGTCCGCTTCACCCGCGAGGTCGAGGCGGCCCGCGCGGTGTCCGGCTTCTACACGGCGGCCGTGGTCGACGCCGATCCGCGGGCCGCCGTGCCGTGGCTGGCGACCGCGTACGTGCCCGCGCCCTCGCTGGAAGAGATAGTGAACGAGTGCGGGCCGCTGCCGGCCCAGGCGGTGCGCTGGCTGGCGGCGGGCATCGCCGAGGCGCTCCAGTCCATCCACGGCGCCGGGCTGGTCCACCGCGACCTCAAGCCGTCCAACGTGCTCGTCGTCGAGGACGGCCCCCGGGTGATCGACTTCGGGATCGCCTCCGGCGTCTCCAACACCCGGCTGACCATGACCAACGTCGCCGTCGGCACCCCCGCCTACATGTCCCCGGAGCAGGCCAAGGACTCCCGCTCGGTGACCGGCGCCAGCGACGTCTTCTCGCTCGGCTCCACGCTCGTCTTCGCCGCCACCGGCCACGCCCCCTTCCACGGCGCCAACCCGGTCGAGACGGTCTTCATGCTGCTGCGCGAGGGCCCCGACCTGGACGGGCTGCCCGCGGAACTGCGCCCGCTGATCGAGTCCTGCATGCAGATGGAGGCGCACGGCCGGCCCAGCCCCGCCGACCTCCAGTCCCAGCTCGCCCCGCACCTGTTCGGCTCCGGCTCCGACGACAGCGGTACGGCGTCGGCCTGGCTGCCCGAGCGGGCGGTCGGCCTGATCGAGTCCCGCCGGGGCGGCAGGCCCGCACCCCGGCCCGCCACCACCGCCGGCCGGGCCCCCGCCGCCCGGGTCCCCGCCCCGGCCGTCCCGCCGCCGCCGGCCCACGCCCCGGCGGTGCCCGCCCCGGCCGGCGCCCCCGACCCCGGCCCGGTCCGGCTGGCCGGCGCCGCCGTGCCCATCGGCCCCGGCCCCCGGGTCGCCGACACCCGCGCCGCCGTGGTCAAGGCGCCGCCCCCGGAGGCCGCGCTGTCCGCCTCCTGGGCCAAGCCCCGACCCGGCGCCAACGGCGCCGACACCGCCGTACCGCCCGCCCCGGCCGCACTGCCCACCGCGCCGCCCGACCCGGCGGCCACCGGCTGGCGGCCCTGGCGGTTCCGGATGTCCAACGACGTCTGGGGCACCCCGTCCGTCGCCGGCGACCTGGTCTACGTCACCTCCTTCGAGGTGCACGCCCTGGACGTGGCCACCGGCCGGCGCCGCTTCAAGACCCGGGACGTGGCCTGGTCGATGGCGGTCGCGGACGGCCGTATCCACGCCTCCGACGGGCCCACCCTGTACGCGCTGGACGCCCGGGAGGGCGCCGACCTGTGGCGGCTGTCCACGGACGCCTGGGTGTACGCGCTCAAGGCCGACCAGGGCACCGTCGTCACCGGCACCCGCGGCGGCGGCGTCCAGGCCTGGGAGGCCGCCACCGGACAGAGACTGTGGGAGACCAGCGGCTGCCAGACCGACTTCGAGTCCCCGGAGGCGGGCCCGGTCCTGCACGACGGCACGGTCTACGTCTGGCAGGACGCCCGGCTGCGCGCCCTGGACGCCCGCGGCGGCGAGGAGCGCTGGTCGTACCCGATCGGCGACGCGGCCTCCTGCGGCGGCGTGCCGGTCCGGATCGGCCGGGCACCGGACGGCTGCGTGTACGTCTGCGCCGGTACGCGCGTCCTCGCCCTGGACGTGGCCACCGGACACGTCCGCTGGCACTTCGAGGCCCCCGCGGTCTTCCTCTCCCCGCCGGTCTTCGTGCCCGGCCCGGCCGTCACCGGCGGCGGTGTCTACCTCGCCGACTACCTCGGCACGGTGTACGCGCTGGACGCCGCCGACGGCCGGGACCGCTGGCGGATCGCCACCGAGGCGCGCACCGCCACCGAACCGGTGCTGGTCGCCGCCGGCCACGTGCACGTCGGCAGCGGCAAGGGCCTCTACACCCTGGACGCCGTCACCGGCACGCCCAAGTGGCGGTTCCAGGCGGGCGGCGACATCGTGGGCGCGCCCGCGGTGGCCGAGGGCCGCATCCACTTCGGCTCCACCGACCACCTCCTCTACACGCTGAAGGCCGACGACGGCCGGCTGCGCTGGAAGCTGGCGACCGGCGGCGAGATCACCGGCACACCGGTGGTGCGGGACGGCATCGTCTACGCGTGCAGCAAGGACCGCTGCGTGTACGCGCTGGACGCGGAGAAGGGCACGGGGACGGCCCGGAGCACGTAGGTCCTGCTGGCTGGGCCGGGCCGGGCTGGGCGGGGCAGGAACGGGCGGGGCAGGAACGGGCCGGGCATGCGTCGGCCGCGGTGGCTCCCCCCTCGGCGCCACCGCGGCCGTTCCCCCGCCGTCCCCCGTCTTTTCCCCCGTCCCCCGTCCCCCTCTTCCCCCGTCCCCCTTTTCCCCCGGTCCCCCCGGTCCCCCCGGCTTGCCCCGCTGCCCCCTCCGGTGCGGAGGCGCGGTCAGGACTCGTCGGTCGTCGCCGCCGCCGTCGTCGTCGTGGCGGTGGTGGCGGTCTCCTCGTCCATGACGTGGTTGTCCTGCGTGGTGGCCTCGGTCTCGGCATCCATGACGTGGTTGTCGAGCGGCTTGACCACGGTGTCCTTCTTGGCATCGGCCATGACCTGAACTCCTGTCCATCGATCGGCGAACGCCCGCCCGGCGGCTCCCCCGAGCGGCTGCCGGACGGGCATGTCAGGGTCGTTCACCCTAGCGACGCCGAGCGCCGCTGATCCGTCTGCCCCCCGACGCGACGGACCGACAGACCGAGGGTGCCGCGCGGCGATAAACGAACGATGAACGCCGCGGACGCCGCCGCGCGGCTCAGGCGACGGCGGCCGGCCGGAGCAGCGGCCGCACCTCGTCGGCCTCCGGCGCGCCGAGCCGCTCGAAGACGGTGAGCGCCTCCTGCAAGCAGGCCCGGGCCCGGCCGGTCTGGCCGAGCGCGCCGAGCGCGCGGCCGAGCACGGTCAGCACGTTGCCGCGCCGCCACTCGCCGCTGTCCCCGCGCAGCACGGCGAGCGCCTGCTCGGCCAGGGCGGCGGCGCGCGCCGGGTCCCGCCCGGCCAGCCGCGCCTCGGCCAGCCGGAACAGGGTCATCCCCTCCCACAGCCGCTGCCGGCTGTCGCGGAACACCTCCAGCGCCTCGGTCAGCCGGTCGACGGCCGCGTCCAGCCGGCCCTGCCCGGTGAGCGCCAGGCCCAGCGCGTAGCGGCCGTTGGCGCCGCGCAGGGCGTGCCCCAGCCGGTCGTAGATGGCGATGCCCTGCCGGGCCAGCTCCACCGCGCTGGTGGTGCGGCCCAGGGCCAGGTGGCTGCGGGAGAGGTTGCACAGGGCGCTGGCCTCCCCGGCCAGGTTCCGGTCCGCGCGGAAGATCTCGATGGCCTGCCGCAGGTACCCCTCGGCCTCCGCGTTGCGCCCCTGGTAGATCGCGCTGATGCCGCGGTCGTTGGCGGCCCAGCAGTGCGGTGCCGGGTCCCCGGCGAGGGCGGCCAGTTCCATGGCCAGCCGGGCCTGCTCCTCCGCCGCGGCGAACCGCCCGGCCACCAGATGGACGTTGGTCAGCGTGGTCAGCGCCCGGCTCAGCACACCGGGACCGGCCGCGTCCTCGGCCGCGTCCCGCAGGGCGAGGGCGGCGACCTCGTACTGCTTGGCGTTGGCCCCGGACTCGGCCAGGTCCTTGGCCGCCCACAGCAGATCGACGGCACGGGCCAGGGCGGGCCCCTTCGCGCTCTGCTGCACGCAGGCCAGCAGGACGTGCGCCTCGGCGTACAGCCAGTCCCGGGCCGCGTGCCGGTCGGCGAAGGCCAGCCCCGGGTACGCGGTCGCCGCGAGGTGGTCCACCAGCCGGTCGCCGGGCCGCTCGATGGCGTACACGGCGGACGCGGTGGCCAGGTAGAAGTCCAGCAGCCGGGCCAGCGCCGCGGCCCGTTCGCCCGGCGGCGACTCGTCGCGTTCGGCGCATGCACGCGCGTAGAGCCGGACCAGGTCGTGGTACCGGTAGCGGCCCGGCGCCGCCGACTCGAGGAGCGAGGTGTCGACGAGCGACTCCAGCAGGTCCTCGGCGTCCTCGGCCGGCAGGTCCAGTACCGCCGCCGCCGCGGCCAGCGAGATGTCCGGGCCGTCGGCCAGCCCCAGCAGCCGGAACGCCCGGGCCTGGGCGGGCTCCAGCTGGCCGTAGCCCAGCTCGAAGGTGGCGGCCACCGCCAGGTCACCGGTCTGCAGCTCGTCCAGCCGGCGGCGTTCGTCGGCGAGCTTGGCGGCCAGCACCGACACCGTCCAGGTGCGCCGGGCGGCCAGCCGGGCCGCGGCGATCCGGATCGCCAGCGGCAGGAAACCGCAGGCCGCCACCACGTCCAGGGCGGCCTCCCGCTCCGCCGCCACCCGCTCGGCGCCGACGATCCGGGTGAACAGCGCCAGCGCCTCCTCCGGCGACATGACGTCCAGGTCGACCAGATGGGCCCCGGCCAGCCCCGCCAACCGCACCCGGGAGGTGACCAGCGCCGCGCAGCCCGCCGCGCCCGGCAGCAGCGGACGGACCTGGGCGGCGTCCCGGGCGTTGTCCAGCAGCACCAGCACCCGGCGGCCGTCCAGCACCGAGCGGTACAGCGCGGCCCGCTCCTGGAGCGAGTCGGGGACGGCCGAGTCGGGGGTGCCCAGCGCCCGCAGGAACGCGCCCAGCACCGTCTCCGGCTCGGCCGGCCGGGTCCCGGCGCCCTGGAGGTCGACGTAGAGCTGTCCGTCCGGGAAGGCGGCCCTGGCCTGGTGGGCGACGTGCACCGCGAGCGTCGTCTTGCCGACGCCGCCGATCCCGGCGACGGCGGACAGCGCCATCACCCGGCCCGCGGTGCCCGCCGCCGAGCCCAGCACCTCACTCAGCTCCCGTACGAACGCGGCCCGCCCGGTGAAGTCCGGCACCGTGGCCGGCAGTTGCGCCGGGCGGACCGGGGCCGGCGCGGGCCGCTCGACCGGCCCGGCGGGCTCCGCGAGGGCCGGGTCGGCGCGCAGCACCCGCCGCTGGAGCTCCTGGAGCCGCGCCCGCGGGTCCACGCCCAGCTCCTGGGCCAGCAGCTGCCGGGTGTCGGCGTACACGGCGAGCGCCTCGGCCTGCCGTCCGCTGCGGTACAGCGCCAGCATCAGCAGTTCGCGCAGCCGCTCGCGCAGCGGGTGCGCGGCGGTGAGCGCGGTCAGTTCGGAGACGGCCTCCGCGTGGCAGCCCTGCGCCAGGTCCAGGTCGAGCCGGGTCTCCAGGAGTTGCAGCCGCCACTCCTCCAGTCGCACCCGCTGCCCCTGCGCGTACGGCCCGGGTACGCCGGCCAGCGCCTCGCCGTCCCACCGGGCCAGCGCGCCGCGCAGCAGCTCCCGGGCCCGGCCCAGGTCACCGGCGGCGCGCGCCTTCTCCGCGGCGACGGCCACGTCCTGGACGTCGGTGAGGTCCAGCGCCCCGTCGGCCGGCCCGGGCACGGCGTACCCGCCGGACTCGCTGACCAGCACCCCCTCGCCGAGCACCTTGCGCAGCCGGGACGCGTAGGTGCGGACCGCCGCCAGCGCCCGGGGCGGCGGCTCCTCGCCCCACAGGGCGTCGATCAGCTCCGCCGCGGTCGCGGTGCGGCCCTCGCGCAGCAACAGGGCGGCGAGCAGGGCGCGTTGCATGGGCGAGCCGGTGGCCAGCGGTTCGTCGCCGCGCCAGGCGCGTACCGGACCGAGCACGCCGAACCGCAGGGCGGCCCGCTGCCCCGGCGTTCGCGGCTCACCGTCCATCCAGTCCCCCTAGATATCCCGAGCAACCCCGTCAGTCTGCCCTGTCCGTGCCGTCCCCGTCAGCCGGGGGACGCGCGGATCGGCGCCGGAGGTACGGCGTGGCACACAGCTCTCACACGGTCTCCCCAAACGGCCGGTGCGCCACCGCGGTCGCGGACGGTCCGTCTCCGGTCCGTCGCCCGTTGGTCATGTTCGCCGGGAAGCCTCGGGGAAGGTTCCCGTGGAGACCCGGGGACACCGGGACGCGGGGACGCGGGAGAGACGGGTGGTGCGGTCGTGCGGGTCGTGACCTGGAATCTGTGGTGGCGGTTCGGTCCCTGGGCGGAACGGCAGAAGGCGGTCCTGGCCGTACTGCGGGACCTCGGCCCCGACGTGGTGGGCCTCCAGGAGGTCTGGGCGTCGGAGGACGGCGGCAACCTCGCCGAGTGGCTGGCCGGCGAACTCGGCCTGCACTGGACCTGGGCGGCGTACGGCGCGCCGGAGCGCTGGCAGCGGCGGATCGGCTCCGACGCGGTCGTCATCGGCACCGCGGTGCTCAGCCGCTGGCCGGTGGTGGAGCGGGCGGCGCTGCGGCTGCCGGCGCCGGCCGAACTCGACGACGGGCGAATCGCGTTGTACGCCGGTCTGGACGCGCCCGGGCACCAGGTCCCGTTCTGCACCGCCCACCTGACCTCGGCGGCGCCCGCCTCGGCGGTCCGCCGCCGCCAGGTCACCGCGGTCACCGGCTTCCTCGACCGGCACCGGCGCGGCACCGCCCACCCGGGCGTGCTCACCGGGGACTTCAACGCCGGCCCCGGCACCGACGAGATCCGCCTGCTCGCCGCACGGGGCTACCCGGACGCCTGGGACCTGGCCGACCCGGCCGCACCGTCCGCCACCTGGGACCCGGCCAACCCGTACGTCACCGGCGACGGCCCGCCGAACCGCGTCGACTACATCCGCCCCGGCCCGCCCGGCCCCGGCGGCCTGGGCCGGGTCCGGGCGGTGCGCCGGGCGGGCGACGGTCCGGTGGACGGCGTATGGCCCTCGGACCACTTCGCGGTGGTCGCGGACCTGGCGGGGGCCGGCGCACCCCAGGGGGCGTAGGTCCCTGACGGCGGCCCACACCCCAGGGGACGCAGGCCCTTTAACGGCGGCCCACATCCCAGGGGGCGCAAGCCCCCTAACGACGGCCCAGGAACACCGGGTTGGTGAACGCCGCCAGCGCCCCCGGCAGCGCTCCCGCCGCCACCTCGTGCCGTACCTCCGCCCGGACGTAGGCCGCGTACGAGGCGGTGGTCCGCCACTCCACCACGCCCTCGCCGGAGACCGGCAGCGGGCCGCCGGTGTGCAGCACTCCCTGGTCGGTGACGAACCGGACGGTGCAGCGCGGCGCGCCGGTCACCGCCAGCCGGACGGTGACCGGGGTGTCGCCGGCCACCGCGAGCCGCTCGCCGATCCCGGCGTGCTCCCCGCGCCCGCCCGCCGCGGTGAACGCCAGCGTGAGCCGCGCGGACTCGGCGACGTAGCACCGCCCGGCCCGGATGCCGTCCTGGATCGCGCGCCGGGTCAGGTCGTCGGCGAGGACGACGGTCTGCGGCAGCCCGATCACGTCCGGATCGCGGTGCGAGTCGCTGCTGCCCATCGCCGGAAGCCAGCCCCGCCCGTCCCGCCCGTCGCTCCCGTCCCGCACCGACGCCACCAGCATGCCGTCCCAGTCGGCCAGCGCCACCTCGTCGTCCGGGGTGTAGGGCCCGTTCCACACCTCCACCGCGTCCGCCTCGTCGAAGCCGAACTTCCAGTTGCAGCCGATGCAGGTGGCGTGCGGATGGGCCGGGACGACCAGCCCGCCGGCCCGGCGGATCTGCCGGGCGAACCGGCCGAACCGGTTGTCGCGCGCCCGGTAGCGCCAGTCGACGAAGGTCCCCGGGTCCGTGCCCAGCGCCAGCACGTGTCCGTTGCGGGTCGTCACCTCCTCGCCGACCATGATCAGCAGGTCGTCCCCGGCCAGCTCGGCCCAGTGGGCGTGCGCGGCGTGCGTGTTGTGCTCGGAGGAGTTGATGAAGTCAAGGCCCGCCGCCCGCGCCAGCGCCGCGATCTCGGCCGGGGTGCGCCGCCCGTCGGAGTACCAGGAGTGCAGATGGCAGTCCCCCCGGTACCAGGCCCGCCCCCGTCCCCCGGCCCGCTCCGGCGGATAGACCGGCGTCGCGGCCGCGGCCGGTTCGCCGTACGCCAGCGTCACCGTGAGCTCGTACGCCAGCCCCTGCGGGGCCACCGTGTACGGGCCGAGCGCGATGTGCCAGGTCCCGGCCCGCACCGGCCCGGGGAGGTATCCCGGCGTCGCCTCGTCCGCCCGGACGAAGAACTCGGTGCGCGCCCCGCCCGACCAGCCCCGGAAACCCCGGCCGCCCAGCTCGGTGCCGCGTTCGTCGAACAGGCCGATGTCTAGCGCGTTGCCCGCGGTGCCGGCCGGCACGGCGGGCTTGTCGTAGCTGTAGGAGACCCGGAACTCCCGCACCCCGTCCGGTACTTCGACCGGCACGTACACGAAGTCCGGCGACCCGGTGGGCAGTGTGCCCCGGATCGTCCTGGTCTGTTGTCCTTCGGCGGCCGACGCGAAGCTCACGGTGCCGAGCGTAAGCGCGGCGGCGGCCCCCGTCACGAACACGGCGCGTCTGCCGATCCCGGCGGAACTCTCTTCGCACATGGTGGCTGCTCCCGATACCAGGCGGTGGCCGCGACTCTGGTATTGACCCGTGAACCGAGGGACAAGGGAAGACAGCGGGCAGAAGAAACAATCGCCGCGAAGGGCCGCCTCCCGGCCGTCACTCCGCCCTGATCACCGCGCTCGTATGCTCGAAGGATGACGACTTCCGCGCCCTCCGGAACCGGCCCCACCGAGAACTCCCTGCGCCGCGCCCTCAAACGCGCCCGGGACGGCGTCGCCCTGGACGTCTCCGAGGCCGCCGTCCTGCTCCAGGCGCGCGGCGAGCACCTGGCCGACCTCACCGCGTCCGCCGCCCGGGTCCGCGACGCGGGCCTCGCGGCCGCCGGACGCCCCGGCGTCATCACGTACTCGAAGAGCGTCTTCGTCCCGCTGACCCGGCTGTGCCGGGACAAGTGCCACTACTGCACCTTCGTCACCGTCCCCGGCAAGCTGCGCCGCGCCGGCCACGGCATGTTCATGTCCCCGGACGAGGTGCTGGACATCGCCCGCAAGGGCGCCGCCCTCGGCTGCAAGGAAGCCCTCATCACCCTCGGCGACAAGCCGGAGGACCGCTGGCCGGAGGCCCGCGAGTGGCTGGACGCGCACGGCTACGACGACACCATCGCCTACGTCCGCGCCATCTCGATCCGCATCCTGGAGGAGACGGGTCTTCTCCCGCACCTCAACCCGGGCGTCATGACCTGGACCGACTTCCAGCGCCTGAAGCCCGTCGCACCGAGCATGGGCATGATGCTGGAGACCACCGCGACCCGCCTGTGGTCGGAGCCCGGCGGCCCCCACTACGGCTCCCCGGACAAGGAACCCGCCGTCCGGCTGCGGGTCCTGGAGGACGCCGGCCGCTCCTCGGTCCCCTTCACCTCGGGCCTGCTCATCGGCATCGGCGAGAGCTACGCGGAGCGCGCCGAGTCCCTGTTCGCGCTGCGCAAGGTCTCCCGGGCCTACCACGGCATCCAGGAACTGATCATCCAGAACTTCCGCGCCAAGCCGGACACCGCGATGCGCGGCATGCCCGACGCGGAACTCGACGAACTGGTCGCCACGGTCGCCGTCGCCCGGCACATCATGGGCCCGAGCGCCTGCCTCCAGGCACCCCCGAACCTGGTCGACGCCGAGTACGCCCGGCTGATCGGGGCCGGCATCGACGACTGGGGCGGGGTCTCCCCGCTCACCATCGACCACGTCAACCCCGAGCGCCCCTGGCCGGTGATCGAGGAACTGGCGGACACCTCCCGGGCGGCCGGGTTCGAGCTGCGGGAACGTCTCTGCGTCTACCCGGAGTTCGTCCGGCGCGGCGAGCCCTGGCTCGATCCCCGGCTGCTGCCGCACGTCCGCGCCCTCGCCGACCCGGAGACCGGCCTGGCCCGCGCGGACGCGCGGCCCACCGGGCTGCCCTGGCAGGAACCCGACGAGGTGTTCACCGCCACCGGCCGCACCGACCTGCACCACACCATCGACACCGAGGGCCGCACCGGCGACCGCCGCGACGACTTCGACGAGGTCTACGGCGACTGGGCCGCCCTGCGCGAGGCCGCCGCCCCCGGCATGGCCCCCGAGCGCATCGACACCGACGTACGCGCCGCCCTCACCACCGCCGCCGCCGATCCCACCAGGCTCACCGACGACGAGGCCCTCGCTCTCCTGCACGCGGACGGCCCGGCGCTGGACGCCCTCACCGGCATCGCGGACGACGTCCGGAAGTCAGCCGTCGGCGAGGACGTCACCTACATCGTCACCCGCAACATCAACTTCACCAACGTCTGCTACACCGGCTGCCGTTTCTGCGCCTTCGCGCAGCGCCGCACCGACGCCGACGCCTACACCCTCTCCCTGGACCAGGTCGCCGACCGCGCCGAGCAGGCGTGGCAGGTCGGCGCGGTCGAGGTCTGCATGCAGGGCGGCATCCACCCGGACCTGCCCGGCACCGCGTACTTCGACATCGCCAGGGCGGTCAAGAAACGCGTCCCCGGCATGCACGTGCACGCCTTCTCCCCGATGGAGGTCGTCAACGGCGCGACCCGCACCGGCCTGTCCATCCGCGAGTGGCTGAGCGCGGCGAAGGAAGCGGGACTGGACTCCATCCCCGGCACGGCGGCCGAGATCCTCGACGACGAGGTCCGCTGGATCCTCACCAAGGGCAAACTCCCCGCCGCCACCTGGATCGAGGTCGTCGAGACCGCCCACGAACTGGGCCTGCGCTCCTCCTCGACCATGATGTACGGCCATGTCGACCAGCCCCGGCACTGGCTCGGCCACCTGCGCACCCTGGCCGGCATCCAGCAGCGCACCGGCGGCTTCACGGAGTTCGTCACCCTGCCCTTCATCCACACCAACGCGCCGGTCTACCTGGCCGGCATCGCCCGCCCCGGTCCCTCCATGCGGGACAACCGCGCGGTCACCGCGATGGCCCGCCTCCTGCTGCACCCCTGGGTGCCGAACATCCAGACCAGCTGGGTGAAGCTCGGCACCGAGGGCGCGGCCCAGATGCTCCGCTCCGGCGCGAACGACCTCGGCGGCACGCTCATGGAGGAGACCATCTCCCGGATGGCGGGCTCCTCCTACGGCTCCTACAAGTCGGTCAAGGACCTGATCGCGGTCGCCGACGCGGCGGGCCGCCCGGCCCGGCCCCGCACCACGCTCTACGGCGAGGTCCCCGAGGAACGGCAGCGCGCGGCGTCGGCGTCGGACGGACACCTGCCGGAACTCCTGCCGGTACTGGACTGAGGTCCGCTCCGGCGCCCGACCGCCGCCTGCCGGAGATCAGCTGAGCGGTCCCCGGGCCGGATGCCCGGACCGGGCACCCGGCCCGGACGCCCGGTCCGTCAGACAGACCGCTCACAGTACGATGATCCGACCCTGATATGACGGGGGTCCTGTAGCTGAGGAGATGCGTGCCCGTGCCTGCCCGACTGCCTTCGTGGGCCTGGGTCACCGGTCTGACCGCGGGCGCGGTCGTGGCGGTGGCCGCCCTGGCCATACAGGCGGAAAACGGGCCGCACCCGACCGCCACGGCCGCCGCCCGGCCCACCGCCTCGGCCTCCGCCCCGGCGGACGCGAAGCCGTCCGCCGAGGAGACGGAGGCCCCCGCGGTGCCGGACGGCTCCGGCACCGGCCGCCGCGTGGTCTACTCCCTCGGCCAGAAACGGGTCTGGCTGGTCGACGCCAGCGACGCCACCCGGCGCACCTTCACCGTCTGGCCGGGCACGGTCAGCCCCGACCCCGGCGGCTACACCATCGGCACCCGGACCGAGGCGACGACCGGCTCGGACGGCGTCGAGGTCGAGAACATCGTCTACTTCGCCCTCGCGGACGGCGTCAACGTCGGCTTCTCCAACGCGGTGGACGGCTCCTCGCCCCCGCCGGCCGAGTCCGGCACGAAGACCGGCGGGGTGCGCCTGCACAAGGCGGACGGCGCCGCGCTGTGGAAGTTCGGCACGGCGGGGACGACGGTCACGGTGGTCAGGTAGCCTCGCCGGCCGCGAAGTGGTCGACGAGCAGCACGACCCCGCTGAGCAGGAAGACCCGGGTGGCGGCGTCCAGCCCGTTCCAGTCCCCGGACTGCCACATGGCGAACCACTCCCCGCCGATGCCGATGAACCCGGCCCCGAACAGCAGCATCACCATCAGCAGCCCGTACGTGGAGATCCGCCGCCCCCGTACGTGATCGCGCCGCGCCCACAGCCAGGTCCCGTAGACCAGTACCAGCGCGGCGACCGTCTCCCAGACGATGACGACCACGTACGCGGCGTCCTGTATCCACCGGGTGGTGATCGCCCGCCACATCAGGTCCTCGTCCTTGAACGTGGTGTCCATGGCGAACACATGCCGGACGAACTGCTGATTGGTGCCGAAGTCGGTGATGTTGCCGAAGGCGACTAGCGCCATGTAGAGGGCGACGGTCCCGGTGAGGACGGTCGCGGCGAGCGGCAACGCGCGTGAGGTCGTGGTTGTGGCCATGTCACCACCCTCTCCCCACCGGTCCCGCCCTGAACAGCCCTCAGCCGACCAGCAGTTCGGACTTCAGGTGCCGCAGTTCCTTGGCGTCCAGCCCCAGCGCCTGCTTCTCGTACGCGCCGAACGACCCGTACGCGTCCTCGACCTCCTCGAACCCGGCGTTCAGGTACTCGGCGCGGACGTCCAGCATCGGCTTGTAGACGGCGGCCTGCGCGGCGGGCAGCGCGGCGAGCGCGGCGGCGTTGGCCTCGGCCCGGTAGTCGTTGGAGGCGAGGTAGTCCGCCAGCACCGTGGCGCGCGGCACACCCAGCGCGGTGAGCAGCGCGGCACTGGCCCAGCCGGTGCGGTCCTTGCCGGCGGTGCAGTGGTAGACCGAGCCCTCGGCGTCGGCCGCGATCCCGCCGAGCACGGTGCTGTACGCGGTCTTGGCGGTGTCGCCGCTGACCATCGACTTCTCGCCGTCGATCATCATCTGGGCGGCGTCCTCGGCGGTGGTGGGCATCGCCGTGAGGGGACTGGAGCCGCCGAGCACGTCCGCCACGACATAGCGCACCCCGCCGGGCAGCCGGTCCGGCGCGGCGGTCCGCTCGGAGGCCATCCGCAGGTCGTAGTCGGTGTCGATGCCGAGCCGCCGCAGCTTGGCCAGATCGGCGTCGGTGAGCTTGTCCCAGGCGTCGGAGCGGTAGACGACGCCCATCTTGACCCACTGGCCGTCGGCGGTCCGGTACCCGCCCGCGTCCCGGAAGTTGACCGCTCCGTCGAGCTGGATCAGCCGGTCGGCGAGGTGCAGCTTGCCACCGCGCTCGGGCACCAGGTCGAACCACTGCCGGTCGGCGGCGCGCAGCCCCTTGACCACGACGGACCCCGTCGCGCCCCCGGCGGCGACGGTCCGGCCGTTCGCCTTGACGGCCACCTTCCGCACGCCCGGCGCCTTCCAGGTGACCTTGTAGGACCCGTCGTCCTGCGCGGTGACCTCGGCGGCGGTGAAGGGTATCTCCCGGGCCTGCCGCGCCTGGTGCGCGTGGGGTGCCGCCGTGGCGGCGGGGGCGGCGAGGCCGGTGAACAGCGCGGCGGCCGTCAGGGCGTAGGCGGCCCTGACACGTGTCGAATTCGTCATGGCCAGAACTCTCCGGTGCCCTGACGGTCGCCGAGCCAACGGATCATGAACTGGGCGGGTCGGCAGGGCGACGCGATCGTGCCGGTGTACGGCGTCCAGGCGACCGGCACGTGAAACAACCGCCGAGGCGGCTCCGACAGCCACCGCTCCGACAGCCACCGTGAACACTCCTGCACCTTTCCCACCCTGAACCCACCGTCTCCGTTCGATTACAGTGCTGGGCGTCGTACGTACAGACGATGACCGGGGGAGGCCTGGGTGGGCGCGACGACCGGTGCCGTCTGGGGGCGTGCCGAGCAGCAGGACTTCCGGAGCCGGGTGCGCGGCGCCCTGCTCGGCAGCGCCCTGGGAGACGCGCTGGGCACCCCCGTCGACGGACTGGACCTCGACGGGATCCGGGAGACGCACGGCGCCGAAGGGCTGGCCGACCTCGCCCCCGCCTACGGCCGCCGCGGCGCCGTCACCCACCTCACCCAGCTCACCCTGTTCTCCGTGGACGGACTGATCCGCGCCCAGGTCCGCCGGGACACCGGCGCCTGGCACCCGCCCACCGACCTGCACCGCGCGTACCGCCGCTGGCTGGCCACCCAGCACGACTGGGGGCCGGACGAGCGCCGCAAGGACGACGGCTGGCTGGCCCGCGAGGAGTGGCTCTACGCCCGCCGGGACCCGTCCCGCCCGCTGCTGCTCGGCTTCGGCGACACCACGATGGGAACCCCGGACGCGCCGAAGAACCCCGCCGAACGCGGCCCCGAGGCCGCCGCCCGCTCCGCGCCCTTCGGCCTGCTCGTCGGCTGGGAGCCGCAACTCGTCGTCCAGCTCGCCGTGGAGTGCGCCGCGCAGACCCACGGCCACCCCACCGGCTGTCTGGCGGCGGGCGCGTACGCCGCGGTCGTGCACGGCGTGACCCGTGGCGACAGCCTGGACGGCGCCGTACAGCGCGCGCTGGCGCTGCTCGCCGCCCGGCCCGGCCACCAGCCGGTGTCGGACGCGTTGCAGCACGCGCTCGGCGCGGTGCGGCAGGGGCTGCCGACTCCCGCGCGGGTGACCGGACTCAGCGGTGCCGGGACGGCGGAGGGGGTGCTGGCCGCCGCCCTGTACTGCGCGCTGGTGAGCGAGGACGTGCGGCAGGGGCTGCGGCTCGCCGTCAACCACGCCGGCGCGTCGGCCGCCACCGGCGCCCTCACCGGCGGCCTGCTGGGCGCGCTGCACGGCGAGACGGCGCTGCCGCCGGCCTGGCTGGCCGAGTTGGAGGGCCGGCCCACGATCCTCGAACTGGCCGACGACTTCGCCATGGAGATGACCCAGGGACCGGCCCTGCACGGCCCGGCGGGTTCCGCCCCGGGCTGGCTGGCGCGCTACCCGAGAGCCTGACCCCGGCCCGACCGGCTTCCCGGCTTTCGGCTTCCCGGCTTCCGGCTTTCCAGCGGGCGGTCCACTCCTGCAAGATGACTGCGGTCAGCATATTGATCACTGATCACATCAGCACACTCACGGATCGTCCGGGGGAGAGCACCATGTCCGAACAGCCCCAGCAGCCGCCGCAGCCGCCCCAGCAGCCACCTCAGCAGCCGCAGCAGCCGCCCCAGCCGCCGCCCGGCTACGGATACCCGGGCCCCGGGCCCTACCCCGGCGACCCGAACCAGGGCGGCTACCAGCAGCAGGGCGGCGGCTACCAGCAGGCCGGCTACCAGCAGGCCGGGTACCAGCAGCCCGGATACCAGCAGGGCTACCCCCAGGGCGGCGCCTACCCGCCCCCGCCGGGCGGCTACCCCCCGCCGGGCGGCTTCTACACCGGCGACCCCAGCGCCCCCTACGGCTACGACCGTTTCGGCCGCCCCTACTCGGACAAGTCGAAGATCGTCGCCGGGGTGCTCCAGCTCCTGCTCGGCAGCCTCGGCATCGGCCGGTTCTACATCGGCAACGTGGGCATCGGCATCGCCCAGCTCTTCACCTGCGGCGGCTTCGGCATCTGGGCGCTGATCGACGGCATCATCATCCTGACCAGCGACAACACCACCGACTCCGACGGCCGGGTGCTGCGCAGTGGCTGATGTGGTGGGACGTCGCGCGGCCGTCGCCCCCCTCGCCGTGCTCACGGCGGGGGCGGCCGGCGCCGCGTACCTCTACACCACCGACCCGCACGAGCCGGGCCACCTGCTGCCGCAGTGCCCGTTCCGCCTCGTCACCGGGTGGCTCTGCCCCGCCTGCGGCGGCACCCGCATGGTGTACGACCTGATGCACGGTCAGTTCGCCGCCGCCTGGGCCGACAACAGACTCCTGCTGCTCGCCTCGCCGTACGCGCTGGCCCTGCTCGGCCGCTGGGGCTGGGAGGGGCTGCGCGGCCGGCGCTGGCAGCCGCGCCCCGGCCGGACCACGCCCGCGGTGATCCTCGCCGTCGCCGTGGCCTGGACCGTCGTACGCAACGTCGTGGGACCGGGCTAGGTTTTTGGTCACGGAAGGGGAACGATCGTTCGAGGTCACTCCCCATTGCCTCACCCGCCTCCCTATGCTCACGGCTCACAGGGGGGACGACCGGCGCTGCTGACAAGCGCGCTCGGACGTGATGCGTGACACACGGCTGCGGATGCGACGACCTGCTCGCGTACCGGCGTGCCTCCCTGGCCGCCGGAACACCCCGTTCCGGTGTCTCGTGAAAAATTCAGGAGCAGTACTCATGACCGTCCCCACCCCCGAGGCTCCCTACGGCGTCGACCTCAAGGGCCGCCCGTACTCGGACAAGTCGAAGATCGTGGCGGGTCTCCTCCAGATCTTCCTCGGCGGCTTCGGCGTCGGCCGCTTCTACGTCGGCTCGGTCGGCGTGGGCATCGCCCAGCTCTTCACCTGCGGCGGCCTCGGCCTGTGGGCGCTGATCGACGGGATCCTCTTCCTGACGAGCAACGACCGCACCGACAAGCAGGGCCGCGTCCTGCGCGGCTGAGCCCGCGGCACGACCCGGCGACGGCCCCGCTCCCGACCGGAAGCGGGGCCGTCGCCAGGCCGGTTCAGTCCTTGACCGCAGTACGGCCGGCCGGGTCCTCCGTCCCGTCCGCCGGAGCCGGAGCCGGAGCCGGAACCGGCACCGCGGCCGCCGCCGAGCCGTCCCCGTCCGTGTTCACCCGCTCGATGATCGCGAGCCGTTCCGGGGTGTCCTCCGGCTTGACGAAGCCGATCAGGATGTAGAGCACCAGCGAGACGGCGAGCGGGATCGACACCTGGTACTCGAGCGGGACCCCGCCCTCGACGGCCCAGTTGATCGGGTAGTTGACCAGCCAGAAGGCCAGCAGCCCCAGCGCCCAGCTGGTGAGCGCCGCGGTCGGGCCCGAGCGGCGGAAGGGCCGCAGCAGACCGAGCATCATCGGGATCGCGATCGGGCCCATCAGCCCGGCCACCCACTTGATCACGACGGTGATGATGTCCTTGAAGGTGGGCGAGTTGACCTGGGTCGCCACCGCCATCGACAGACCGAGGAAGAGCACGGTCGTCACCCGCGCGGCCAGCAGCCCGGACCGCTGGTCCCAGCTGCGCGCCCGCTTCGACAGCACCGGCGCCACGTCCCGGGTGAAGACCGCGGCGATGGCGTTGGCGTCCGAGGAGCACATGGCCATGGTGTGCGAGAAGAAACCGACGATGACCAGGCCCAGCAGACCGTGCGGCAGCAGTTGTTCGGTCATCAGGCCGTAGGAGTCGGAGCCGTCCGGCTTCTGCGACTCGACCAGCAGCGGCGACATCCACATCGGGAAGAACAGCACCACCGGCCACACCAGCCACAGCACCGCCGACAGCCGGGCCGACCGCTCCGCCTCCCGGGCGTCGCGGGTCGCCATGTAGCGCTGCGCCTGGTTGAGCATGCCGCCGTTGTACTCGAACAGCTTGATGAAGAGGAAGGCCAGCAGGAACACCGTGCCGTACGGGCCGACCAGCGGTTTCCCGTGGCCCTGGAGGGCCGGCTCGTCCCAGACGCCGAAGAAGCCGCCGTGGTCGCCGAGTTCCAGCACGACCGCCACGAACATCGCGACGCCGGCCAGCAACTGGATGATGAACTGACCCAGTTCGGTCAGCGCGTCGGCCCACAGCCCGCCGATCGTGCAGTAGATCCCGGTGATCGCACCGGTGATGAGGATGCCCTGGTTGAGGCTGATCCCGGTGAACACCGACAGCAGGGTGGCGATGGCCGCCCACTTCGCGCCGACGTCCACGATCTTCAGCAGCATGCCGGACCAGGCCAGCGCCTGCTGCGTCTGGAGGTTGTACCGGTTCTTCAGATACTCCAGCGGGGAGGCCACATGGAGTCGTGAGCGCAGCCGGTTGACACGGGGCGCGAACAGCTTCGACCCGATGGCGATGCCCAGTGCGATGGGGAAGGACCAGGTCACGAAGGACGTGACCCCGTAGGTGTAGGCGATGCCCGCGTATCCGGTGAACATCACCGCGCTGTAGCCCGACATGTGGTGGGAGATGCCGGAGAGCCACCACGGCATCTTGCCGCCCGCCGTGAAGAAGTCGCTGACGCTGTCGACGCGCTTGTGCGACCAGACGCCGATGGCGACCATCACGGCGAAGTAGCCGATGAGCACGGCCCAGTCGAGACTGTTCATGTGCCCCCTTTCCAGGGTCCGCCTTGTGAACGGCCCGCTCATCGTGAGTGCGGTGACTAGGACACGACAAGGAAGGGGAAAGTCAAGAGCAAGTAAAAAAGTTCGACCTGTTGGTCGCCGTTCACTCATCTGAACGGCGACTGGGCGGCGACCGGGCGGCGACCGGGCGCCCGCCGCTACTCCTCGCGCCACTCCTCGGGGCACTGCGTACCCCGCGGGAACTGGTACGGAGCCGCCAGCCGGTAGGTGCCCGCCTTCGGCGCCAGCAGCACCGTCCACTTGTCGCCGTCGGCGTCCTCGGCCGTCTCCATCAGACAGCCGTCGACGTTCTCGTACGTCTTCTCCTCGCCGTCCGCCCGGTTCTTCGACGCCTCGGTCTCCTGCGGCGCCTTCAGGCTCTTGCCCTTGGCGTCGACGATGCTCAGCCACGGCGAGTACGGGATCCGCACCAGGATCCGCCCGGCCTCCTCGACCCGGATCGTCCACTCGCCCTGTTCGGCCCGCAGCACCTCGGCGCCGGGCTCGGCCAGCGGCGCCGGATCGGCCACCTCGAACAGCTGCCAGTTCGCGTCGCCCCAGATCTGCTTCAGATACGGCAGCCCCCGCTGCACCAGCTCCCGCTCCCGCTCGCCGCCGTCGCCGTCCGGCTGGTCCTTCGGCAGCACCACGAAGTGCACCGCCCAGCGCTTCAGCCACTCGTTGTAGTTGGCCGAGTTGAGCGTGTCGTCGTAGAAGAGCGGGTTGCGCTCCATGTCGGCCTGCCGGTTCCAGCCGCGGGCCAGGTTCACGTACGGGGCCAGCGCGGACGCCTCCCGGTGCGAGGCGGCCGGCACCACCTCCACCCGGCCCCGGTACGCGCCGACCTCCTGCAACTCGTTGACCAGCGGCGCCAGCTCCCGCGCCCAGGACGCGGCCGGCGTGGTGTGCACCACGTCGTCGACCGACTTGTAGCCGATCCAGCCGACGAAACCGGTCAGGGCGACCAGCACCGCGTACCACTTGCGGGTGCGCGGCACCGTGAACGGCAGCGCGGCGGCCAGCGCCACCCCCGCGAACAGCATCGGCAGCCGGGTGATGTTGGACCCGATCTGCGAGCTGATCAGCCACACCAGCAGCACCGACAGCCCGTACACCGCGGACGTGATCCGCACCGTCGTCCAGCTCCGCGGCACCAGCAGGAAGACCAGCGCCGCGTAGACCACCGGCAGCACCGCCGAGCCGAACGACATTGGCTGCGTCCCCGAGAACGGGAACAGCCACGACGACAGCGCCACCACCGCGGCCGGCGCCAGCCCCAGCGCCCAGGCCCCCGGCCGCCGCTTCTGCAGGAACAGCGCGACCGCCACCAGCCCGACGAACAGCCCCGCCACCGGTGAGGCCATGGTGGCCAGCGCGGCCAGCGGCGCCGCGCACAGCGCCTTCGCCCAGCGCTTGTACCGCCACCGATACGGCCAGCAGAAGACCACCGCCACCGCGCCCAGCCCGAACATCGTGCCCAGGCCGAACGTCACCCGCCCCGACGCCGCGTTGCACAGCAGCGCGTACACGCCCGCGAGCGCGGTCCACAGCGGGTTGCGCACCACCCGGCCGCGCAGCAGCACCATCGTCAGCAGCCCGGCGGAGACGGTCCCCGCGATCATCATCGTGGTCCGCACCCCGAGCACGGACATCAGATACGGCGACACCACGCTGTACGACACCGGGTGCATGCCGCCGTACCAGGCGAGGTTGTACGCCGAGTCCGGGTGCCGGCCGACGAACTCCGCCCACGCGTCCTGCGCGGCGAGATCACCGCCACTGTTCGCGAACGTGAAGAACCAGACGACGTGCAGCACCCCGGAGAGGGCGGTGACGAAGAGGACGGGGTGGCGCAGCAGCCGCGCGCGGACCCGGTGGACCAGCCGGCGCCAGGCACCGGGTTCCGGTCGCGCGCGGGGGCCGTCCGGCGGGGGCAGGGGTATTCGGGAGCCGCCGCCCGGCCCGGGATCGGCGTCGTCGGCGCGTGTCGGCTCCGCAGTGGCCACCTGAAGGCACTCCCCGTGTCCCGGTCTTCTGATCTCGGCCGCGTCCCGTTCCCGTGCGGTTCACGCCCGCGCCGTTCCGACCGGCCACCTTGCCCGTTTCGTGACGCTAGCACGCACCCCGCCCAGCGGCTGCCGGGCGGGGTGCGGGAAGGACGCGTGCAGGTGTTGCCGGTCAGCTGATCCGGGTCAGCTTGGCGGTGAGGGGCGGTTCCGCCAGATCGTCCTTGAGCGCGACGGGCACCTCGACGGTCTCGGCGCTGCTGCCGTCGCCGACGGTGAGCGTGCCCACCTTGGTGCCGGCCTCGGCGGTGTGCGGCACCGAGGCGTCGCTCAGCTCGTTCAGCTCCAGCTTCACGGTCAGCCCCGACCAGCCGACGGCGGAGACGTCCTTGGTGGCGACCACTTCGGTGGTGCCGCCCAGGCTGTCGTCGACCTGCCCGACGACGTCCCCCTTCTTCACGATCGTCTTCGCGGTGAGCGCGTCCTGCCCCGACTCGATCAGTCCCCGTACGACGCCGGTGGCCTCGTCGATGTTGGCAGTGCCGTTCTGTCCGTACTGGCCGAGGGCCGCGCCGATGATCGTCTGGGTCTTGCCGCCGATGTTCTTCTCCGCAGCGAACAGGATGTTAGCGCCTGCTGCGGTGCTGGTGCCGGTCTTGATGCCGATGGCCACGGTCGGAACCAGCGTGAAAAAGTTGTGCTGCTCGTCGCCGTTGAGGTCGACGTAGCTGGGTAGCTTGGAGATCTCCTTGAAGACCGGGTTCTCCATCGCCGCCCGGCCCAGCTTCACCAGGTCCTCGGCGGTGGAGACGGTGGTCTTGTCCAGGCCGCTGGGGTCGGTGTACGTGGTGTTCGTCATCCCCAGCTCCTTCGCGGTCTTGTTCATCTTCGCGACGAACTCGTCCTCGGAGCTGCTGCCGGTGTCCCAGCGGGCGAGCAGCTTGGCGACGTTGTTGGCGGACGGCAGCATGACCGCCTCCAGCGCCTCGTACTCGGTGATCTTCTGGCCCTCGGTGACCTTCACCACCGACTCGTTCGCGGCCTTGCCGGTCTCGTAGTGCTTCTGCGCGGCCGCGTCGACGGTGATCTCCGGACCCTTCGCGCCGGTCTTCAGCGGGTGGTCGCGCAGGATCAGGTACACCGTCATGACCTTGGCGATGCTCGCGATCGGTACGGGCTTCTGGTCGCCGGAGGTACCGAAGCTGCCGATGCCGTTCACGTCCATGGCCGCCTGGCCCTGGGTGGGCCAGGGCACCGAGGGCTTGTCGCCCTCGAAGGAGACGGTCTGCTGCGCGGTGAGCTGGAGGGTGGGCGTCGGCAGCGGGCGCACCGCCTGTACGACCGCGAACACGATCACCAGCAGCAGGACCAGCGGCGTCCAGATCTTCACCCGCCGCCAGGTCGTGCGCAGCGGCGTCTCCGGCGGCGGCGGGGTGTTGGTCAGCTCCGCCAGCAGATCGAGCGGCGGCTTGGGCGGCAACGGCTGCTGCCGGGTCCGCTCGAAGCCTTCGGCGACGGGCGCGGGGGCGGGGGTGGCGGCGGTGGCCTCCGGTGCGGGCTTGCGCGCCGCCCGGTCGTCCAGCGGCTTGAGCGCGACGAACTTGCTGGTCCGCTCGGCGGGGGCCTCGGCCGCCCCGCCTGCCTCGCCCTGCTCGTCCTGCTCGTCCTGCTCCTTCTTCTTGTCCTTGTCGCCCAGCTTGAGCATGGTGGTGGGCTGGTCGACGGGGGGCGCGGCGGGCCGGGGCGCCTTGAAGACGGCGGTGGGCTGGTCCGGGGACTGGGGTACGTCGTCGGCGGCCGCGTCGGCGTCCGCGTCGGCGTCCGCGTCCGGCTTCTCGGGCTGGTCCTCGTCCGCGGCGGGGGACGGGGCGGCGGCGTCGGGCTCGGTGCCGTTGCCGCTCTCGGCGTCGGTGTCGGCGGCGGAGCCCTCCGCACGCTCCTGTGCGCCCTCGGACGCGCCGGAGCCCGCCCCGGGGCCGTCATCGGCGTCCGCAGGCCCCCTGGGAGCCTCCTGCGCCGCCTCCTCGCCCTTCTGCGGGCCTTCCGCGGCCCCGGTCACGTCCTCGGCCGGGCGCCCGGCGTCGCTCTCGGCGTCGTCGTCCTGTCCGGCGTCGGCGTCCGTCGGCTCCTCGTCGGCGTCGGCCGACCGCACCCAGGAGGCCACCGCCTCGCGCAACCGCCCGTCACCCTCGGTGCCGCTCCCGGCATCCTTGGCATCCGTGGCATCCGTGGCATCCTCGGCGCCCTCGGCGCCCTCGGCGCCCGAGTCTGCCGCGTCCGCCGGAGCCGACCGCACCCGCGTCGCCGTATCGGCACCGCCGGCCGGGCCCGGCCCCGAGCCCCGCCCCGCGGCACGCCGCGCCTCCGACTCCCGCGCCACCGCCAGCCGCGGATCACGCGCCTCCTCGGCCCCGCCCTCCGTCCGGGCCCCCGGAACCGGACCCACGCTCCCCGACGTCCGTTCTGCCGACGACTCGCGCTGCTTCGACCTGTCGGGGGACTCGCCCGCCACCGATGCCTCCTCCATGCGCCGCACGCCCCGCGTGCGCGTACCGAACCGTGAACCGCCGCCCGGGACACCGCCCGCAGGCGCTGTCCGAACCATGTACCAGTGTCCTGTGTACGGGC
Source organism: Streptomyces sp. NPDC023723 (assembly GCF_040639815.1). Classification (NCBI taxonomy): domain Bacteria; kingdom Bacillati; phylum Actinomycetota; class Actinomycetes; order Kitasatosporales; family Streptomycetaceae; genus Streptomyces; species Streptomyces sp. NPDC023723. The sequence goes on from NZ_JBFAAP010000001.1 coordinate 320,102, forward strand.
TTGACCGAACCGGTAGACGAGAACGACATACCTGCCGGTTCCCTTACGAAGCGGTCACGCACTCTCGACAGACCAATGTGAGAGGGGTCACCCTGTCTGTCATCCACGCGGGGAGGCATGGATGGGCAGGAGCCGCAGAACACTTCCGGAGGAGCTTCTGCTGCTGGCACTGGACCCGGCCACGGGTACCACTGCACAGCCGCAGTCGCTCGACCTCGGCCTGGCCGGGGCCCAGCTCGTCGAGCTGGCACTGGCCGGACGGATAGCCCCAGACGGGGATCGTATCGCCGTGGTCGCACCACGGCCGACAGGAGATCCGACCTTGGACTGCGCGTTGGAGTTGCTGCGAAGGCGCGGCGCCCCCGTACGCGCGGTGAACTGGATCGGCGGACCCCGGCTGGGGCTCCGCCAGACCTACCTCTCGCATCTGGAGCGGTGCGGCATGGTGCATGCCGTGGCCGGTCAGATGTGCGGAGTGCTGCCGACGACTCGCTACCAGGCGACCGACAACGAGATCAGCCGGGAGATCAGGGCCCGGCTGGACTCCGCGATCCGCACCGGCGTACCGCCGGACCCGCGGACCGCCGCGCTCGCCGCACTGGCGCACGCGGTGGGACTCGGCAAGCACCTCTACCCCGGGAACGAGGGGCGGTCCTCCCGCTCCCGGCTCCGGGATCTGATCCGGCACGACCCGATGGGCGGCCTCGTGGCGCACGCCGTGATGGACGTCCAGAACGGCGTCGCGGTCCAGCCGCGCCGCAGCCCGGCCCCGGCCGGCCGCCAGGCCGCCCCCGGAGCCGGACCCGCACCGGAACCCGCCCGCGGTGTTCCGTCGCAACCGCGCCGTGGCCCCATGGCGCGCGCCGCGGCCCACTGAGCCCCGGCACTACCGGCACCACCGGCACCACCGGCACTACCCGGCGCACCACCACGCACCACCCTCACACCCGCACCACCCGAGCCGCCGCACAACAGTCCCCGAGACCGGTCCGGGAGCCGCTGGCCGCGCGGGGCGACAGGACCGACGTCCGGACGACGACCCGGTCCCGCCGCCCCGCGCGGCCGCATGCGCGGCGCACATCGACCGTTTCCCAGCGGTAGTACGCACCTTGGTGGCAGTCTGCTCAACAGCAGATACGCAAAGTTGCAAGTGGCAGGCAAGACGCACGCAGCCGGAGGTGCACGTCCCGTGGCGTCCAATGTGAATCCCACCGTCCGGCGGCGCCGGCTCGGCCAGGAACTGCGCCGGCTCCGCGAGGTGAAGGGCATGACGGCCGAGGAGGTGGCGGAGCGGCTGCTGGTGTCGCAGTCGAAGATCAGCCGCCTGGAGAACGGCCGGCGCAGCATCAGCCAGCGCGACGTCCGTGATCTGTGCGGGGTCTACGAGGTCGAGGACCAGCGCATCGTCGATTCGCTGATGCAGATGGCCAAGGACTCCCGCCAGCAGGGCTGGTGGCACGCCTTCGGCGACATCCCGTACAGCGTCTACATCGGCCTGGAGACCGACGCGGAGTCGCTGCGCACCTATGAGCCGCAGATGATCACCGGCCTGCTCCAGACCCGTACGTACGCCGAGGCGCTGATCCAGGGCGCGCTGCCGGAGACCCCCGCCGCCGACGTCGAGAAGCGGGTGAACGTCCGGATAAGGCGTCAGGAGCGCATCCACTCCGAGCACGGCCCGCTGCGGCTGTGGGTGGTGCTGGACGAGGCGTGTCTGCGCCGGGTGGTGGGCGGTCCGCAGGTGATGCGGGAGCAGTTGGAGCACGTCGCGGAGATGTCGCAGCAGCCGCACATCACGGTCCAGGTGCTGCCGTTCGACGTCGGCGCGCACCCCGGCGTCAACGGCCAGTACTCCATCCTGGAGTTCGCCGACGCCGCCGACTCCAGCGTGGTCTACATCGAGGGCGTCACCAGCGACCTGTACCTGGAGAAGGCGCACGATGTGCAGAAGTACACGGTGATGTACGAGCACTTGAGGGCGCAGGCGCTGAACGTCGACGAGTCCCGGCGGCGCATCGAGGACGTGGCGAAGGAATACGCCCGCTGAGTCCGCGGCGGCCCCTTTCCCACAAAGCGGCGGGGATCGTACACCCCGGACAGGCCGCACTGGAAGACTCACCTGGAATATGCCATCCGGTCGGGTGAACGACTGCTCCGTATGGGGAGCACGGCGAGTAGCGTCGATCACGCCAACGATCACAACTCGCAACCGGAGCGGAAAAATGGCTATTCATCAGGGCAGCACCGACGCGTGGACCAAGTCCTCCTACTCCGGGGGGAACGGCGCGTGCGTCGAGGTGAAGTCCCCCGTCGTGTCGGCACTGCTGGTCCGGGACTCCAAGGTCCCGGCCGGCCCGGCACTGGCCTTCCCCGCGAACGCCTGGTCGGCGTTCGTGTCGTCGGTCAAGCACTGACGCACGGCACGCAGCACGCGCGGAGCCCTCTCGACCAGTGCGCCGACCTTGCCGAGGGGGCTCGGCTCGTGTCCGGGCGGTCAGGCCAGCTGCGCCTCGACGGCCGCCACCACCTCCGTGTCCTCCGGCTCGGCCTGCGGCGCGAACCGCGCGACGACCTCCCCGTCCCGGCCGATCAGGAACTTCTCGAAGTTCCACCGGATGTCCCCGCGGTGCCCGTCGGCGTCGGCGAACCCGACCAGCCGCTCGTAGAGCGGATGCCGCCCCTCCCCGTTCACCTCGGCCTTCTCGGTCATCGGGAAGGTCACCCCGTACGTGGCCGAGCAGAACTCGGCGATCTCCTCGGCGCTGCCGGGCTCCTGGCCCATGAACTGGTTGCAGGGCACGCCGAGCACGGTGAAGCCCCGCTCCGCGTACCGCTCGTGCAGCCGCTCCAGTCCGGAGTACTGCGGGGTCAGCCCGCACTTGGAGGCGACGTTCACCACGAGCACGACCTGCCCGGCGTACTGCCCGAGAGCCGCGGAACCGCCCTGGAGGGCGCCGATCTCGACGCCGAGCGGGGAGGAAGAGGTGTCGATGTCAGTAGTCATGTCCGGATGCTAGAGGGTGCCGGGCCCGCACCGGGCGACCGTGCACCCGGTGCGGTCCCGCTGGTTCAGCCGGCCGCGCAGCTCACGGTCGGCCAGGTCCAGTTGCCGTTGTGCTGGATGGTGACGCCGAAGGTGTTGCCGCTGCCGTTGGGTTTGGCGGTCAGGACCTGGGCGCTGGGGTAGGCGGCGCTGACGTTCCAGGTGGAGAGCACCTTGGCCGGGGCGGGCACGTTCAGCGTCACGGTCCAGGCGCTGGAGCCGGAGACGGTGACATTGAGGTTGTACCGGTCGCTCCACTGCTGTCCGGCGGAGAGCGTGGCGCTGCACGCGGCACCACCGCCGCCGCCACCCCCGCCCCCGCTGTCGGACGGGGCCACGGCCCGCCCGGTCGCCGGCGAGATCATGCCGGCGCACAGTCCGCGGGCGGTGAGACCCTGGGCGATCCGCGGAATCGCGGCGAGCGTGTTGGCGGGCCAGTCGTGCATGAGGATGACCTGGCCGTTGGTGAGCCGGCCGGCCGCCTGGACGATGGCGTCGGTACTGGCGCCGTTCCAGTCCTGCGAGTCGACGTCCCAGATGATCTCGGTCAGCCCGTACTTGGCCGCCACCGACCGCACGGTCGCGTTGGTCTCGCCGTACGGCGGCCGGAACAGCACCGGCGTACCGCCGCCCGCGCCCGCGATCGCCTGCTGGGTGCGGGCGAGTTCGGAGTCGACCTGGGCCTGGCTGAGCTGGGTCAGATGCGGGTGGGTGTAGCTGTGGTTGCCGACCCACATGCCGGCGTCGACCTGTGCCTTGACCTGGGCCGGGTTGGCGGCGGCGTACTGGCCCTGGTTGAACATGGTGGCCCGCAGCCCGTTCTGGCGCAGCGCGTTGAGCAGCGCGGGTGTGGAACTGGACGGGCCGTCGTCGAAGGTCAGCCCGACGTACCCGGTGCAGGCGGCGGCGCGGGCCGGTGCGGCGGCGGACTGGACGGCGAGGGTGCCCGCGGCGGCCAGCGCGAGGACGACGGCCCGGACCAGGAGGGCGCGCAAGGATGGCATCATCTCGGACTCCTCGGTCAGCTCGCGGCGCACGAGACGGTCGGCCAGGTCCAGTTGCCGTTGTGCTGGATGGTGACGCCGAAGGTGTTGCCGCTGCCGTTGGGTTTGGCGGTGAGGGTCTGGGCGTCGGGGTAGGCCGCGGCGGTGTTCCAGGTGGAGAGCACCTTGGCCGGTGACGGGACCTTCATGGTGACGGTCCAGGCACTGGAGCCGGAGACGGCGACGTTCAGGTTGTACCGGTCGCTCCACTGCTGCCCGGCGGAGAGCGTGGCGCTGCACCCGGTGCCGCCGCCACCGCCCCCGCCGCCCGAGTCGGTGCCGCCCACGGTGATGTTGGAGTTGCCGCTGCTCTGGTAGCCCTCGGTCGCCATGATCATGTAGTAGCTGAAGCTGCCGAGCGGCATCCCGGCCCGGGCCCAGGCGTCGAAGTGGTTCCCGGTGGTGATGGTCCCGCCGGTCCGCTTGGACTGCCGCACGCTCCAGTACTGGTCGAAGGTCTTGGTGCCCTCCACGGACGGGGCGTTGTACCGGGTCGTCTTGTAGATGTCGTACGTACCGCCGTCACTGCTGACGGTCCCCATGAAGGTCCCGGTGGGCCGGAACGTCCCCCAGTTGTCGACGATGTAGTACTCGACGAGCGGGTTCGAGGTCCATCCGTAGAGCGCCAGGTAGGCGTTGCCGGACGGGTTGAAGGTGCCCGAGTAGGTCACGGCCCGGCGCCCGCCGTTGCTCCAGCCCTTGCCGGCGACGAAGTTGCCGGTGTTGGACCAGGAGGTGCTGTAGTTCCCGCCGGAGCCCAGGTTCATGGAGACGGTGCCCTGGGCGTCCGTCCAGAAGGAGTAGTAGTACCCGTTGTTCGTGCCGGTCTGGTTCGTGGTGACGACCGTGTCGGCGTGCGCGGTACCGGGCGCCATGGCGGCCAGTACGGCGGCGCAGAGCGCGCTGATGAATAACCGGAAGCGATGTCTCATGCCGGGCAGTTTTGAGGTGCCCTCGTCAACTGTCAATAGTTTTGGTTTCGGCAGCTTCGCCGAAACATTCGATAACCCGCTTCCATTGCTGTACGGCGACGGTACGGCGATGATCGACCGTCCGCGCCTCGCCCATCCACCCCTGATCGCGTATCTCCGCCGAATGTTTCGAAGCCAAAACTACTGTGGCCGCTGTAGACATTCCTTGATCTCAGGGCTAACGTATGTGCTGTAGCCAGAAGTCAGTGAGGCGTGGCAGAGATGAACTGCCCGCATGCAGTACGCACGAAGGACCGCAGTACTACCGAGAAGTCGGCCCCGGAACGGAAGGTGGTCCCACGGTCAGGCACCAGTACGCAAAGGGCAGGCCGGTACCGCAGTAGGCCGGCCGATGGTGTTAGAAATCCCTAGGGGCCTTGGTGCCGTACGGCACCAAGGCCCCTCGACGCGTGGCCCCCTCAAGAACTCGAAGGTCCATCAGAGGTGCAGATGACCGCAGACACACCGCTCGACCGAATCGACGACGACGACTACCCCGCCTACACCATGGGACGGGCCGCGGAGATGCTGGGCACCACGCCCGCCTTCCTGCGCGCCCTCGGTGAAGCCCGGCTGATCACGCCGCTGCGCTCGGAAGGCGGTCATCGTCGCTACTCCCGCTACCAGCTGCGCATCGCCGCACGCGCCCGCGAGATGGTCGACCAGGGCACCGCCATCGAAGCGGCCTGCCGCATCATCATCCTGGAGGACCAGCTCGAAGAGGCCCGGCGCATCAACGAGGAACTGCGCAGCGGTACCGCCAGGGCCGGCCGCGGGCCGGACGCCTGACCCGGACGACCGCCCGGGGATCAGACGGAACGCGTGATGCCGAGCATCGCGGAGGCCCGCTGGAGCGGGTCGACGATCCTGGCGACCGCGGCCGTGGGCGCCGGCGCGGTACGGCAGGTGAAGCCGAGCTGCGTCATGGCCCGGAGCACCTCGCCGCTGCTGAAGTCGCGGCGGTCCTGCCGGGTGACGACCTGGCCGACCTGTTTGACGGGGTAGTGCCGCCGCCCGACGATCACGTAGTCGCCGTCGACCGGCTCGGGCTTGACGCCCTTCATCGCTTCCAGCACGCGTTCCTTGGTGAGCTCGAACGGAAAGCGGGCGATGACACAGCGCATGATGCCTCACAGAGGAAGAGACGGGGTTTCAGGGGGGTGCGGGCGAGCACGCCCGGCGCGTCGCCGTGACCTTCGGTGCCGGCCTAGGCCGCTGCCGTGCCGGTGGCGGAGCGTCGCGCGGACGCCCGCCGGGCCGCCGAGGCGGGGCGGCGCCGGCCGCGTCCACCGGAGCCGCGCTTGGGCCGTTCGGGTGCGGCCGGCGCGGCGATGACGACCGGGACGCCGGACGGCGCCTGGGCGCCGGTGATCCGGTGCAGGGCCTCCGCGCCGGCCCGCACCTGAGTGGTCTGCGGCACGATGCCGGCCGTCGCCATCAGCCGGCTCATGGCCCGGCGCTGACTCGGGGTGACCAGGGTGACGACGCTGCCGGACTCGCCGGCCCGAGCGGTACGGCCGCCGCGGTGCAGGTAGTCCTTGTGGTCGGTCGGCGGATCGACGTTGACGACGAGGTCGAGGCTGTCGACGTGGATGCCGCGCGCGGCGACGTTGGTCGCCACCAGCACGCTGACGTGCCCGCTCTTGAACTGCGTCAGCGTCCGGGTGCGCTGCGGCTGCGACTTGCCGCCGTGCAGGGCGGCGGCCCGGACCCCGCTGTTCAGGAGGTGCTCGGTGAGGCGGTCGACGGCGTGCTTGGTGTCCAGGAACATGAGCACCCGGCCGTCCCGGGCGGCGATCTCGGTGGTGGCCGCGTGCTTGTCGGCGCCGTGCACGTGCAGGACGTGGTGCTCCATCGTCGTCACCGCCCCGGCCGACGGATCGACGGAGTGCACGACGGGATCGCTCAGGTAACGCCGCACGAGCAGATCGACATTGCGGTCGAGCGTGGCGGAGAACAGCATCCGCTGACCGTCCCGGCGCACCTGGTCGAGCAGTGCGGTGACCTGCGGCATGAAGCCCATGTCGGCCATCTGGTCGGCCTCGTCGAGGACGGTGACGGCGACCTGGTCGAGGCGGCAGTCGCCGCGCTCGATGAGATCCTTGAGCCGCCCGGGCGTGGCGACGACGATCTCGGCCCCGCCGCGCAGCGCGCTGGCCTGCCGGCCGATCGGCATGCCGCCCACCACCGTGGCCAGCCGCAGCCGCACCGCCCGGGCGTACGGCGTGAGGGCGTCGGTGACCTGCTGCGCCAGCTCCCGCGTCGGGACCAGGACCAGCCCGAGCGGCTGCCGGGCCTCGGCACGGCGACCGGCGGTACGGGCCAGCAGGGCCAGCCCGAAGGCGAGGGTCTTGCCGGAACCGGTGCGGCCCCGGCCGAGTACGTCCCGGCCGGCGAGCGAGTTGGGCAGCGTCGCCGCCTGGATGGGGAACGGCACGGCGACGCCCTGCGCCCCGAGCGCGGCCAGCAGCTCGGCGGGCATGTCGAGCTCGGCGAAGGCGTCCGCGGCGGGCAACGCCGGGGTGACCGTCCGGGGCAGCGCGAACTCGGCCGAACTCCGGGAACTCACCGAACTCGTCGAACGGAACCGTTGGGTGGGACGTGCGCGGTTCATACGGAACCTTCCTTGCTTCCTTGATTGCGGTGCGGCACATATCAAGGAATCCCCGCATGACCTGGAAAGCGGCATGAAGAATCGCAAGTACGAGCCGTATGGAACGCAGCCGAAAATTTTGGGAATGCAGCTGGGGCCCGCACCCCGAAGGATGCGGGCCCCAGCTACGAATTACGCGCAGGCGTCAGGCGAGGACGATGTTCTCGGCCGTCGGGCCCTTCTGCCCCTGCGCGATGTCGAAGCTCACCTTCTGGCCCTCGAGCAGCTCACGGAAGCCCTGGGCAGAGATGTTCGAGTAGTGGGCGAACACGTCGGCGCCGCCACCGTCCTGCTCGATGAAGCCGAAGCCCTTTTCCGCGTTGAACCACTTCACGGTGCCAGTAGCCATGTCTTTTTCTCCTTCGGGGTGAATCAGTATCCGCACTCCGCGGATACCACGTCGCCGCGATGATCACCCTGCCCGGAAAAAGCACCGGTACCAAAAGGAATGCGGGAACCACAACTGCAACTGAGATCGACAGTAGCACGTTGCGCCGGACCGTGCGTGTTGAGTAATTACACTCGGCCCGTCGCCCCATGAAAACTGCCCGCGAAATTCGGCAAACCCTCCTGCCGCCGATACAGCTTTCCCACCGCCGCGCAGCACGGCCCGCCCGAAACCGCCCGGGACCCCGAGCCGTACCGCGACCCGCTGCCTCCAGACGTGGGTCGAGGCGTCATCCCTGGCGTCGTGCGTGCCGGTTCGACCGTCGTCGCACGGTGAAGACACAGGCGAGCATGCCGAGGGCCCAGGCAATCAGAAGAGCACCCCACAAGGGCATCGTCACCATCGGAACGAGAAGGCGGATTTCGACACTCGTGCGGTTTTCGAAGATGAAGACCAGGGCGATCGCGGTGATCAGAACGAACGGTACGAGGCGGCGGACAGCGGGGCGGGTAAGGAACGAACTGTGCGCCTTGTCTGTGCTGGTCCGAGTCATGAGATGCCTCTCTCCGTCTCACTGCCCCCATGTCCAGCCTCCTCTCGCACCGCGTGCCCCGCCACTGAAGGGACCGCACGGACGTACACCACATCGCGGTCGCCCGCGGGCGGTACGCCGGTCCCGCGCCGCGACCTTGAGCAGGCCGGCGCTGATGGTCAGCGGGCAGAAGGACTGGATGTGGCGGGGGCGTGTCCCGCGTGTCCCGCAGGGCCGTGTCCGCTCAGTACCAGCTCCTTCGCCCTGCGGAACTCCTCGTCCGTGATGGCTCCCTGATCGCGGATCTCGGCGAGCCGGGTCAGCTCGTCGACGCTGGTGCGCTGTCCGCCGCTCGCGGTCTTCCTGATGTAGGCGTTGAACTCCTCCTGACGGGCGCGGGCATGGGCCGTCTCCCGGCGGCCCATGTTCTTCCCGCGCGCGATGACGTAGACGAAGACGCCCAGGAATGGCAGGACAAGGCAGAACACCAGCCAGCCGGCCTTGGCCCAGCCGCTCAGCCGGTCGTCGCGGAAGATGTCACCGATGATCCGGAAGAGCAGGACGAACCACATGATCCACAGGAAGACCAGAAGCATGGTCCAGAACATGTTCAGCAGCGGATAGTCGTACGCCAGGTAGGTCTGCGCGTTCATGTCCGTCCTCCGTCCCGGGCGTGCCCGGCCGTGGTCGCGTACTGACCTCAGGATGGTCACGGGGCTCACCGTCAGACGTCACCCGGCACGGGTGAGTGCGGCCCCACCCGCGGCCGGCCGGCCGGTTCCCCGCCCGGAGCCACGGCGCTCGTTCATCAGGCTGCTCGATGAGCCGACGGACGCGCCGGTCCGACGGCTGCCGCCAGGACCGCCAGGACGATCGGCGCGGATCGGCGCGGCCGAGATGATCCCGAGGACGACCGCCACAGTGGCGCCGGGCGCCGCCTGGTATGTGTCCGTTCCAGGGTCGGGCCGGCACCGGGGTCACCCGTCAGGGGTGATCCCGGTCTGCCGGCGGGGCGGTGGGGTGGGAGCCGGGAACAGCTGACTACCGGGCGTCCGGACGAGACGGAGCGGACGTGACATGAGCGGACCGGAGTCGCGGCGCGGCCCTCGACGGCTCCCAGACGCGGATGAGGGGAACGTGTGATGGCCCGCACTTCCCAGCAGCACACCAGGAGGACCGCGAGCAGGCCGCACACCTGGAGCGCTCCGCACCCGGCTCGTTCAGCGAGCCGCTGGGCAGGACGGACGCGCCGCACCTCACCCTGGCCACGCTCGTCGGTGGGCCCGTGGAAGAACCGGAGGCCGGACCATGACTGCACCCAGTGCCCTCACCGTCTCCCTGCCGCCGGCCGAGCGGGCCGCGTACGGCAGGAAGGCCCGGGAACGAGCCTCGCGTTCGTGCCACGGCTGGTACGAGACGGGGCAACGGCGGGGCGACCCGGTCGACCTGCTGGAGCGCCAGTCGGATGAGCGCGTACCGGCACTGGTGCCGATCCGCTACGGCCGCATGCTGGAGTCGCCGTTCCGGTTCTACCGCGGGGCGGCAGCGATCATGGCGGGGGACCTGGCAGCCTTGCCCAGCAGCGGGCTCCAGGTGCAGTTGTGCGGGGACGCGCACCCGCTGAACTTCCGGCTCCTGGCCTCACCGGAGCGCCGGCTGGTCTTCGACATCAACGACTTCGACGAGACGCTGCCCGGCCCCTTCGAGTGGGACGTCAAACGGCTGGCGGCCGGCTTCGTGATCGCGGCCCGGGCGAACGGCTTCTCGCCCAAGGAGCAGAACCGCACCGTACGGGCTTGTGTGGGCGCCTACCGGGAACGCATGCGGGAGTTCGCCGGCATGCCGGTCCTGGACATCTGGTACGCCCAGGACGACGCGGATCACGTACGGCAACTACTGGCGGCGAAGGCGACGGGTGAAGCGGAGCGCCGTCTCCGGGACGCGGCCGCGAAAGCACGCACACGCACACACGTGAGGGCGTTCGCGAAGCTCACCCGCGTCACCGCCGAGGGCCGGCGCATCACCCCCGACCCGCCGCTGATCACCCCGCTGGGCGATCTGCTCACCGAGCCGTCCGAGGCGGGCCAGGAGGAGGAACTGCGGTCCGTCGTGAACGGCTACGCACAAACCCTGCCCCCTGAGCGCAGGCACCTGCTGCGCCACTACCGGCTGGTGGACATGGCCCGCAAGGTGGTCGGCGTCGGCAGCGTCGGCACCCGCTGCTGGGTACTGCTCCTGCTCGGCAGGGACGACGACGACCCCCTGCTGCTCCAGGCCAAGGAAGCCACGGAGTCGGTGCTGGCCCCCCACACGGGCGGCGAACGACACGACAACCAGGGCCGCCGGGTCGTGACCGGCCAACGCCTGATCCAGACCACCAGCGACATCTTCCTCGGCTGGACGCGCGCCACCGGCCTCGACGGGCAGGACCGGGACTTCTACGTACGCCAGATGTGGGACTGGAAGGGCATCGCGCGGCCGGAGACCATGAGCCCCCGCCTGCTCTCCCTCTTCGCCCGGCTGTGCGGAGCCTGCCTGGCGAGGGCCCACGCCCGATCCGGCGACCCCATCGCGCTCGCCGCCTACCTGGGCGGCAGCGACCGCTTCGACCGCGCGCTCACCGAGTTCGCCCTGGCCTACGCCGATCAGAACGAACGCGACCACGAAGCCCTGTGGGCGGCCTGCCGCTCCGGCCGGATCACGGCCGCCCGGATGTGACGCCGCCCCGCGGCATCGAGCGGGCCGGCGCGTACCGTCCGCCGGCGTCATTCGGGGAGCTGCCGCATCTCCATGACGCGCAGGCCCAGTGACTGGCAGCGGGTGAGCAGTCCGTACAGATGGGCCTCGTCGATCACCGCGCCGAACAGAACGGTCTGGCCGGCCATGACGACGTGCTCCAGCTCCGGGAACGCGTTGGCCAGCGTCTCCGACAGATGTCCCTCGACACGGATCTCGTAGCGCAAGAGCGGTCCTTCCACCGGACGGTGCTCTGTGCCGATCGTGCGTCTCGTCGTCCTCCGGCGACCTCACCCGGTACAGGTGACTCCGACCCCTGTCCGTGTCCTTCAGTGGGTCACCGCGCTGTCTTTCAGTGGGTCACCGCGATCTTGAGGACGACGATCACCAGACCGAGCAGCACGTTGACCGTCGCGGTGGTGGCCATCAGCCGTCGTGAGGCGCCTGCGCGGTGTGCCGCGGCCACGGACCAGCCCACCTGCCCGGCGACGGCGACGGACAGCGCCAGCCACAGGGCGCCCTGGACGTCCAGCCCCAGCACGGGGCTGACGGCGATCGCCGCGGCCGGGGGCACCGCGGCCTTGACGATCGGCCACTCCTCGCGGCACACCCGCAGGATCACCCGCCGGTCCGGAGCGCGCCGCGCGAGACGCGCGCCGAACAGCTCGGCGTGCACGTGGGCGATCCAGAACACCAGGCTGGTGAGCAACAACAGCAGAACCAGTTCGGCGCGGGGAAACGATCCCAGGGTGCCGGCGCCGATCACCACGGACGCCGCGAGCATGGAACCGTACACTCCGCCGGTGTAGTCCGTGCGGGCCCGGTGTGCGGCCCGCCGCTCCCGCCGGTCGGCAGAGCCTCCTGTCCCGGTCTCGCCTGCGGTCACCTGTGTCTCCTCCGCGCTCAGCCCGTCGGCCCGGTCTGTCCCGATGTCCGGGTCCCGGCAACGGGTCAGGGATCGGCCGGGCGCTCCGCCCGGGCGGTCGGCAGACGCGCGGTGACCAGGAAACTCGCGAGCGCGACGCCGCCGGTGGCCAGGATCGCCGCCTTCAGCCCGTCCAACTGGGCGGAGGCGTACGAGTCCGCCACGGCGTCGACCTCGGACGGCGGCAGCCCGGCCTCCTCGGCCGCGGAACGCACCTGCTCGGTCGGGACGAAGGTGACACCGGCCTCCAGCCGGACCCCGACCTGCTCACGGGCGGCCGGGGACAGCCGTGGGTCGTCCGCGACCTGGGTGGTGAAGGCGCCTGCCAGCGCGCCGACCAGGATCGAGCCGATGAGCGCGGTGCCCAGCGCCGAGCCCAGGTTCTGGGCCGTGAACTGCATCCCTCCGGCCTCGCTGCGTTCGTCCTCGCCGACACCGGACTGCACGACGTTGCCGAGCTGCGAGGCGAGCAGACCGACGCCCACGCCCAGCACGGCCATCGCCCCGGCGAACTGCGCGTCGTCGATGACCGGGTCGATCGTGGCCAGCAGCCACACCACGGCGGCCGCCAGAACCACCAGGGCCAGCCGCACCACCCGGCGCGGTCCCGCCCTGCGCCCCAGCGCGGACCCGCACAGGGAGGTCACCAGCATGGTGGCCGACACGGGCAGCAGGCGCAGCCCCGTCTGGAAGGCGTCGAAGCCCTGCACCACCTGCAGGTAGAGCGGGATGGCGAAGAACAGACCGAGGAGGATGAGGTTCTGGCTGAGCAGGGTCGTCAGACCGGCCCGCAGAGCGGGTCTGCCCAGCAGCGAAAGGTGCACCAGAGGATCGGCGCCCCGGACCGCCCGCCGCCGTTCCCAGCTCCTGAACAGGGCCAGCACGGCCATCCCGGCACCGACGACGAAGAGGGTGGGGGAGAAGCCCAGCACGGTGAAGGGAGGGTTGCGGGGCTCGACCCAGCCCCAACTGCTGCTCTGCAGCACCCCGAGCACGCCCAGCCCCAGCCCGGCGGCGGAGAGCGCCGCGCCGACCCCGTCCAGCCGGGGGCGCCGCGCGGCCGGGGCGGGCGTCGCGATCACCCGTCGGCACAGCAGCACGGCCACGACGACGACTACCTCACCGGCGAAGACCAGCCGCCAGGTGAGGTAGCTCGTCATCCAGCCGCCCAGCAGCGGGCCGACCGCGATCCCGGCGCCGGCGAGCCCGCCGATGACCGCGTAGGCGACGGCCCGGTCCCGTCCCCGGTAGGACTCCGCGACCAGCGCCGCCATGGCCGGCAACACCATGGCGGCGCCGAGCCCTTCGACGACGGACCAGCCCAGCGTGAGGACCCACAGGGTGGGCGCCACGGCGGTCACGGCCGAACCGACCCCGTACACGGCCAGTCCCGTCAGGAACATGCGGCGCCGGCCCAGGATGTCCCCGAGCCGGCCGCCGATGAGCATGAACGCTGCCATGACCAGCGCGTACAGGGTGATGACGGCCTGGATGGCGGTGACCTCCGTGTCGAAGTCCTCGACCAGCTGGCTGATCGACACGTTCATCACGGAGGTGTCCAGCACCATCAGGAACTGGGCCGTGCCGAGCACTGCCAGGGCCCGCCAGTGCTTCACGTCGTCTCACCTCGCCGAGTCGGACCGGTGCGCTGCGGCACGTTCCTCCCATCGCACCCCGGCGCCGGCCCCGCGTGCCTCACCCCTCTCGGGGGAGGTCACAGGAGGCCGAGCTCGCGCGCCCGGCGTACCGCGTCGCCGCGCCGGTTCACCGCCAGCTTCCGGTAGGCGCTCTTGAGGTGGGTCTTCACCGTGTTGACCGACACGTACAGGTCGGCGGCGATCTCCTGCGCGGACATCATGCGGGCCAGCCGCCGCAGCACATCAAGTTCGCGTGCGCTCAGCTCCACCGGCACCAGGAGCGCGGGGTCGGGCCCGGACCGCACTGGTTCGCCGTGCGCTCGTGTTCTGCCGGGCAGCAGCCAGCCCTCGGCGAGTTCGTGCAGTGGCGCTGTGGCCAGCAGCGGCTCGATCCAGTCGCCTGCCTGGAGGAAGGGGCGCCGCAGACGCTCGCGCCGGGCGCCGAGAAGCGCACGTGCGACCAGCCTGCGGGCGGTGACCGTGTCGCCCGACTCCTGCGCCAGCCGGGCCCGCACCAGCGCCGCCCCCACGCTCACCGCGGGGCCGGTGCGTCCCCTGGCGCGAACGGCGCCGAGCAGTTCGGCCGCCGCACGGGGCTGCCCCGCGGCGACCTGGATCCCCGCCGCTTCCACAGCGCACACCGGTTGGTCGGCGCAGACGCCGTGGAGAAGTCGCACGGCTTCGTCCGGCCGGCCGGCTGCGAGGCCGGCGGCGGAGCGGACGACCGCCGCGTGACTCTCCGCCCAAGGGGACGCCACCGCGGCGGCCAGGGCCGGCTCCGCGGCCTCGGCGGCGGCGTGTGCTTCACCGGTGTCGAGGAGCAGGCGTGCGGCGGCCAGGGCCCGCCCCGCCGTCGGCACCGGATCGTGTTCCCGCGCCGGGAGCCCGGCCGTCTCGTCGAGCAGGGCCCGGGCCCGGCCCAGTTCCTGTCGGTCCACGGCCACCGCGGCCAGGACCAGCCGGCCGAGGCCCGCGCCGGGGGGCCGGGGCAGGCCCGCCCGCTCCGCCTCGGACACGGCGGCCAGAGCCCTGCGTTCCGCCCGGCCGAGCCAGCCGCTCAGGTAGTCGAGCAGGGCCAGGTGCCCCATCGACTCCACTCGGGGCAGGACGGTGGCGGGACCGCCCGGGGCGCCGGCCACCCGGGTCAACGCGGCACGTGCGTCGTCGAAGCGCCCTTCCCACAGACGGGCCGAACCCACGTGTGTCAGCAGCAGGGCGGTCAGTTCCGGATGCTCGTCCAGCAGGGCGTGGGGCAGGTCCCGGCGCAGTTCCTCGGCCGTCGCGGCGGCCTGCTCGGCCCGCGCGGGGCATCCGGTGAGCCGGCCGGCGAGCGCCTCCAGCAGCGTGCAGCTCAACCTGGCCGCCACCAGGCCAGCCGTCACCAGGCCAGGGGAGTCCTCGGTTCCGGAAAGCTGTTCCTGGGCCCGTCGCAGCCGGCCCAGACCGTGATCGAGGTCGCGTCGGGCCAGTGCGTCCGCCGCCCGCACGAGGTCGCTCGCCGGACTCGCCGCCTCGGGCCCCATGCCGGCGAACAGCTGGGCCAGAGAGTCCGAGCGCAGGCCCGCGAAGAGCTGCCCGATCGCGAGGTCCTCGACGAGCGCGCCGGCGGCCAGATCGAAGTCGCCGCCCGCGGCGCCATGGGCGAGCGTCTCCGGCAGGAAGCCGCAGCGGCGCAGCCATCGCGCGGCTCGCAGGTGCAGCTCCGCTTCCGTACCGGGCAGGCGTTCGCGCAGGTGAGCCCGGAGTATTTCCCGGAAGAGCGGGTGCAGCCGGTACCAGGAATGTCCCAGCCGCTCGATGAACGCGTTCTCCCGGTGCAGCCCGGCGAGGAGGCGTTCGGCGTCGCTGCGCAGGGTGAGGGCGTCGGCCAGGTCCGGGCAGAAACGGTCCAGCACACTGACCCGCAGCAGCAGATCCTGCGTCTCCTCCGGCCTCCCCTTCAGGACCTCGGACAGCAGGAAGTCCGCGACCATGCTGTGGTCCGTCTCGAACTCCTTCAGATACCGCTCGGGGTCGGTGCTCTCCCCGGCGGCCAAGGCGGACAGCCGCAGTCCGGCGGCCCAGCCCCGGGTGCGTTCCACCAGAGCGGAAGCGGCGTGCGCGGGCAGACGCAGTCCGTGCAGTCGCAGCAGCGCGTCGGCCTCCTGCGGGGTGAAGGACAGTTCGGCGCCGCGTATCTCGGTCAGTTCATCGGCGGCCCGGTAGCGGTGCAGCGGGAGCAGCGGCTCGGTGCGGGTGACGAGGACGAGGCGCAGGCCCGGGCCGGAGTGGCGCAGGACGAACTCCAGCTGTGCCGCGACCTCGGGGTTGGTCATCCGGTCGTACTCGTCGAGCACGAGGACCACGGGACGGTCGAGGGCGTTCAGTTCGGCGGCGAGCGACGTCAGCAGCCCGCGTCCCACACCGCTCGGGTCCGCGGGCGCCCCGGCGGCGTCGGCCGCCCTCACCCCGTACACGCGCAGGGACTCGAAGACGTAGGCCCAGAAGACTCCTGGCCGGTGATCTCCGGCCTCGACGGTCAGCCAGGCGACCGGGGACCGCAGCCCCGCGGCCCAGTCGGCCGTCAGAAGTGTCTTGCCGGCGCCGGCCGAACCGTTGACCAGCGTCAGCGGTGTGCGCAGGGCCTGGTTCAAATGAACGACGAGCCGCTGCCGCCGCAAGAAGGTGGCAGGCCGAGCGGGAAGAGCGAACCGTGTGCGCAGGTACGGATCGCCCAGCGGGTCGGTGCCCGCATCGGCCGGTGCCCTGACTCTGCCGTCGGTCGTGCTCATGCTCCTCCCCCCGGCGACTCCGTCCCCTCGGCGTACTCGGGCCTGAAGCGGTGGAGCACGCTCCCGCCCGGCTGGACTACGCCGTAACTGGCCTCGGGCACCTCGTTCCACGCGCCGGGCAGGTCCCCGAGGGGTTCCGACACGACGAGGCGGGTCTCGTCGGACAGCTCGCGCAGGAACGACACGTCGGGGTGGAGCGCGCGCAGGGCGTCGACCTTGGTGCTGACGTACAACGATCGCGAGCGGCCTGCACTGGAGTAACGGAAGGCCCACACGCGTTCGCCGTCGGTCACCGCCACGGTCATCTGCAGCGGGTGCGGGATGCCGTGCGTCTTCGCGGCCGTCTCGACAAGACCGGCCATGCGCGCCACCGCACCGGGCGGATCGTCGGCCAGACCGAAGGTCAGGGCGAGGAAGAACATGACCTCGGAGTCGGTGAAGCCCTCGATGTCGGGGTACAGGACCGGGTCGACGGACAGCGCGAGATCACGCCGGATCCGGCGGAACTCGCTGATCATCCCGTTGTGCATCCACAGCCACCGACCGCTCCGGAAGGGGTGGCAGTTGCTCTGCTGCACCGCCGTTCCCGTCGATGCCCTGATGTGCCCGAAGAACAGCCCCGAGCGCGTGTGGTGGGCGACCTCCCGCAGATTGCGGTCGTTCCAGGCCGGGCCGACATCCCGCAGGATTGCCGGCTCGGCTGTCGCCGTGTCCTTCGGGTACCAACCGACACCGAAGCCGTCACCATTGGTCGTCTCCACACCCATGCGGGAGTGCAGACTCTGGTCGATCAGGGAGTGCTCCGGCTGGAACAGAACCTGGCTGAGAAGGACGGGTGTACCCGAGTAGGCGATCCAGCGGCACATCGCGACGCCCCTTCCGGCGGCGGCGAAGGCGCCACCGCGGTGGCCGCCGCGGGAACTCCGCAGCTCCGGCGCACGGCAGGCGCCAGGAAGCCGTCCCGCGGCTGCTACCAGTATCGCGTCCGGCAGCCGGCGGGGCATGCGGACAGGGAACCCCCTGGGCCCGCCCCTGGGCAGGCCGACGCCGGGAGGCTCGGCTGCCCGGTCGGTCCTCAGCGAAGCCGCAGCGGCCGAGGACGGCGGCACTGTGCACAGGGTCGCATTGACGGCAAAGTCAGGAAGTTCGATCACTCCTCGGCACTGCCGGGGAACCACCCGGCCACACTGGCCGTGCCGGACCGCCGAGGAGTGCTGGTTTCCAGCGCCGCCGATGTCACTCGTGAAGGTCAGAACGAAGCAACCCACGCGCGTTCGCTGACACGATGGTCCCGTGGTTGACCTGGAGAGCATCGAAGCAGAGACCGTGGCGTACTTCCGAGCGCTCGATGAGAAAGCCACCCTGCGGCACCACTTCCGCCACGCTGACGAGGAGGGCGGTCTGTGGTACATCGAGGCCGTACCCGACCGTGGCGAGCTGATCGTCATCAAGCAAGCCGAGCTGACTCCGGCCGGCCAGCTCAACCGGTACAGCTGGGAGCACTTGGAGGACGAGCACGGCGGCCTGACGGACCAAGCGATCGACCCTGAAGGGGATCCGCTGGAGACCATCCCGACCGAGGAGTTCCAGCGGGTGTGGACTCAGTGACAGGGTCGGACAACCACTTCTAGGAGAGAGGCTGGGGTGTCGGGCCGGTGACCTGTGGCTTCGATGCCTGGCGAGACGCCCGGCAACTCGACGTTCAAACAATCTTGATGACCGTTGCTGACCGCATGAGGTTCTCCGGCGTAGTCATCCGAACCAGCGTGCCCTTCCTCCAGCCGCGGCCTCGTGCGTGAGGCCATGATGCACCAGGACGGCCTGGAGGCACTGGGGGAGTCCATGCGCCTGCACGGGCAGTGCTGCCGCAGCATCTCTCTCACCTGGGGACTGCCTCTCCAGTACCTGCCGTCGTGGCAGACAACGTCCGACGCCGTCCACCGCCGCGGACTTCACACGACGGAGGCGCAACGAGACTTCCATCTCCGCGTGTGGACGCATGCCCGGCGCCGGCTGCAGGATGACATGCGCGAGCGCACCCGCCCATCCCCGCTGTTGACGAGCTCGCTCAGCCTTCGCTGTGGCGGATGGCACCACTGGCAGTACACGCTGATGGCGAACCGTCTTCCGCTGCCGCCCGGCGCACTGCGCCACGCTGGCCCCTGACATGACTTGGAGACAGAGGCACGCAACGCACTCGCGAGCGCGGTCGATGCTTACAACTTCCTCGAAGACACCGGCCTCCGCGGACTCGCCCACAACCACGCCCATCACGTTGCAGCTCTGGTAGGCGGACTGTTCGGGTGCGACATCGAGTACTCGGACAACACCTACAGGGATGTCTGCTCCCTCTCACTTGACACCCGTTACCCCGTCACCGTGCAGCGCGTTGGCGAGGGAACGTGCAACGCCTGCGGATGCCAAAGCTGCTCTCACACCGACGGGGAGACCGTTATGGCTTATCCGCGGCCGATCCTCTCCGAGGGGTAACTGCACGAAGTGAGCCTGGTCTCCCGGCCGGGACACCCCCTGGCCCGCTTCACCAGATTCGAAATCGATCCGCAGTTGCTTGGCTGTGGGGTGCGACGGCCGCCGCATATACCTCGCCGCCCCCGAGCGTCGACACCGTGTCGAGGCCATCGGGATGCACGCGCTGAATCTCCAGCCCCACACCCCGCCGCTGGAGCGGTTCCTCACCGAACTGTCCCGCGCCCAGTGCGCGCAGGTCACCGTCTTCGACTGGGGCGCCGCCGCGGCGATGCCGTTCCTTCCACGTCTGCGGTACGGGCGGACAGTACTGGCACCGGCACGCTGGAAGCTGGAAGCGTCCGAACTGCCCGGCCATGCCCGCCCGCGGACCGAGTGGGACGCCGCGCTCAGCGACTGGCGTGCCCGGCGGAGGCTGCCGCGCCGCGTCTACCTCGCAGAGGACGACCGGCGCCGCTTCCTCGACTTCGACGAGACCGGCCACCGCGCGCTCCAGCCGTGTTCCACTCCATGCTCAGGATTGAAACAGATTATTGTTGATAAAGGAATTGTTGAATTTGATTGCGATGAGCCCGCTCGACAGTTGCGCGCATGAAGGGGTCGTGGTCCTATGGAATAGGGATGACGTTACGGGGGCGAAAGTCGGAGGCGAGATTCATGGGCAGGGCTGTCAGGGCGACGAGTATTACGTGCCACCAAACGGACGACGACGACATGGACGAAATCTTCTTGCACTACAACGGCCTAAGGTTTTGGCCTTCCGCCGACGGCACCGTCGGGACGTCGGCGACTGGCACGTATGGCGTTAACAGTGCCGCATTCGACCTCCCCGGACGGTTCAGCCTGCGGGATGACGAGGGCCCCTGGGGTTCCGACTCGCTCGGCTGGGTTGACCTATCCGCCGACGAGCCGGTGGGCGGAGACCAGCACGCGGACTTCATTGGCACCGACGACGACGGGCACTACACATTGAATTACAGGGTAGGGGAAACTTTCTAGAGCTTCCTCAGTTTGCCCCGAGCGGAGCGACGAATGACCTATGGGTGACACCCCCGCGAGGTGTCACCCATTACTTACTTGGTCGAATGCTCCGGTCTCAAGTGGTCTCTTGCGCTCGAGATGACATCAATCGGGATCGACTGATCGTGAGGTTGGCCAGAGATTTGACGCAAGTGCTGAAGCCGTGGGATATCGCTTGATTAGTCTCGGCATGCTTGCTTCCCGGATCCCATCGCTCGCCCCAGAGGGCCGGCACTCGCGAACGGCGCCTTCTCCATCTCGGAGTCTGGGCGCCCCCGCCGGACGCTTGCCTTTGACTCGCGGGTGACTTCCCGCGCTCCTGCCGGCGCGCGCCCGCGCTGTGCGCGGGCCATGAGCCTGTGCAGAAGGTTGTAACTCAGGTGGCGTCTGGGATGCGCCAGGGTGGAGCTGCGTACTGCTCCGGGCGTCTGGTGAGCAGGAGTTGGTGTAGGTCGAAGGTGTGCGACCGGAAGGCCGGGGAGATCGCCAAGGATGCCGTGAGCGGTGAGGCCCTGATGGCGGTCGGCGTCGTCTGCATCGACGAGGGTGAGACGTCGCTGATCCAGGTCATCGTCTCGGAGGGCGGAGTCACGGACGGTCTGACCGTCGGTGCGCCCGTCTCCCTGCCCAGCCTGGTGGTCCGTCCGTGGGGAAGCGTCTTCAGCGGCCGGCAGCCATCGCGGATCGGCTCGGTGCCCTCATTCGAGGCGATGGGGGAGCGACCGCCGGATCGGCGGGAGAAGGAACCGGACAGCGGTAACGGCGACTACGTAGCCGTGACGCCTGGACTGTAGAGGGTTGGCTCGTGCGGAAACCTCCTGTGAGCTGGCCCTTCTGCTTCTACAGGGCCTTTCGCTGGCTTCGCGCTTTTCGCTGAAAACTTTCTTTGCTTGCTCTACTCCCTCCGTTTGCGTTACTCTTCCGTGGTCGACACCGACTAGCAAGGGGGAGGGCATGAGCCCAACTATTGAGGTTGATGAACAGACCTATCGTTCGATCGAGTTCGCGGCACGAATGGGCGGTAGCACTGCCGGCGAGGTTGTCGCTCGGCTCGTGCGAACCGCAAGCGTGCCGCCCTCTGTGCCAGCCGCCGCGAGCAAGGACGGCGCGGAGAAGGAACGCAAGGTCGACGTGTATGCCGACTACGAAGGTCATCGGACTCGCGGCAGCTATGACCTGGACACGAAGCGGATTGACATCACTTCGGGGCCGCTCGCCGGGCAAAGTTTCAAGACGCCGACCGGGGCAGCCCGGGCGGTAGTGGCGCACTACAAGCCGGACGTGAACCCGAACCGCAATGGTTGGTCGTTCTGGCTGCTTGATGACGGGTCCGGCGGGCTTCTGCAGAGCATCCGGCGCTTGACGTGAGCCCGCGGGGGACGACCTGTTACGTGGCGTCTCGCCCATGTGCAGGTGGTCCGTCCAGGGCGGGGAAGCCGACGTAGTGGCACGCGGGTGGCGCGGTGCCTGAAACGGCTGAGGGCCAGCCCGGGAGGAAACCCCTTCTGAGCTGGCCCTTCTGTGTGTGCCCCCGGCAGGATTCGAACCTGCGACACCCGCTTTAGGAGAGCGGTGCTCTATCCCCTGAGCTACGAAGGCGTGGGTGGCCCGGCCACCGTCGACAGTGTAGCGGGTGGTGTGCCGGCGTCGGGGTGGTCAGGTCGGTGGGACGGTTCGGAAGCGGCCTGCTGTGCGGAGGTCGGACTCGATCGCGGTCGCCGTTTCGCGCAGGGCGGGCAGGAGTTCCGCGGTGCAGGACTCGGGGGTGCGGCGGGCCGCGTGGGTGGTCACGTCGATCGCGGCGACCGGGTGGCCGGCGCGGTCGCGGACCGGGACGGCGAGGGAGCGCAGGCCCGCTTCCGGTTCGCCGTCGGTGAGGACGTGGTCCGGGGCCGCCGGGCCGGCCAGCAGGACCCGGCCGAGGGCGGTCGTGCGGGCCGGGAGGCGGGCGCCGACCGTGACGCGGGCGCTCAGGACGCGGCCGGCGGCGGCGCGGGCGGTGTACTGGATCTCCGCGCCGGAGTCGGACAGCACGGCCATCGCCGTCGACTCGTGGACGTGGGCGGCGAGCGCCTCCAGATGGGGCTGGGCGATCTGGGGGAGGGAGAGGCGGGACAGGGGCGGGAAGCCGAGGGAGAGGACCCGGGGGGTGAGGGTGAAGGTGCGGTCCGTCGGGGCGGCGGGGGTGATCAGGCCGGCGTGCTGGTGGGTGATCAGGGCGCGGCGGGCCGTGGCCCGGGACAGGCCGGTCGCCTTCGCCACCTCCGTGAGGGTCAGCGCGGAGCGGCCCTCGCCGAAGGCTGTCAGCACGGTCAGGCCGCGGGCCAGGGACTCCACGAAGCTGCGGCCCAGTTCGTGCTTGGACGCGCCGGTCCAGCCGGCCAGGCCGGCGCGGGCCGGGCCGGGTTCCGGGGGCGGGGCGGCGCGCAGGTCGGACTCCATCGCCGCCACTGTTGAGAGGAGGGCCGGCAGGAGGTCGTCGCGCAGGGCCGTGGCGGTGTGTCTGCTGGTGTGGCTGACCACGCTGGCCACGCAGACCGTCCGGCCGGTCCCCGGGTCCCGTACCGGTGCCGACACCGCGACCAGGCCCGGTTCGATCAACTGGTCGTCCAGCGCCCAGCCGTCGCCCGCCGCGCGGGCGGTACGGCGGGTGAAGTCCTCGTCGGGGGTGGGGTGGTCGTTGGGCGGGACGGCCGGGAAGGCGGTGTCGTGCGGGTCCGCGGCGCGGCGGGCGCGCCAGTGGCACCAGTCGGGGTCCGCCCATTGCGTCGCGAACAGCGGGCCCGGCGCGGTGCGTTCGGCCGGCAGCAGGTCGCCGATGCGGAAGCTGAGGGACATCGCCCGGCGGCGGGTGGCCTGGTGGATGAAGCGGACGGCGTCGCGGTCGGCGACCGCGAGGGAGACCGACTCGTCCAGTTCGTCGGCGAGGGCGTCGGCCCGCCAGGAGAGCAGGGCGGGCAGCCGCAGCGCGGCCAGGTAGGCGTTGCCCAGCTCGGCCGCGCGGGGGGCCAGTGTCACGTCGCGGCCGGTCAGGCGGACGTAGCCCATGTGGGCGAGGGTGGCGGTGACGCGGTCGACCGTGGCCCGGGCGAGGCCGGTGCTCCGTTCCAGGGCGCTGGGGCTGAGCGTGCCGTCCGCCTCGGTCAGCCGCCGCAGGACCGTGATCCCGCGCAGCAGCGGCGTGACCGCCTCCGCCGGTCCGGCCGGTTCGGCGGCAGACGGGCCGTGCGTGTCGTTCGTGGTGCTGGCGGGCATCGGATCTCCGGTACGGCGGTCGAGGCAGGCCCTACCGTAAGCCGAAGCCGTGCCGCGGGGGTCAGCCCCGGGTGATCCGTACCCGGTGGTCGCCCTTCAGGTCCGCGCCCGCCACCGTGATCGTCACCTTGTGGTGCGGGTCCTTGAACGTCTCGCCGGGGGCGAAGGCCGCGTCGGAGAGTTCGGCGTGCACGTTGGGGCTGCGGGTGCAGCCGCCGCTGTCCCGGCGGGAGTCGTACACCTTGACCGGGCCCATGCCGGTGTCGACGTCCGCGTCGACCTTGTAGATCAGGACGCCGGGGCGGCACACCGCCTCGTCGTTGCCCGCGCGGGTGCGCAGTTCGACGGCGTAGCCCGAGCGGGCGTCCAGCGGGACGAAGACCAGTTTGTCGCCGCCCGCGCGGGCCAGCGGGGTGAGCGTGTACTCCTTGCTGCCCGGCACCGCCGCGCAGTGCACCTGGTCGGCGTCCAGCCAGCCCAGCTTCCACTTGTGCCAGCCGACCAGGTCGTTGTTGGCGCCCCAGTCCTCGCTCATGATGTCCCAGTGGCCGGCCGCGCCGCCGCCCTCCTGGGTGTACAGGTCGGGCAGGCCGAAGACATGGCCGTTCTCGTGCGGCAGCACCCGGTAGCCGGTCTTGCCGTAGCTGCCGGAGCCGTCGTCCTGGCGGGAGTAGACGAAGGACGCGTTGGCGACCGGGACGCCGTCGGCGACGGGGGCCTCGTGGTTGCCGGCGAAGGTGACGGACAGCACGGTGTCCAGGGCGGAGGGGCCCGCGTTCGGGGTGACCAGGATGTTCAGCAGGTCGTAGGCGCGGAAGTCGACCTCCGGGTCGGCCGTTGCCACGATGTCCTCGACCAGGTCGCGGTAGGCGGGGTCGAAGGGGGCGCCGCGCTCTATGCCGTACTCGGCGAAGGGTCTGGGCATGCGCAGCCAGTCGCGGACCGGGGCTTCGGGGCGGTAGTCGAGGCGGCCGTAGGAACTGGTGCGGAACCAGTCCTGGGTCTGCGGGAAGAACTCGGCGTAGCGGTCCAGGGCCCTGCCCTCGCCGGGGGCGTCGGAGAAGTCGACCATCAGGTTGAGGGCGCGGACGGTGCCGGTGGAGCGGGAGTAGCCCTGCGAGGTGGGGACGCCCTCGGACATCTGGATCTCGGCACCGCCGGTGATCATGCAGGGGCCGTGCGCGGAGGAGCGGGAGAGGGAGGCGGGGGAGGCGCCCGCCGCGGCGGCGCCGGGCGGCAGGTGGCCGGTGCCGGCCGAGGTGCTGACCGCCAGGGTCAGTCCGGTCACGGACAGGAGGGCGGCCACGCGGCGGGGGCGTATCCGACGGCGCTGCTGCGGCTGCATCCAGTCCTCCCGGGGACGGCCCGGCAGCCGCCGGTCTCCGGCTGCACCCTTGGGCTCACCCTGTGCCGGGGGCGGCGGGGGCGCGCGTTGGAGGAGACCGATCGTGGGTTTCCGGCCGGTAGGGGGTCGGGAGGCGGGCGGGGGAGGGCAGTAGAGGTGGTTTGGCCCGCGTGCGTCGCACCGGCCGCGCGGGTGGTGTGACGCAGGTCACCGCAGAAGGTTGGAAGCGGGGAAATAACCGGGGATCGTTTCCCCGTTTAGACCTGTGTCCGAGCGAAACGGGGAGTCGTTCCCCGGTTCGTACAGTTCGTTCACAGGCATTCGTTCACAGGCATTCGTTCGCAGTTGTTCGTTCACAGCTACCACCGAGGAGTACGCCGTGCAGACCGCGACCCCCGTGCAGCGCAAGGTGACCCGGCCGCGCGCCGATGCCCTGCGCAACCGGGAGCGGATACTCACCGCCGCCCAGGAGATGTTCGTCGAGCACGGCCCCGATGTGCCGCTCGACGAGGTCGCCCGCCGGGCCGGTGTCGGCAACGCCACGGTGTACCGCAACTTCCCCGACCGTGACGCCCTCGTCCGCGAGGTCGTCTGCTCGGTCATGGACCGCATGGCCGGGGCGGCCGAGGTGGGACTCGCCCGGGGCGGGGACCCCTTCGCGGCGCTGGAGCGCTTCGTGCACGTCGTCGCCGACGAGCGGATCGGCGCTCTGTGCCCGATGGTCTCCGCCACGTTCGACCAGCACCACCCCGACCTGGAAGCGGCTCGCGAACGGGTCGAGGGACTGGTCGGCCGGCTGATGGACCGGGCAAGGACGGCCGGTCTGCTCCGCGACGACGTGGGCGTCGGCGACCTGCTGGTCGCCGTGACCCAGCTCAGCCGGCCGCCGGCCGGTACCCGGTGCATGGGCGGCGACCGCTTCACCCACCGTCATCTCCAGCTGTTCCTGGACGGGTTGCGGGCTCCGGCCCGCTCCGCCCTGCCGGGTACGGCCATCACCGTGGAGGATCTGCGCCGGCCCTGCGACCAGCTCAGCTAGCCCAGTAACCAGCCAGTAACCAGTACGTGCCGATCGTACGTACGCGAGTCCGTACAGCTTCCGCGATCCCCCCACAGCTTTCCCCGCGGATTTCCGCAGCATCTCGAGAACACCAGGCGACCGTCGGCGTGGACGGGCCGTCATCCGGTCCGGTCCGGTCCTGTCCGGTCCTGCCCTGTCCTGCCCTGTCCTGTCCTGTGCGGTCATCCCGTCCTGCCCGCCTGCCTCACACCTTTTCCGTTACGCCAGCCAGAACGTCACAACGTCCCGAAGTGGGTACTCCCATGTCCGCAGCAGCCGTCAAGGCAGCTCCCGG
Source organism: Streptomyces sp. NPDC023723 (assembly GCF_040639815.1). Classification (NCBI taxonomy): domain Bacteria; kingdom Bacillati; phylum Actinomycetota; class Actinomycetes; order Kitasatosporales; family Streptomycetaceae; genus Streptomyces; species Streptomyces sp. NPDC023723. The sequence goes on from NZ_JBFAAP010000001.1 coordinate 346,263, forward strand.
CGTCCCCGACGCCGGCCGCTGGAAAGCGCTCGTCTTCATCGCGCTCGCCCAGCTGATGGTCGTCCTCGACTCGACCATCGTGAACATCGCCCTGCCCTCCGCCCAGCAGGACCTCGGCATCTCCGACGGCAACCGCCAGTGGGTCGTCACGGCCTACGCGCTCGCCTTCGGCGGCCTGCTGCTGTTCGGCGGCCGGATAGCCGACCTGTGGGGCCGCAAGCGCACCTTCGTCGTCGGCCTGATCGGCTTCGCGCTGGCCTCCGCGCTCGGCGGTGCCGCCACCAACGAGGCGATGATGTTCGGCGCCCGCGCCCTCCAGGGTGCCTTCGGCGCCCTGCTCGCGCCCGCCGCGCTCTCCCTGCTCGCCGTGACCTTCACGGACGCCAAGGAGCGCGCCAAGGCGTTCGGCATCTACGGTGCCATCGCCGGTGGCGGCGCGGCCGTCGGTCTGATCCTCGGTGGTTTCCTCACCGAGTACCTGGACTGGCGCTGGACGTTCTTCGTCAACATCCCGTTCGCCGCGGTCGCCGCGGCCGGTGCCTGGTTCGTCGTCCACGAGCCCGAGGGCAGCCGCAACCGCTCCACGCTCGACATCCCCGGTGTCATCCTGTCCACCCTGGGCCTGGTCGCGCTGGTCTACGGCTTCACCCGCGCCGAGTCCGAGGGCTGGAGCGACCCCACCACGATCGGCATGTTCGTCGCGTCCGCCGTGCTGCTGCTCACCTTCGCCCTGGTCGAGTCCCGGGTGCGGGCCCCGCTGCTGCCGCTGCGCGTGGTCGCCGACCGCACCCGCGGCGGCATCTACCTCTCGCTGGGCCTCGCCATCATCGGCATGTTCGGCCTGTTCCTCTTCCTCACCTACTACCTCCAGATCGTCAAGGGCTACTCGCCGGTCAAGACCGGCTTCGCCTTCCTGCCGATGGTCGCGGGCATGATCACGGGCTCCACCCAGATCGGCACCCGGCTGATGACCCGGGTCGCGCCCCGCTTCCTGATGGGCCCCGGCTTCCTGGTCGGCGCGGTCGGCATGCTGCTGCTGACCCAGCTGGAGATCGACACGTCCTACGCCGCCGTGCTGCTGCCCGGCATGCTGCTGCTCGGTCTCGGCATGGGTACGGCGTTCATGCCGGCCATGTCGATGGCCACCCAGGGCGTGCGGCCGCAGGACGCCGGTGTCGCCTCCGCGATGGTCAACACCTCCCAGCAGGTGGGCGGCGCCATCGGTACGGCGCTGCTGAACACGATCGCCGCCTCGGCCACCGCGTCCTACCTCACCGACCACATCGGCGGTGCCACCAGCCGGTCCCAGCAGCAGCTGGTCCAGCTCCAGGCACAGGTGGACGGCTACACCAGCGCCATCTGGTTCGCCGTCGGCATCCTGGTCGCGGCGGGCGTCATCGCCCTGACCCTGGTCAACGCGGGCCGTCCGGGCTCCGGCCAGGTGGCCGGCTCCGGTACGGGCGAGGGCGCGGAGGACGAGCTGCTGGTGCCGGTCATCGCCCACTGAGGCGGCAGCCGTAACCGCAGTACCCCTTCGGGCACCACCCGGCACCACCCGTACGTACGGGGAGGGGACGCCTCGTACGTACGGTCCCGGCGGACCTGTCCCGGCTGCCACCGCCTCGCGGTCAGCGCAGCCAGGGCAGGTCCGCGCCCGCTGTGGCGGGCTGGAGTCCCTCGGCGACGATCCGCATGATCTCGCCGAGGGACTCCTGCTGTTGTGGGGTGAGCCGGTCGAACACGGCCTGCCGGACGGCGGCCACATGTCCCGGCGCGGTCCGGGCCAGCACCGCGTACCCCTCGTCGGTGAGCACCGCGAACTGGCCCCGCTTGTCGGACGGGCAGTCCTCCCGGCGCACCCAGCCGTTCTTCTCCAGGCGGGCGACCGCGTGCGAGAGCCGGGACCGGGTGATCTTGGCGTGCCGGGCCAGCTCCGTCATCCGCAGCCGCCGCCGGGGCGACTCACCCAGCTTGACCAGCAGCCCGTAGTACATGTGCGGCATCCCCGCGTCCCGCTGGAGCTGGCGGTCGAGATGGTCCTCCAGGAGGGTCGCCGCCTCGATGTAAGAACGCCAGACGAGCTGCTCGCCGGGGGAGAGCCAGCGCGGCTCGGCGGCGGCCGGTGCGGGGGTGGGTGCCGTGTTCATGGTTCCACTGTAAGAGGCCCCTCCTTGAATCTTAAACAAGTAAGTCATAGCCTTCTTTCCCGAAGAGCTTGATAGTTCAAGTTGCTGGAGAGTTTTGAGCTCGACCGCTCCCTTCGCTTCAGCAGACGAGGAGCCGCCGTCATGACCGCCGCCGCCCCGGAGCGCATGCCCGCCCTCTACCTCAGCCACGGCGCCCCGCCGCTCGCCGACGACCCCCTCTGGCCCGGCGAACTGGCCGCCTGGTCCGCCGCCCTGCCGCGCCCCACCGCGATCCTCGTCGTCTCCGCCCACTGGGAGGAGGCCCCGCTCGCCCTCGGCGCGGTCGAGACCGTCCCCCTGGTCTACGACTTCTGGGGCTTCCCCGAGCACTACTACCAGGTGCGGTACGAGGCTCCGGGCGCCCCCGCGCTCGCCGCGTCCGTCCGCAAGCTGCTGCGCGCCCCCGGCACCCCGGTCCAGGACGTCCCGGACCGGGGTCTGGACCACGGCGCGTACGTCCCGCTGGTCGAGATGTACCCGGACGCCGACCTGCCCGTCCTCCAGGTCTCCATGCCGACCCTCGACCCGGTCCGGCTGATGGAGATCGGGCGCCGGCTGGCGCCGCTGCGCGACGAGGGCGTGCTGATCGTCGGCTCCGGCTTCTTCACCCACAACCTGGCCGCCCTGCGGCAGGACTCCACCCCCGCCTGGTCCGCCGAGTTCGACGACTGGGGGAGGCGCGCGCTGGACGCCGGGGACGTGGACGCGCTGCTCGACTTCGGGCACAAGTCCCCGGCGGGCCGGCTCGCCCACCCGCGCACCGAGCACTTCGCCCCGCTGTTCGTCACGCTGGGCGCGGCGGACGCGGCCGGCGAGCTGGGCAGCCAGCGGTCGGTGATCGACGGGTTCTGGCTGGGGCTGGCGAAGCGGTCGGTGCAGTTCGGCTGACCGGGGCAGGGGGAGGGGTCGGGGCTGGGGCTGGGGGCTGGGGACGGGGACGGCAGGGGCAGGGGCCGGAGTGAGACCGGGGCCGGCTGCGGGGCTGTGCCGCACCGGCTGAACGGCCCGGCCCGGCTACCGGCCGCGCCGGCTTCGCGGACCGGCTACAGCTGCTTCTCGTACCAGGCCACGTCCCAGTACCGCCCGAACTTGCGGCCCACCTCCCGGTACGTGCCGACGGGCCGGAAGCCGAACCGCTCGTGCAGCCGGGCCGACGCCTCGTTGGGCTGCGCGACACCCGCGTAGGCGCGGTGCACGTCCTCGTCGGCCAGGGCCGCGAAGAGGGCTCGGTAGAGCAGGGTGCCGATGCCCCGGCGGCCGGCCCCCGGCGCCACGTACACCGTGGTCTCCACCGAGGTCGCGTACGCCGGCTTGGGGCGGAAGGCGCTGGAGGTGGCGTACCCCAGAATCCGCTGTGAACCGTCGCCGGTGGCAACCATCAGGCGGTGCGGTCCGTCTTCAGGGTGGGAGAGCAGCCACGGGCGGCGCTCCTCGGGAGTGAAAATCCGGGTGTCGAAGGTGATGGCCGTCTCACTCACATAGTGGTTGTAGAGCTCGGTGAGGGCCTTGAGGTCCCCCTCGACTCCCGGCCTGACCTGGACATCCGCGCCTTCCGGCTGCATTCCGCCTCCTCGTGTGGCGGCACAGGGTACTGCATGATCAGAAAAATCGGGGGACGGGGTGGGAATTCTGTCCGGATTCCAGTCGTTGTTTCCATCGGATGCAGGGCACCCGAGCAGAGTCCGGAACCATGACCGAGCCGGCCGGGGAGGGCGCCCCTAGTCCACAGAACCACCCGCTGACCCCACCATCGCAAAGGGAGCACGCATGGCAACCCGTGCCGTCGCCCGTCGTAAGTCCGCCAACGGCGAGACGAGCGACGCGGCAACCAGCGTCCGCGCAGGCGGTGGCGAGCTCGCCGACCGCGATCTGGTCGGCATGTACCTCGACGAGATCGCGCGTACACCGCTGCTCGACGCCGCCAAGGAGGTCGAGCTGTCCCAGACCATCGAAGCGGGTGTGTTCGCGCGACAGGTCCTCGAAGGGTATGAGGACACCGAGGCGGATGCCAGTCGTGAGGAGCTCCAGGCCCTGGTCGACGAGAGCGAGCGGGCGAAGGACGTCTTCATCCGGTCCAACCTCCGCCTGGTCGTCGCCGTCGCCCGCCGCTACCCGCGCAGCGGCCTGCCGCTCCTCGACCTGATCCAGGAGGGCAACGCCGGCCTGGTCCGCGCGGTCGAGAAGTTCGACTACCGCAAGGGCTTCAAGTTCTCCACGTATGCCACGTGGTGGATCCGCCAGGCCATCACCCGCTCGATCGCCGACCAGTCCCGCACCATCCGGCTCCCCGTCCACCTGGTGGAGGAGCTGGGCCGGATCCGCCGGGTGCAGCGCGAGTTCAACCGCGAGCACGGCCGCGAGCCGGAGCACGCCGAGATCGCCAAGGAGCTGGGCTCCACCCCCGAGCGCGTCACCGACGTGCTCGACTGGGCCCGCGACCCGGTCTCGCTGAACATGCCGGTGGACGACGAGGGCGAGACCCAGTTCGGCGACCTGCTGGAGGACTCCTCCGCCGTGTCGCCCGAGCAGTCCGTGATGACCCTGCTGCGCAGCGAGGAACTGGACGACCTGATCGGCCGCCTCGACCCGCGCACGGCCTCCATCATCAAGATGCGGTACGGCATCGAGGACGGCCGGGAGCGTACGCTGACCGAGGTCGGCAAGGAGCACGGGCTGACGCGGGAGCGGATCCGGCAGATCGAGAAGCACGCGCTGCTGGAGCTGAAGAAGCTGGCCCGTGACACCGGCTTCGAAGCGGCCGCGTAAACCCGGCGTACGCCCGGTGGTGCGGGGCCGCGTGAAGGCGGCGAAGATGACTGTGTAACGCTGCTTCAAACGGCAGGGTCCTGGGAACAAGCATTCAGGGCCCACCAGTTCGAGTCCATCAGTACGAGCAGTTCGGGCTCATTGGTCCAGACCGACGACCCAGGTCCGTCGGTCGCTCCAACGGGCCGCTTACCGAGACCACGTCCCGCCGCACTCCCCCCGGCGCCGGGACGTCCCCAGCCGGGCTCGGCGCTCTCCCCCCGGGCGTCGGGTCCGGCTCTTCGCTGTCCGGACACACCGGGAGGGCGGGGCACCCCGAACCTGAACCCCGGGGTGGCCCGCCAGATGGCAGATTGTGCCACAGGGGCATACATTGCCGAAGTGAGCAGCACGACCCCTGAGCCCAGCCGGCCCGCCGCGTCCGTTCCAGCGTCCGTTTCCGCCTCTGTGTCCGGCTCTGGTGGGGCGTCCGGCTCCGCCGCCCGGTCGCTGACCGAGCGGCGCAAGGCCGAGACCCGGTTGGAGATCGCCCAGGCCGCCGCCCGGCTCTTCGTACGGCAGGGGCTGCGGGCCACCCGGGCCGAGGACATCGCCCAGGCCGCCGGGGTCGCCCCGCGCACCTTCTACCGCTACTTCGCGACCAAGGAGGAGGCCGTCGCGCCCCTCTACGCGGCCGGCGCCCGGCTCTGGGCGGAGGCGATCCGGGACGCCCCCGCCGAGCTGTCCCCGCGGCAGGCCCTCGAACACGCGACCCGGCTCACCCTGGCCCCCGGCGGCGAGGTGTCGGCCGCCACCTGGGAGTGGACGCGCGCGCTGATCCGGCTGGCCGAGAGCAGTCCGGCGCTGCGCAAGGTGTGGGCGGAGGTGTGCCACCTGGCGGAACGGCCCCTCGCCGAGGTGCTGGCGACCCGGGTCGCGCAGGGTGACGACAACGTTGCCGCGCGCCTGGCGGCCTCGCCCCGGCTGAGCTTCGCCGCCGCGGTGGCGGGCGCGGCGGTCCGGGTGGCCGTGGAGCAGTGGGCCGCCGACGACCAGCCGGGAAACGCCGGCCGCAGCCCTCTCGAACCGGCCCTGCGCAATCTGGCGGCGCTGGGGGACTTTCCCTGGGGGACGCTCGCGGAGGAGACAGGCTGAGGGGTGGCGTGAGTGCCGTGCCGTGCCTTGCTGGACGGGACGGGGAGGGTCGGTGCGGGCGCCTTGCTGGGTGGGGATGGCCGGTGCGGGCGCCTTGCTGGGCGGGGAGGGTCGGCGCGAGTGTCTCGCTGGGCGGGAGGGGCGGCCGCCAGGGGGGTGCCCGTCACTCACCCCCCGCCGCCCGCCCGAGCCGCGCCCCCATCCCCCGTACGCACTCCACCAGTTCCGCCGGCTCGTCCACCCGGAAGTCGATGCCGAGCAGGGCCAGCCGTACCGCCAGCCACTCCACCGGGTCCGTCACGGTGGCCCGCAGGACGCACGAGGCGCCGCCGTCCGTGACCTCGGGCCGGTCCAGCCACCCCGGCAGCCGAGGTGCGACGGCGGCCACCGGTGCGGCGAAGGTGACCTGGACCTCGTAGGCGTCGCCGCGCCGGTGCATGGAGCGGCGCAGGAATTCGGCCGCGTCGCCGGTCGGCAGTTCGCGCGGGGTGAAGCGGGCGCCGGTCGGGAAGGGTTCGCCGACCCGGTCGACCCGGAAGGTCCGCCAGTCGGCGCGGTCCAGGTCGAAGGCGACGAGATACCAGCGCCGGCCGGTCGAGACGAGCCGGTACGGCTCGGTCAGGCGCCGGGTGGCGGTGCCGTCGGCGGCGCGGTAGGCGAACCGGAGCCGCTCCCGGCCGGCCACCGCCGAGGCCATCGCGGTCAGCGTCTCGGGCGCGATGGTCGGACCGTCCCCGCTGGTCAGCGGTGTGGTCGCGGCCTGGAGGGTGGTGACCCGGTGACGCAGCCGGGACGGCAGCACCTGCTCCAGCTTGGCCAGCGCGCGCACCGACGCCTCCTCCACGCCCGCGACCGCGTGCCCGGCACCGGCCCGCAGCCCGACCGCGATCGCCACGGCCTCCTCGTCGTCCAGCACCAGCGGCGGCATCGCCTTGCCCGCGACCAGCCGGTACCCGCCGTCCGAGCCCATCGTCGCCCGCACCGGATAGCCGATCTCCCGCAGCCGCTCGACGTCCCGCCGGACCGTGCGCCGCGACACCCCGAGCCGCTCGGCGAGTTCGCCGCCGGGCCACTCACGGGGCGTCTGGAGCAGGGAGAGGAGCGCGAGCAGCCGGGCCGGAGTGTCCGTGGTCATGAGGGGGAGGATGCCGCACGGCTAGGACACGAACTGACCTATTGACCGATCTGCTGACCCATTCCCCTGGCCAGCCATGCCCGTTTGCGCCCGTACATGCCCGATCCTGTTTACTTTCCGGGCCACCGGACATAGCCTCCCCCGAAACCACACGCTCGGGCACGGTCGGAGGCAGACGCACATGTACGCACCGGAGCGGCAGCAGGAGATCCTCCGGCTGGCCCGGGACGGCGGCCGGGTGGATGTGGTGTCGCTGGCCGAGGAGTTCCAGGTGACGGCGGAGACCATCCGCCGCGACCTCAAGACCCTGGACCGCGCCGGACTGCTCCGCCGCGTGCACGGCGGCGCCCTCCCCGCCGGCCGCCTCGACTTCGAACCCGACCTCGCCGAACGCGAGTCCACCGCCGCCGACGAGAAGGACCGCATCGCGCGGGCCGCCCTCGCCGAACTGCCGGCCGACGGCACGGTGATCCTGGACGCCGGTTCCACGGTGGCCCGGCTGGCCGCCGCCGTCCCGCCCGGGGCGACGCTCACCGTCGTCACCCACAGCTTGCCCACCGCCGCCCGTCTCGCCGACCACCCCGGCATCCAGCTCCACCTGGTCGGCGGCCGGGTCCGGCACCGCACCCGGGCCGCCGTCGACGCCTGGGCGCTGCGCGCGTACGGCGAGATCCGCGCCGACGCCGCCTTCGTGGCCGCCAACGGCTTCTCCGCCGCGCACGGCCTGACCACCCCCGACCTCGCCGAGGCCGCCGTCAAACGGGCCGCCGTCGCCGCCGCCCGCCGCGTGGTGCTGCTCGCCGACTCCACCAAGCACGGGCAGGAGCACTTCGCCCGGTTCGGCGCGCTGGCCGACGTGGACCTGCTGATCACCGACAGCGGGCTGAGCCCGGACGACGCCGCCGCCATCGAGCAGGGCGGCCCGGAAGTGGTACGCGCATGATCCTCACCGTCACCCCCAACCCGTCCCTGGACCGCACCTACGAGGTCCCCTCCCTCGACCGGGGCGAAGTGGTCCGCGCCACCGGCGAACGCGTCGACCCCGGCGGCAAGGGCGTCAACGTCTCCCGGGCGACCGCCGCCGCCGGCCGCCGCACGGTCGCCGTACTGCCGCTCGGCGGGGCGCCGGGTGCGCTCGTCGCCGACCTGCTCCACGCGCAGGGCATCGAGGTCGCGGCGGTACCGGTCGCCGGGGCCACCCGCTCCAACATCGCCCTCGCCGAGGCGGCCGGCGTCCTCACGAAGATCAACGCCCCCGGCCCCGAACTGTCGGCCGCCGAACAAGAACTCCTCCTGGAGACCGTACGCTCGCGGTCCCGCGACGCCGACTGGATCGCCTGCTGCGGCAGCCTGCCGCGCGGCCTCGCCCCCTCCTGGTACGCCGAACTGGTCGCCCGCGCGCACACCGCCGGCGTCCGGATCGCCCTGGACACCTCCGGACCCGCGCTGCTGCGGGCGCTGCCCGAGCGGCCCGACGTGGTCAAGCCCAACGCCGGGGAACTTGCCGAGGCCGTCGGCCGGCCGCTGGCCACCGTCGGGGACGCGGTGCGGGCGGCCGGGGAACTGCGGGGCCGCGGCGCCCGGACCGTGCTGGCCAGCCTCGGCGCCGACGGCCAACTGCTGGTGTCCGACGCCGGCACCTGGTTCGGCACCGCCCGGGTGGCCGCCGTACGCAGCAACGTCGGGGCCGGGGACGCCTCGCTCGCCGGGTTCCTGATCGCCGGTGGCGCCGGGCCCGACGCCCTCGCCTCAGCCCTCGCGCACGGCGCGGCCGCCGTCGGCCTGCCCGGCAGCGTGATGCCCACCCCGGCCGACCTGGACCCGGGTGCCGTCAGGGTCACGGCAGAGGTGCCGGTGGACCGCCCCTTGCAGGAAACGGTGTCATGACCCCGCGAAGGAGCCCGCGATGAGTGGACCGAGTGAGCCGAGCGATGTGTCAGGTGACCCGAGTGAGCCGAGTGATCTGGCGCGTGGCCTGAGTGAGCCGAGTGATCTGGCACGTGGCCTGAGTGAGCCGAGCGACTCGAGTGACTTGATCACCGAGGAACTGGTCGATCTAGATCTCCGTGCCGACACCAAGGAAGCCGCGGCCCGCGCCCTCGCCGGGCGGATGGCGGCGCTGGGCCGGGTGACCGACCTGGACGGCTTCCTCGCCGACGTGGCCGCCCGCGAGGCACAACTGCCGACCGGCCTGGACGGCGGCATCGGCATCCCGCACTGCCGCAGCGCGCACGTAACCGGGCCGACGCTCGCCTTCGGACGCAGTACGGCGGGAATCGACTTCGGCGCGGCGGACGGCCCGGCCGACCTGATCTTCCTGATCGCCGCGCCGGCGGGCGCCGACGACGCGCACCTCACGATCCTCTCCGCACTGGCCCGGCAGCTGACCAACGCCGAGTTCACGACCGCGCTGCGGGCGGCGACGGACCCGGGGGAGGCGGTGGCGCTGGTCCGGGGGGAGGAGAGGGCTTCCGGGACCAGTAGGGCTTCCGGGGTCACTGGGGCTTCCGGGGTCACTGGGGCCGGCGTGAGCGAGGAGACGGCCGAACCCGCCCAGGCCACCGGCGCCGGCGCCGCCCCCTTCCGTATCGTCGCCGTCACCTCCTGCCCCACCGGCATCGCCCACACCTACATGGCGGCCGAGGCCCTGGAGAACGCGGCCCGCGCCGCCGGGGACGTCGAACTCGTCGTCGAGACCCAGGGATCGGCCGGCTTCACCCGCCTGGACCCCGCGCTGATCGACGCGGCGGACGGCGTGCTCCTCGCCCATGACGTGGCTGTGCGCGACAAGGCCCGGTTCGCCGGGAAGCCCACCGTCGACACCGGGGTCAAGGCGGCCGTCAACCGCCCCGGCGAGCTGATCGCCGAGGTCCGCGCGAAGGCCGCGCGCGGCGAGGTCACCGCGGGCACCACCCCCGTCGAACGTACCGGCGGCCACGACGAGGGCTACGGCTCCAAGCTCCGCAAGTGGCTGATGTCCGGCGTCAGTTACATGGTCCCGTTCGTCGCGGCCGGCGGTCTGCTCATCGCCCTCGGCTTCGCGATCGGCGGCTACGAGATCAACAAGGCCCCCTCGGTCATGGACCACTTCCAGTGGACCCAGACCGACAGCTGGGCAGCGCTGCTGTTCCAGATCGGCGGCGTGGCCTTCGGCTTCCTCGTCCCCGTACTCGCCGGGTACATCGCCTACGGCATGGCCGACCGCCCCGGCCTGGTCCCCGGCTTCGTCGGCGGTTCCGTCGCGCTGAGCATCGACGCCGGTTTCCTCGGCGGACTGGCGGCCGGACTGCTCTCCGGCGCGGTGGTGCTGGCCGTCCAGCGGATACGGATCCCCGCCCCGCTGCGCGGCATCATGCCGGTGGTGGTGATCCCGCTGATCTCCTCGGCGGTCATCGGGTTCCTGATGTTCGTGGTGATCGGCAAGCCGATCGCCTCGGCGCAGCGGGCGATGACCGACTGGCTCGGCGGACTGTCCGGCACCAACGCCGTGCTGCTCGGCGCCCTGCTCGGCCTGATGATGTGCTTCGACCTGGGCGGTCCCGTCAACAAGGTCGCCTACACCTTCGCCACCGCCGGCATCGCGGTCGCCGACCCCAGCGACTCCGCGATGAGGATCATGGCGGCGGTGATGGCGGCCGGCATGGTCCCGCCGCTGGCGATGGCGCTGGCGACGACCGTGCGCGGCAGGCTGTTCGACGCCACCGAACGGGAGAACGGCAAGGCCGCCTGGGTGCTGGGCGCGTCCTTCATCTCCGAGGGCGCGATACCGTTCGCCGCCGCCGACCCGCTGCGGGTCATCCCGGCCTCGATGGCGGGCGGCGCGCTCACCGGCGCGCTGTCGATGACCTTCGACGCCACTCTGCGCGCCCCGCACGGCGGGGTCTTCGTGGTCCCGCTGATCGGCAGCCCGCTGCTGTACCTGGTCGCCGTCGCGGCGGGCGTCTCGGTCACCACGGCCCTGGTGGTGCTGCTGAAAGGCCTGCGCACCCGGGCGCCGGGGGCACGGACGGCCGGGGAACCGCGGGACACCTCGTCGGCGAAGGAAACGAAGGAGACGAAGGAGACGAAGACGGTGACGGCGTAGAAGCCCGGACCGGAGGCCGCCCAGGCACCGCACCACCGGCCGTGTCAGGACAGCCGCACCGGCCGTGTCAGGACAGCCGGGCCGCCCGCCGCTCCATCGCCCGCCGGGCGGCGTCCTCGCTGACGTACACCTCGCACATGTGCCGCCCGTCGGGCGTCGCCGTGTGCTCGACCTCCCAGAGGGAGACCTGCTCGCCGCCCCGGAGCAGGAACGCGTGCTCGTACAGCGAGAAGGGCAGTCCGGCCCGGCCCGCGCGGCCGGGGCGGCCGAACGCCTGCGTGATCTGGTGCGCGAACGCCGTGGTCAGCCGCTCGGCGGTGTCCGCGCCGGGCCGGTCCGCGTTCTCCGCGCGACGCAGCAGCCGGCGCGCGTGGTCCGCCGAACCGTCGGGCAGATAGCCGAGCTGCGCGACGGGCACGGAGAACAGCTCGGCCAGCTCCACCTGGACCGCCACCGGCAGCTCGAAGTCCGGCGGGTCCAACGAGTCGGACAGACCCGGCGCGTTCAGCGGGTCCGGCGCGTTCAACGGATCCAGCGGGTCCTGCGGGTCCGGGGCGTCCGGGGGCAGCGGGAGCCGGGCGGTGGCGGCGCGCAGCTCCTCGTCGTCGACGTAGACCTCGTGCTCCGCCTCGCCGCCCGGGGTGGTGTTGTGCACCAGCTCCCAGAGAGTCAGCGCGGAGCCGTCGACGAGCAGCCAGGTGTGCCGGTACGTCTCGCGGTGCAGCCCCGCGCTGTGGTGCGCGGAGTGCAGCGAGGCGTCGTGCGCCAGCGCGCAGTCCAGCGCGCTGAGCGTGTCGTCGGGCAGTTCGAACGAGTTCAGGGCACGCCCGAGCAGTCGCGCGAGGTGCTCCTGAGGAGACTCGGGCGACTCGGATGGTTCGTACGCTGCGGTCTCGTACGGAACGCTCAAGGTTTCTCCCGGCGTTGCTGCATGTCACCTTGTGGGTGCATACGGTAGCCCCTCGGTCGGACATCATGTCCGGGAACCGAGAAAACGTACGCATGAAAAACACGCGGCCCGCGCGAAAAGTTCCCGCGCGGAGCCGCGTGTGCTCAAAATCTGCTGTTCAGGCGGTACTTGGCTGGGTCAGACGGCGCTTCCTGCGGTCCACTCGCTCCAGGCCATGTTCCAGCCGTTGAGCCCGTTGTCCGGCGCGACCGTCTTGTCCGCCGAGTTCTTGACGATCACGACGTCGCCGACGAGGGAACTGTCGTAGAACCACGCCGCGTCGGTGTCGCCCTGCGCGCCCTGGACGTCGGCCATGCCCACGCAGCCGTGACTGGTGCCCTGGCTGCCGAAGGGCGGATTGCTCTTGCTGTACCAGTAGTTGCCGTGCACGAAGGTGCCCGACGTGGTCAGCCGCATGGCGTGCGGCACGTCCGGGATGTCGTACTCGCCGCCCAGCCCGACCGTCTGGCTGTTCATCCGGGTCTGCTCGAACTTCTCGGAGATCACCATCTGCCCGTTGTACGTGGTGTGCTCCGGGCTGCCCGCCGAGATCGGGACCGTCTTGACGGTGCTGCCGTCGCGCACCACCGTCATGGTCTGGGTGGCCGCGTCGACCGTGGAGACCTGGGAGCGGCCGACGGTGAAGGTGACCGTCTTCTGCTGCACCCCGTAGACGCCGTCGGCGCCCTCGACCCCGTCCAGGTCGATCTTCGTCGTCACCTTCGAGCCGGACTTCCAGTACTCCTCGGGCCGGAAGTCGAGCCGCTGCCCGTTGAACCAGTGCCCGACCACCTTCTGCCCGCTGCTGGAGGTGACCTTGATGTGCGACTGCACGGCCTTCTTGTCGGTGATCGCCTTGTCGAACGTGAACGACACCGGCATCCCCACGCCGACCGTCGCCCCGCCGTCCGGCGTGTACGTCCCGATGAAGCTGTCGTCCGCGGAGACGGTGGTGAAGGTCGAGTCGGCGGAGAGCTTCTGGCCGTCGTCCGTCTTCGCCGCCGCCGTGATCCGGTACTTCGTGCCGCGCTCCAACTGCTCCTTCGGCTTCCAGCTCGCCCCGTCCCCGGCCAGACTCCCCGGCACCTCCGTGTCCGACCCCACCACGGTCATGCGTACGGCGGTCAGCGTGCCGTCGCCGACCTCGACCTCGGTGTTGTTGATCGACGCGCCGGTCGAGCCGTCCTTCGCCGAGATGGCGATCTCGGCGGCCGCCGCCTTGGCGTCGGCGCCGATGTCGGCGCTGGCGTTGCCGCCGCAGGCGGTGAGGGCGAGAGCGCCGACCATCAGGACGGCACTGACCCCCAGTGCGCGCCGCCGCGTTGCTATGTCCGGCGTTGTCACGGGCTGCTCCAGGTTGGTGTGAAGTATGCGATCCGTTCGGGTACGTGGGAGAGGAGCGCTCCCGGGGCGATGGGGTTCCCGCCGTTCCCGACAGAGGCCGCCGCGTGACAGAACCGCGACAAAGCGACGGGGGCGGGGCGTCGGCCCCGGGTCGCCAGCCCCCGGGCCTCCGGCTTCCAATTTCCCGGCTTCCTGGCTAGCGGCTTACTGGAAACCGCACTTGCCCATCCGGAACGACGTTCCGTATATTCGACCGCATCCGGAACGTCATTCCGTTTAGGTTCGGGGCGTGGCACCAGGCCGCGTCGCACGACGCCCCGTGCGCCGACCGCCTGCCCCGGCCGCCAACCCTGGAGCACACCGCATGCACTATCGCACCCTCGGCCGTACCGGCATCAAGGTCAGCCCCTACGCGCTCGGCGCGATGATGTTCGGCGCCATCGGCAACCCGGACCACGAGGACTCGGTCCGGATCATCCACAAGGCGCTGGACGCCGGCATCAATTTCGTCGACACCTCCGACGTCTACGCGCACGGCGAGTCCGAGGAGATCCTTGGCAAGGCACTGAAGGGGCGGCGCGCCGACGTCGTCGTGGCCACCAAGCTCGGCCTGCCGATGGGCGACGACCCCAACCGGCGGGGCAACTCCCGGCGCTGGATCACGACCGCCGTCGAGAACTCGCTCCGCCGCCTGGGGACCGACCACATCGACCTGTACCAGATCCACCGCCCGGACCCCGACACCGACGTCGAGGAGACCCTCTCCGCGCTGACCGACCTGATCCGCGACGGCAAGGTCCGCGCCATCGGCTCCTCCACGATGCCCGCTTCCGACATCGTCGAGGCCCAGTGGGTGGCCGAGCGGCGCGGCCTGGCACGCTTCCGCACCGAACAGCCGACCTACTCGATCCTCAACCGCGGCATCGAGCGGGAGGTGCTCCCCGTCACCCAGCGCTTCGGAATGGGCACGCTGGTGTGGAGCCCGCTCGCCCAAGGCATGCTCACCGGGCGGATCCGCAAGGGCCGGCAGACCGACCTGCGCCGCGCCGCCTACTTCAAGCACCTCAGCGACGAGCGACGCCTCGACGCCGTCGAGCAACTGATCCCGCTGGCCGCGGAGTCGGGCCTGCCGCTGACCCACCTCGCGATGGCGTTCGCGATCGCCCATCCCGGCGTGACCAGCGCCATCATCGGACCGCGCACCATGGAGCAGCTCGACGACCTGCTGGCCGGCGCCGACGTCACGCTCACGGACGAGATCCTGGACCGGATCGACGAGATCGTCCCGCCCGGCAGCGACGTCGGCACCCTCGACATGGCCTACGCGCCCCCCGGCCTCCAGCGCCACCTCCGCCGCCGACCCCTCGACGAACGCACCGCCGCCTGACGGTGGCCCGGGTGGCCCGGTCCCGCACCTGCCGATCCCGTACAAGCCCGCTCCGTCGCCGGGGCCGCCCCCCCCGGGCCCCCTCCCCTCCCCCCCGGCCCCCTCCCACCCGCCCCCCTCCCTTCCCGTCCCGCCCCCGTCGCCCCTCATACAGCCCCCGAATACAGCCCCCGATACGAAGGCCAGGTCCCGCCCGCCCCGGTCACCGAGGTGGCCGCGTGTGCCGCTCGGACGATGGCGCGTGTCACCGTGTCCGCGCCGGCTGCCAGCAGTTCGTTCAGGGCCAGCGGCTGGGCGGCGTCCAGCGGACGGTCTCCGGTCGCCATGGCGAACACCGTGTCCCCGTCGTTGAGCAGATGCGCGGGGCGTACCGCTCGGGCGATGCCGTCGTGCCCGGTGCCGGCCAGTTTCTGGGCCTGTGCCTTGGACAGGCCGGCGTCGGTGGCGACGACGGCGAGCGTCGTGTTCAGCGGCGGCAGCGTGTTCGTCCGCGCGACCTCGGCCAGCCGGCGCCGGGCCGCCTCGCGCACCTCCGCCGCCGGATACGCCACGTCGTTGCCCAGCATCAACTCCCCGTACAACACCCCCCGTTCCGCGTTCAGCGCCGATCCCGCCGCGTTGGCCACCACCAGCGCCGCCACCGTGTACCCCGAGTCCAGGACGGTGCTCGCGGTCCCCACCCCGCCCTTCAGCAGCCCGAGTGCGGCTCCCGTACCGGCTCCCACGCACCCTTCGGCCACGGCAGCCCCCGGCGCGCTCGCGTCGGCCGCCTCGACCGCCGCCCGGCCGGTCGCCGCGTCCGGCCGGGCCCGGAAGTCGCCGCCGCGCCCCAGGTCGAAGACACAGGCGGCCGGCACGACCGGCACCACGTGCGTGGGGCCCGGACCGACGCGCACCCCCCGGCCCCGTTCCTCCAGCCAGGCCATCACGCCCGACGCCGCGTCCAGGCCGTAGGCGCTGCCGCCGGTCAGGACGACGGCCTCCACCCGCTGCACCACGTTGCGCGGATCGAGCGCGTCGGTCTCC
The DNA here is from genome assembly GCF_040639815.1 of Streptomyces sp. NPDC023723. NCBI lineage: Bacteria > Bacillati > Actinomycetota > Actinomycetes > Kitasatosporales > Streptomycetaceae > Streptomyces > Streptomyces sp. NPDC023723. Next base: position 362,274 of record NZ_JBFAAP010000001.1, read on the forward strand.
TTGGTGCCGGGTCCGCCACCGCGCACGTCCACCGCGGCGACCGCACCGCTCTGCGGCGCCAGCACGACCGTCGTCCCCGTGAGCCACCCGTCGCCGATCCGTGTCGCGTGCCCCACCCGCAGACCGGCGACGTCCGTCAATGCGTCAACTGTCATGACGCCAGTGTGGTCCGGCGCGGGCGCCGTACCCTGGAGACATGAGCACCGCCCCCGACCCCGAGCCGCGCGCGCCGAAGCCGGCGCTGATCTTCGACGATCCGCTGGACCAGCAGTCCGCGGACGACACCGACCGCGGCTGGGGCGAGCGGCCGGGCGACAAGGACGCCGCGGCCGATCTGAAGCGTTTCCTCGACGAGAAGCCGCCGCACCACCTGTGAGCGCCGCGCCGTCCTACCGCTGGTCGTGCCCCGACCCGCGCTGCGCGATCAGCGCGTCCCGGATCTCCTTGAGCACCTCCAGCTCGGTCACCTCGATGACCTCCTGAGTGCCCTCCTTGGCCCTGCGGCGGGCCTCCTGCCGGGCCAGGTACTTCGACATGGGCAGGACCATCAGGAAGTAGACGACGGCCGCGGTGATCACGAAGGTGAGGGTGGCGCCGAGCACGGAGCCCCACAGGATCGGGATGCCGCTGGTGACCGTGCCGTCGTCCGCCACCTTGCAGGGGGCCTTGAGGCACGAGCTGTAGTGCTCCAGGCTCTTGGTGCCGAATGCTCCGACGAGCGGGTTGATGACCCCCTTCACCACCGAGTTCACGATGTTGGTGAAGGCGGCGCCGATGACGACCGCCACGGCCAGGTCGATGACGTTCCCGCGCATCAGGAAGGCCTTGAAGCCCTGCCAGACACTCGGCTTCTTCTCGCTCACCTCGGGCGCACTCCTCGCATGAACAGCTTGTGGAACAAAACGCTCCGCAACCTACGTCAGCGTCTGTCCACCCTGTCCAATCGGGCCACCCGAACGAGGGACTTGACGGAGTCGGTGATGTCGAACTCAACGGTGATGTCGAGTTCGACCGGGGTGTCGAGTTCAACCGTGGTGCCGAACCCAACCGTGGTGTCGAACTCAGCACAGGGTCACCGCCAGTCGGGACCCGGCGCCCGCGCCGACCAGCCGGGCCGCCGTGTCGCGCGGCACCGAGAGCACCACCAGCGCACCGCCCGCCCCGCCGCCACCGTCCGTACCGTCGGAGTCCAGGGCGGCCGGCACGCTCTGCGGCACCTCCGTCACCCGCGCACCCCGGGCGACCACAGTGGCCCCGCCCGCGGTCCCGCCCGCCACCACGTCGACCCGGTCGCCGGGCCGCAGCAGCCGTACCGTCGCCGCGTCGGCGATCCGCACCGGCGCCGACACCAGCCGGGGCACGGCACGCTGCGGTGCCCGTCCGCTCACCGGATGCCCGCGCGCCCGCCGGTCGTCCCGGTCGGCGTCGGCGCCCGGGTGCGGGCCCGCCGCCACCAGGGCCGCGGCGGTGACGGCCAGCCCGGCGGCCACGGCGCGCCGCCGATGCCGCAGCAGCCGGCGCAGTTGGTGCCGCCCGCCGCGCACCCGTACCGGCGCGAAGTGCGGCACCTCACAGGTGGGCGGCGCGTCCGTACCCGGCGGACGGTGAGCGAAGGGAGAAGAGGATGGGCTGTCGGACACGGTGACCACCACCTGTGACGAGGGACCGGCTTGCGCCCACCACGATGAGGCTTCGCGCTTCCGCCCGCCGGGCCCCGTGGACTACCGACGGGTTGTGGAAAACCCGCTCACCCGAAGGAGGCGTTCCACTCCCGACTCCCGAACCCCCAGAACGCGCCAGCACGTCACGGCAGCGCGATCCCCGGATCCATCCCGCCCAGCGCCCGCTCGCACCCGCAGTCCCGCTCCCCGGCGGCCGGCAGCGCGGCCACCGTGTCGAACAGGACACCCCGCAGCCGGTCCACGTTGGCGGCGAACACCCGCAGCACCTCGTCGTGCGACACGCCCTCGCCGCTCTCGGCGCCCGCGTCGAGGTCGGTGACGAGGGTCAGCGAGGTGTAGCAGAGCTCCAGCTCACGGGCGAGCGCCGCCTCCGGATGACCGGTCATGCCCACCACCGACCAGCCCTGCGCCCGGTGCCACAGCGATTCGGCGCGGGTCCCGAAGCGCGGCCCCTCGACCACGACGAGGGTGCCGCCGTCCACCGGCTCCCAGTCCTGTCCGCGGGCCGCTTTCAGCGCGGCGGCGCGTCCGGTGGGGCAGTACGGGTCGGCCAGCGACACGTGCACCACGTTCGGCACGGTGCCGTCGGGCAGCGGCAGTCCGTCGAAGTAGGTGGAGGGCCGGGACCTGGTGCGGTCGACGAACTGGTCGGGCACCAGCAGCGTCCCGGGTCCGTACTCGGGGCGCAGTCCGCCCACCGCCGAGGGGCCGAGGACCTGGCGCACGCCCACCGAGCGCAGCGCCCACAGGTTGGCGCGGTAGTTGATCCGGTGCGGCGGCAGATGGTGGCCGCGGCCGTGCCGGGGAAGGAAGGCGACCCGCCGGCCGGCGACCTCGCCGACGAAGAGGGAGTCGCTGGGCGGCCCGTAGGGGGTGTCCACCCGGACCTCGGTCACGTCGTCGAGGAACGAGTAGAAACCGGAGCCGCCGATCACACCGATCTCGGCATGCGCCTCGGGTGCCGGGTGTGCGTCGTGCGCCGTGTTCGCCATGGACCGCACCCTAACCGCCCCCGACAACGCCGAGGACCCCGCCGTCGGACGACGGCGAGGTCCTGCGGGGCATGGGTCCTCAGGCGGCGGAGCTGCTGCTGGAGGAGGTGCTCGAGCCCGACGACTTGGAGTCGGAGGACGACGAGGACGACGGCTTCGCGTCCGACGACGAGGACGTCGACTTCGCGGACGCCGCCGGGGAACTGCTGGACGACGAGCCGCGGCTGTCGTTGCGGTAGAAGCCGGAGCCCTTGAAGACGATGCCGACGGCCGAGAACACCTTCTTCAGGCGGCCACCGCAATTGGGGCACTCGGTAAGAGCGTCGTCGGTGAACTTCTGCACCGCCTCGAGGCCCTCGCCGCACTCGGTGCACTGGTACTGGTACGTCGGCACTGTCTTCCTCCTGGCACTCTCACTCGATGAGTGCTAACGACGGTCCATAGTGACGTATTCCCGGGGATCAGTCCACTGCGGCGGGCTCGCGGTGACCCACGCCACGTGCCACGGTCCGCCCGTGCGGCGGCACCGACAGCCGGGAGCGCAGCGCCAGGAGGGTCACCAGGGCGAGCACCGTGCCGCCCATCGGCACCAGGAATCCGGCGCCCGCCCAGGCTTTGTCCTCCAGCTGTCCGGCGACCGTGACGGCGGCCGCCTGGCCGAGCGCGACGGCGCCGGTCAGCCAGGTGAACGCCTCGGTGCGGGCGCCGGCCGGGACCAGCGACTCGACGAGGGTGTAGCCGGTGATCAGGGTGGGCGCGATGCACATGCCGACCAGCAGGCCGAGGCCCGCCAGGAGCGGCACCGACTGCGCGGCCCACAGGCCGGACGCGGTCAGGGCCAGCGCGGTGTAGCCGACGAGGAGGCGGCGCCGCGGCGCCGTCTGCCAGGCGATCGCGCCGCAGACGACACCGGAGAGCATGTTGCCCGCGGCGAACGTGCCGTACAGGGCGCCGTTCAGACCGGGCTCGCCGATCGACTCGGTGAACGCGGCCAGCGCGACCTGCATGCCGCCGAAGACCGAACCGATGCCCAGGAAGGCCACGGCCAGGATCCGCACCCCGGGGACGCGCAGCGCCGGAACGTGCCGCACGCGCGCGTGCCCGTCGCCCCGCCCGGCGCCGTCCGTCCCGCCGGCGCCGTCCGTCTCGCCCGGGCCGTCCGGGCCGACGGACGGCTGGGTGCGTTTCTGCGCGGCGAAGAGCAGGCCGCCCAGCAGGGTCAGCGCGGCCTCCGTGATCAGGCCGGCGGCCGGGTGCAGGGCCGTGCACAGGGCGGTGGCCAGCAGCGGGCCGACGACGAAGGTCAGTTCGTCGGTGACGGACTCGAAGGCGGCCGCGGTGGGCAGCAGCGGCGAGTCCTTGAGCCGTACCGCCCAGCGGGCGCGGACCATGGGGCCGATCTGCGGCACCGAGGCGCCGGTGGGCACCGCCGCCGCGAACAGGGCCCACAGGGGCGCGTCCGCGAGGGCCAGCACCGTCAGGACCAGGCCCGAGGCGACGTGCACCAGGACGCCGGGCACCAGCACGGCGCGCTGCCCGTGCCGGTCGGCGAGCCGGCCGCTGTAAGGGGCGAACAGCGCCATGGAGACACCGGTGACGGCCGCGGCGGCGCCCGCCGCCCCGTAGGAGCCGGTGGTGTGCTGGACGAGGAGGACGATGGAGATCGTCAGCATCGCGAAGGGCTGGCGGGCGGCGAAGCCGGGGACCAGGAAGGTCCAGGCGCCGCGGGTGCGCAGCAGTTGCCCGTAACCCGGGCGTCCCTTGGGCTCCGCCGACGGGGTGACCGTGGGTGCCACGGTCCGTGCCTTTCTGCCGCCTGGTGGCGCGGTTCCCCGGTAAGGGGGTGGGGCGCCGAGAGCTGTCCTCTTGCGCGGACTGCGGTAGATACCGGAGCCGTCGAACAGGTGCAGCCCGGCCGCCATACGGTCGCGCCAGCTCTGCGTCAGGCAGAGTTGGTTCGATCAGGTGACCGGCCCATTGTATACAGCGACGTGCGCACCGGGCCCCCCGAACGGAACCCGCACCAGCCCCGGAGCGAAACCCGCACCTAGCCCCGGAACAGAACCCGCACCTAGCCCCGGAACAGAACCCGCACCAGCCCCGGAGCGGAACCCACACCCAGCCCCGGAACGGAAACCCGGCGGAAACACACCTAACCCCGGCCCCGGCCCCGGCCCCGCGAGCCCGCCCCCGCCCCCTCACCCCGCCCCCACGTCCTCCCCGTCGGTGCCCAGCCAGCCGGCCAGCTTGCCGCCGCGGTCCACCGCGCGGAGCCGCTTCTCGGCGGCGTCCCGGACCGGGTCGGTGGCGACGACGAGGAGTTCGTCGCCGAGCCGCAGCACCGTGGAGGGCAGCGGCACGAAGGAGGTGCCGTCGCGGACGACGAGGGTGACCGCGGCCCCGGCCGGCAGCCGCAGCTCGGCCACCTCGACGCCGCTCATCCTCGACCCCTCGGGGATCGCGACGGAGAGCAGGTGGCCGCGCAGCCGCTCCAGGGGCGCCGACTCGATGCCGAGGTCGGCCGCCCCGGAACCGCCGCCCAGCCGCAGCTTGCGGGCCAGCCACGGCAGCGTCGGCCCCTGGACGAGGGTGTAGACGACGACCAGGACGAAGACGATGTTGAAGATCCGCTGGCTGCCGTCGACGCCCTGCACCATGGGGATGGTGGCGAGCACGATGGGCACCGCGCCGCGCAGTCCCGCCCAGGACATCAGGGTCTGCTCCTGCCACGGCACCCGGAACGGCAGCAGGCACAGCACGACGCTCAGCGGCCGGGCCACCATGGTGAGCACCAGGCCGATGACGAGGGCGGGCAGGATGTCGTCGCCCAGTTCGTGCGGGGTGACCAGCAGGCCGAGCAGGACGAACATGCCGATCTGCGCGATCCAGCCGAGCCCGTCGGCGAAGCCGCGGGTGGCCGGCCAGTGCGGCAGCTTGGCGTTGCCCATCACCATGGCGGCCAGGTAGACGGCGAGGAAGCCGCTGCCGTGCGCCATGGCGCCGGCCGCGTAGGCGGTGACGGCGATCGCCATGACGGCGATCGGGTAGAGGCCGGAGGCGGGCAGCGCGACGTGCCTGAGCCCCCAGGAGCCCAGCCAGCCCACCGCGAGCCCGATGGCCGCGCCGATGGCCAGCTCCAGGAAGATCTCGCCGACCAGCACGTACCAGTGCTCCATGGGGCCGGCCGTGGAGAAGGCGACCACCAGGATGACCACGGGGGCGTCGTTGAAGCCGGACTCGGCCTCCAGGGTGCCGGTTATCCGGGACGGCAGCGGGATGCGGCGCAGTACCGAGAAGACGGCCGCGGCGTCGGTGGAGGACACCACCGCCCCGATGATCAGGGCCTGCCGCCACTCCAGCCCGGTCAGGTAGTGGGCGCCCGCCGCGGTGACGCCGACGCTCACCGCGACGCCGGCCAGGGCCAGCGCGGAGGCGGCCGGCAGGGCGGGCCGCACTTCCTTCCACTTGGTGCCCAGGCCGCCCTCGGCCAGGATCACCACCAGGGCGGCGTATCCGATGACCTGGGTCAGTTCGGCGTTGTCGAACTTGACGTCGCCGATGCCGTCCTGGCCCATGGCGATACCGATGGCCAGGTAGACGAGCAGGCTGGGCAGCCCGCTGCGTGAGGAGATCCGGACCGCCGCGACGGCGATGAGCAGCACGAGCGAGCAGACGAGCAGGAGCTGGTTGAGGTGGTGGACAGTCAGGGGCCGTTCCTTCCGGCATATGACGAACGGGACAAGTACTTCGTTACCTTACCTAACTCTTGACGTTTTCTTGACGCTCGCCTTGGCATGATCGAACGTCCGTCCGTGCCGGTTCCCGACTCCGCGTCAAGGGCGGCCAGGCCCTGCGCCTATGGTTGCTCCAGCGTTCAGTCAGTCGGAAGCGCAAAAGACAGCGCACGCAGTAGACAGCGCGCGCAGTAGACAGCGCACGCAGCAGAAGAAAAGCAGCGCAGCAGAAAGCACAGCCCGCCCCTGCCGCTCGTGTTAGGACAGCAAGGACAGCGATGCCCCCCACCAACACCGCCTCTTCGGGCCACCGGCCCGCCAAGTCCGCGAGGAAGAAGGGGCGCAGAGCCAGACTGATGGTCCTCGTGCTGGTGCTGGCCGTCATCGGCGGCCTCGCCTACGGGGCGTACTGGTCCATCAGCACCGTCCGCGCCTCCTTCCCGCAGACCAAGGGATCGATCACGCTGGACGGCCTGTCGGGGCCGGTCGACGTCAAGCGCGACTCGTACGGCATCCCGCAGATCTACGCCTCCTCCGACACGGACCTGTTCATGGCGCAGGGCTACGTCCAGGCGCAGGACCGGTTCTACGAGATGGACGTGCGCCGGCACATGACCTCGGGGCGCCTGTCCGAGATGTTCGGCAAGGGGCAGGTCGACAACGACGAGTTCCTGCGCACGCTGGGCTGGGACCGGGTGGCGCAGAAGGAGTACGACGAGACGCTCTCCGACTCCACCAAGCAGTACCTCCAGGCGTACGCCAAGGGGGTCAACGCCTACCTGAAGGGCAAGGACGGCGCGGACATCTCGCTGGAGTACGCCGCCCTGGGCTTCACCAACGACTACACGCCCGAGGAGTGGACCCCGGTCGACTCCATCGCGTGGCTCAAGGCGATGGCCTGGGACCTGCGCGGCAACATGCAGGACGAGATCGACCGCGCCCTGATGACCAGCCGGCTCGGCCCGGAGCAGATCGCCGACCTGTACCCGGACTACCCCTACGACCGCAACAAGGCGATCGTCCAGGAAGGCCAGTACAACGAGCTGACCGGCACCTTCGAGGGCGGCGACAGCGCTACCGGCGACAGTTCCGGCACGTCCGGCACGACCGTCTCCGACTCGGCCGGCACCTCCGGCTCCACCGTGCTGCAGAGCCAGCTCTCCGGCCTCCAGGACGTCCTGGACGACCTGCCCACCGCCGTCGGCGTGAACGGTGACGGCATCGGCTCCAACTCCTGGGTGGTCGCCGGCGAGCACACCATCACCGGCAAGCCGCTGCTGGCCAACGACCCGCACCTGTCGCCGTCGCTGCCCTCGGTCTGGTACCAGATGGGCCTGCACTGCCGCAGCGTCTCGGCCAAGTGCCAGTACGACGTCACCGGCTACACCTTCGCGGGCATGCCCGGCGTGATAATCGGACACAACCAGGAGATCGCCTGGGGTCTGACCAACTCCGGCGTCGACGTCAGCGACCTCTACCTGGAGAAGATCACCGGCGACGGTTACCAGTACGACGGCAAGGTGGTCCCCTTCGAGACCCGCGAGGAGACCATCAAGGTCGCCGGCGGCAAGTCGAAGAAGATCGTCGTCCGGGAGACCAACAACGGGCCGCTGCTCTCCGACCGCGACGACGAACTGGTCAAGGTCGGCAAGAAGGCCGGCGTCGAGGCCGCCGCCCCCGACCGCGGCGACGGCTACGGCGTCGCGCTGCGCTGGACCGCCCTGGAGGCCGGCACCTCCATGGACGCCGTCTTCGAGATCGACCGCGCGGGCGACTGGAACGAGTTCCGCGCGGCGGCGGCCAAGTTCGACGTGCCCTCGCAGAACCTGGTCTACGCCGACACCGACGGCAACATCGGCTACACGCTGCCCGGCCAGATCCCAATCCGCGCGGACGGCCACGACGGCTCGCTGCCGGCGCCCGGCTGGGACCCCGACTACCGCTGGACCGGCAAGTACATCGCGGACGACGAACTGCCCTACGAGTACAACCCGGAGCGCGGCTACATCGTCACCGCCAACCAGGCCGTCGTCGACGAGGACAAGTACCCGTACACCCTCACCACCGACTGGGGCTACGGGACCCGCAGCCAGCGGATCACCTCCCTGATCGAGCAGAAGATCAAGGACGGCGGCAAGGTCTCCACCGACGACATGCGCCAGATGCAGCTGGACAACAGCAGCGAGATCGCCAAACTGCTGGTGCCCTACCTGCTGAAGATCGACGTCGACGACCCGGACGTCCGCGAGGCGCAGAAGCTCCTTGAGGGCTGGGACTACACCCAGGACGCCGACTCGGCCGCCGCCGCGTACTTCAACGCCACCTGGCGCAACATCGTCAAACTGGCCTTCGGCAACAAGCTGCCCAAGGAGCTGCGGGTCAAGGGCCAGTGCCTGTGGGTCGACCCGGTCAACACCACCGGGCCCGCCGACGAGACGCAGAAGGTCCGCGAGTGCGGCCAGCGCGAGGCCGACCAGGCCCAGCCGGACGGCGGCGACCGCTGGTTCGAGGTGGTCCGCACGCTGCTCAAGGACACCGACAGCGACTGGTGGACGACGCCCGCGAACGGCACCCGCAAGGGCGCCGAGAACAACCGCGACGACCTGTTCAAGCGGGCCATGGTCGACGCCCGCTGGGAGCTGACCGCCAAGCTCGGCAAGGACATCGACACCTGGAGCTGGGGCCGGCTGCACCGGCTGTTCCTGAAGAACCAGACGCTCGGCACCGAGGGCCCCAGCTTCCTGAAGTACGCCCTCAACCGCGGCCCCTGGGAGCTGAGCGGCGGCGAGGCGGCCGTCAACGCCACCGGGTGGAACGCGGCCGGCGGGTACGGCGTGCTCTGGGTGCCGTCCATGCGGATGGTGGTCAACCTCGACGACCTCGACAAGTCGCGGTGGATCAACCTCTCCGGCGCCTCCGGGCACGCCTTCAGCGCCCACTACACCGACCAGACCGACAAGTGGGCCGAGGGCGAACTGCTGCCCTGGTCGTTCACCGACGCGGCGGTCGACAAGAGCACGAGCGACACCCTGGTGCTCAAGCCGTAGCGGCACACCTTCAGGGAGGATCACCACCGACCAGCCCAGGACCGACAGCGGCACGGACACCGCTGCTACTCCTG